>NZ_JAIUGP010000015.1:0-182501 GCF_020164655.1 Mesorhizobium sp. AD1-1
CCCCCCCCCCGACCCGTGCATGGACGCGTGCGCCGGTGGTCATCGCCAGGATGACCGCCATTTCGTCGCTGCGCGGCGCATCGGCAATGCCGATCTCGATTGCATCGAAATGGCTGCGCACATAGGAGGCGTTTATGTGCGTGATCGGGATGTCGATGCGCGTTCCGGGGCCGCCGACTTTCTTGGTCGAAGGCACGATCGCTTTGGCATTGCCGAGCAGTTCGCGCATCGCGTAGCCGCCCGGATTGTGCCAGAGCGCGCCATGTTCAAGCTCGCCGGCGGCGCCGACTATGGCACCCTTGCCATAACCTTCGATGGCCTGGCCGCCCTCACCAATGGAGTCGATCAGGCGCCGAGCCATATCGAGACCGAGCGGCTTCAGGTCTTCCATGAAGCCGGTGATCTCTTCGACATAGCGTCCGGCAAAAGGGTTGGCGATGACCGCGACGATCGCGCCTCGCTTGAGCGGGCGTGCCGCGTGCGGTCCGCCCTCATGGAATATCTCTTCGATCTGAACCAGAAATTTCCTGACCACCACAGCCGGCATTGTTCGCTTCCTTCATCCCGTCGTTCATAAAACTCGTTAGAGTATCAACAATTATGCCTATCGACATTTGTCAAGCACAGACGTCGAGCAAGCGGGCGAAGGGCCAAGAAAACTGCATCGGATGACGATTGACAGCCTGTTAAGCCGCTCCTAAACTCATATGACCATCAACGAACTCGCCGTTGTCCCGGCGATGTGTGGGGGATGGTCAAAGCGTGGCTTCAAAAGCTGAAAAAAGCTGAAGGGGAATGACATGAAAAGGGCGCTCAAGAGTTTATTCCTGGCCGGCACGATGCTTGCCATTTCGTTCGGACCGGCCGCCGCACAGGCCAAGGTTTCCGTGGCCGCCATCTCGGGATACTTTGCACAGGGTTTTGGCGTTTCGATCGTCAACGGCCTCAACAAGGCCAAGACCGATTTCGGCATCGATCTCAAGCTGGTCGACACCGGCAATCGCGCGCTCGACTACCAGCAGCAGTTCGAGAATCTTGCCAAGGGCAAACAGTACGACCTGATCTTCGTGATGGGCTGGGAGCTGGTGGACTCGCTGCAAAAGGTCAGCGCCGAATATCCTGACCAACGCTTCGTGTTCATCGATGGCGTCCTCGACAACCCCAAGATGATCTACGCCAATTTCGCCGAGGAGCAGGGATCCTTCGTCGCCGGCGCGCTTGCCGGCATGATCGAAGCCAAGGGCACCGCCTTCGACAAGATCGGCGACGGCAAGGCCATCGGCTTTGTCGGCGGCCGCGATATCCCGGTGATCCGCAACTTCCTGGGCGGCTACGAGCAAGGCGCCAAATATGCAGCGCCCGACGTCAAGGTGAACTCCGTCTTCGCCGGAACCTTCGACGACCCGGCCAAGGGAAGCGAACTTGCCCAGGCGCTTTACGGCCAAGGCTCCGACATTGTCTACAACGTCGCCGGCCCGACGGGTGAAGGCGTGATGCAGGCAAGTGCCGCGGTCGACAAATATTCGATCGGCGTCGACATCGACATGTGCGGCTCGGCCCCCGGAAATGTGCTCGCCAGCATGCTGAAGCGCGGCGACATCGCCGTCTATACGTTGATCAAGGACGAGGTCGAGGGCCGCAAGATCACCGCCGGCACCCGCACTTTCGACCTCGCCTCGGGCGGTGTCGAGGTCAAGGTCTGCGATGACATCGCCGCCAAGATCCCGGCAGAGATGACCGCCAAGCTCGACGAGATCAAAAAGGGCATCGTCGACGGCAAGATCGTGATCGCCAAGGCGAAATAAGCCAACACCAGCGCCTCCCTCCCAAGAAGCGCTAGACTGATCCGCCGCGGCTTGCCGCGGCGGATCAGTGTCCAATCTGCGAGAGCCATGTTGTCGAACACGCCGGGGTCGCCGACCCTCCACAGCAATGCCGCGATGGCCGTCGAGTTGACTGGCATCACCAAGCGTTTTGGCGCATTCGTCGCCAATGACGGCATCGATCTTGCGGTCCGCCGCGGCGAGATCCACGCCATCATCGGCGAGAACGGTGCCGGCAAGACGACGCTGATGAACATCCTGTTCGGCCTCTTGCAGCCGGACGAAGGCTCGATCCGGCTGAACGGTGAAGAGATCGTGATCGCCGACCCGTCCGTGGCGATAAAGGCCGGCCTCGGCATGGTTCACCAGCATTTCAAGCTGGTTCCCTCGCTCTCGGTTGCCGACAACGTCTTTCTCGGCATGGAAATCCGTCGCCATGGACTTATCGACCACGCTGCGCAGGTGGCGCGAACGCGCGACCTGTCGAAGCGCTTCGGCCTGCAGGTCGATCCGACCGAGCGCGTCGGGCTGCTCTCGGTCGGCATAGAGCAACGCATCGAAATCCTGAAGGTCCTGGTGCGCGGCGCGCGCACCATCATCCTCGACGAACCGACCGCGGTGCTGACGCCGCAGGAAAGCCGCGAACTATTCCAGACGCTGCGCAGCTTCGTGGCCGAGGGCATGACGGTGATCTTCATTTCGCATCACCTGGAAGAGGTGATGGAAGTGTCCGACACGGTGACGGTGCTGCGCAACGGCAGGAAGGTGGCGACCCGGCCGACGGCCGAGTTCAGCAAGGACGAGTTGGTGCACATGATGGTCGGCCGCGAGGTCAGCTTCGACCGCCGGCCGCGCGCTTCGCTGCACGGCGACGTAGTGCTCGAAGTGAAGGATCTGTGGGCGCGCGACGATCGCCTGCTGCCGGCCCTTCGCGATGCCAGTTTCACGGTCCGCTCCGGCGAGGTGGTGGGGATCGCGGGTGTGGCCGGCAATGGACAGACGGAGCTGGCGGAAGTGCTTTCGGGCCTGCGGCCGGCAAGCCATGGCGGGGCCTGGCTGAAGGGCCAGAATCTCACCGATCTCTCGCCCGCCGCGATCCGCCAGGCCGGCCTCGCCCATGTTCCAGGCGACCGCATGGTACGCGGGGTCGATCGCAACGCTTCGATAGCGGCCAACACCCTGATGGGCCGCCAGCATCGCGCACCATGGAGTCGTGGCGGCATGCTCAACTGGAATGCCATAAATCAAAACGCCGAAACGCTGATCAAGAGCTTCGATATTCGCGCGCGCGGACCGAGCGATGCGGTCAAGCGGCTTTCGGGCGGAAACATCCAGAAGGTCGTTCTGGCACGCGAATTCACCAATGGCGCCGATTTCCTGCTGATCGACCAGCCGACGCGCGGCGTCGACATCGGCGCCCAGGAGGCCATTCATGACGAGATCATGCGCCAGCGCGCCGCCGGCCGCGCGATCCTGCTGATTTCCGTGCAACTCGACGAACTGGCCGCCCTTGCCGACCGCATCCTGGTGATGTTCAACGGACGGATCATGGGCGAGGTCTCTGGCGATGATGCCGACGAGGAGCGCATCGGCATGATGATGGCAGGCGTGGCCGCGCCGGAATTCGCCGCGGAGACCGCATCATGAGAGACCATTTGCATGCCGTTTCCGGCCAGGTCATCGCCATCGGCGTGGCACTGCTGATGGGCGCGATCATCATCCTCATGGTCGGCGAAAGCCCGGTGCGTGTGTTCATGACACTGTTGCGCGGCGCCTTCGGCGATCAGGAGAAGATTGCCGGGACCTTGCTGCAGACGACGCCGATCCTGATCTGCGGTGTCGCTGCCTGCATCGGCTTGCGCGGCGGCATGTTCAACGTCGGCATCGAGGGCCAGCTGTTCCTCGGCGGCTTCGCCGCCGCCTGGGTCGGCTTTGCCATGCCCCTGCCCGCGGGCATTCACACGCTGGCAGCACTGGCGCTGGCGGTCGTGGCGGGCGCGGCCTGGGTCGCCATCCCCGCCTATTTCCGCGCCCGCTACAACACCAACGAGGTCGTCTCGACGATCCTGTCGAACTACGTGGCGGTGCTGCTCACATCCTATTTCACCATCTTCCTGTTCAAGCGGCCGGGCGGCTGGTCGGAGACGCCGCCGATCCTGGCGACATCCTATCTGCCGGAGATCTTCGCCTTCTCGCGGTTGAACTGGGGCCTGGTCATTGGCCTGGTGCTGGCGGTCGGCGCGGCCCTTGTCTTCCGCTACACCAGATGGGGTTACGGCGTCACGATGGTCGGCTCGGCGCCGAAATTCGCCGAATATGGCGGCGTCAACGTGAAACGGCAGGGCTTCCTGGTCCTGCTGCTTTCGGGGGCCGTCGGCGGGCTGGCCGGCGGTGTCGAGACGCTCGGCGTCCACCACCGCTTCATGGAAGGATTTGCTCCCGGTTTCGGCTTCGACGGGCTGATCGCCGCCCTGCTCGCCAATGGCTCGCCGGTCGCCACCATCTTCACCGCACTGTTCTTCGGCGCCCTGCGCAACGGATCGCTGCTGCTCGAGGTCGACACCAGCGCGTCGCGCGAGATCATCACCGTGATCCAGGCGCTGATCATCCTCAGCGTGTCGGCCCAGGTGCTGGTGAGAAAGCGCGGCGACAGCCAGGCAGGGGAGCGGCGATGGAAATTCTAGACAAGCTCATCAACGTCGCGCTGATCGCTGCGACGCTTCGCACCACCGCGCCCATCCTTCTGGTCGCGCTTGGCGGCTCGTTCACCACCAAGGCCGGCATCTTCAACATCAGCCTCGAGGGGCAGATGCTGGTCGGCGCCTTCTTCGCCGTCCTCGGTTCGATCTGGACCGGTTCCGCACTGGCGGGCGTCGCCTGCGGCGTTGCGGCGGCGCTCGTCTTCGCCCTGGTTTTTGCTGTCCTGGTGGTGAGCTTCAAGGCCAATGAAGTGGTCGTCGGGCTGGCGCTCAACATCCTGGCCGGCGGCATGACGATCTCGCTGATGAAAGCGATCTTCGGCACGCGCGGTTCGATCGTCGGTCACGGCATCGTCGGCCTGCCGAAAGTCCAGTTGCCCGGCGCCCGCGACCTTCTCGGCTCCTGGGCGCCGCTGATCTCCGGTTTCACGCCGCTCGTCTATGCCGCCTTCATCGCCGTGCCGCTGCTGGTCGTCTGCTACAACCGGACGCGGCTCGGCCTCTATATCCGCGTGGTCGGCGAAAAGCCGGAAGCCGCCGAGGCGCTTGGCATCTCGATCACCCGCGTCCGCTACATCGCATCCCTGCTGTGCGGATTGCTGGCGGGCCTCGCCGGCGCGCATCTGTCCCTCGGCTACATCACCATGTTCACCGAAAACATGTCGTCGGGCCGTGGTTTCATGGCGGTGGCGATCCTGATCTTTTCCAACGGCGATCCGCTGAAGGTGCTGGCCGGCTGCCTGCTGTTCGGCTTCGCCGATGCCTTTTCGTTGCGCCTGCAGACGTTTGGCTATCCGTCCTACCTGGTTCTCACCGTCCCCTATGTCGTCGCGCTGATCGCGTTGTTCGCGCTGTCCTACCGGGCGCGCCCGAGGATCATCGCGGAGACGCTGGAATCGATGCGGAAACTGCTGTCGGTAGACAGGAACACCGAACCCGGCGGCAAAAATCCCCAGTGAAGGAAGCCTTTATGGAACGCATAATCCTCGACGTGGATTCGGCCGGCGACGATATTCTCGCCGTGCTGTTTGCAGCGGTCAATCCGAAGCTCCGGCTCGAGGGCGTGACCACCGTGACCGGTGCGGCCGGCCCGATCGAACAGGTCACCAACGTCGTCCTCAACACGCTGACGCTCGCCGGGCGCGACGACATCCCGGTTCACGCCGGTGCGTGGCGGCCGATCGTCGGCAATGCCAAGGCCGACATGGAGGCGCCGGTGCATTTCGAAAAGCGGCTCGTTGCCCGCTTCGGCGATCGCCTGAAGAAGTTCAACCCGCCGGCGCCGACGCCGGTGCGGCAGGCCACGTCGGGACATGCGGTCGATTTCATAATCGAGACGGTCATGGCCAATCCGGGCGAGATCACGCTGGTGACGACCGGCCCGCTGACGAACGCGGCGATGGCGCTGTTGCAGGAGCCGCGATTGACCGGTGCACTCAAGCGGCTGATCGTGCTCGGTGGCAATTTCCAGACGCCGGGCAACATCACACCCCTGTCGGAATACAACATCTGGGCCGATCCGGAGGCGTCGCGCATCGTGCTCAACGCCGATGTCGAGAAGATCCTCGTCCCCCTTGACATCTGCGAGGACAACCGCGTCGCCGACTCGATGCTGACGCGCGACGACATCGCCGACATGCAGGCCGTCGCGAGGAACAATCCCGTCCTGGAGATGATCGCCGACAGCTTCCCGATCTACATCGACATCTGGCGCGAATTCTTCGACCTCGTCGGGTTCCCGATGGATGACGTGATCACCGTGGCGCTGGCTTTCGATCCCGGCCTGGCGACGATGACCGAGCCGCTGTTCGCCGACGTCGTGCTCGACGGCAGGCTGGCGCGCGGCCAGACCGTCGCTTTTCGCGGCCGGCAATTGCTGCCCGGCGGCGGGCCGAAAACCACCCGCATCTGCACCGGCCTGGACGGCCGGCGTTTCCTCGACGGCTTCAAGAAAACCATAGCGCGCTACGAGCGGGCGGCGTGAAAGACGACATGATGACCAAGCCAACTCCTATCCTGTTCGACTGCGACCCCGGCCACGACGACGCCATCGCGCTGGTCATGGCGCATCGCTCGCCGGCCATCGAACTCATCGGCGTCACCACGACCTGCGGCAATGCGGAGGTCGAGAAGACGACCGCCAATGCCTTGCGCATCCTGGAGTATATCGGCGCCGGCGACGTGCCTGTCGCGCAGGGCTGCCACCGTCCGCTGGCGCGCCCGCTGGTGCTCGGCACCGCCGATGGCCCGAGCGGGCTCGAGGGCTCGCCCTACCTGCCGCAGGCGACGATCAAGCCGGTTGACCAGCATGCCGTCGATTTCCTGGCCGACAGGCTGCGCGCCGCGCCCGAACCGATCCTGGTCGTTGCCACCGGCCCGCTCAGCAATATCGGCCTGATGATCCTCAAGCATCGCGACGTGCTGCCCAAGATCAAGGAACTGATCTGGATGGGCGGCGTGTTCTACCGCAAGAGCGAGATCATCACGCCGACCGAATTCAACGCGTTCTGCGATCCCGAAGCGCTGAAGATCGTGCTGGACAGCGGCGTGCCGATCCTGATGGTCGGCCTCGACGTCACCATGCAGGTGCTGATCGAGGCGCCGCAATATGCCGAACTCGCCACCATCGACACGCCGCTCGGCCGGCTCGTCAACGACTGGCTGCTGTTCTACGAGAAGCTGCACCGCAACTCGATGGGCGTCGGCGGCGCCATGCACGATCCGCTGGCGCTGGCGCTGGCCATCGACCCGACATTGGTGCGCACGCGCCCTGCCCATATCGGCGTCGATCTGTCCGGCACCTACGCCTTCGGCGCGACCATCGCCGACTACTGGGGCGAGCGCGGTGAAAAGGACAATGCCCGCATCGCCCATGAGGTCGACGCGGACCGCTTCTTCAAGCTGATGTTCGATCTCCTGCGGGACTGAACATCCAACAGACTGAGGGTTAGCGGAACAGATATTTCGAGACTTCCGGGTTGCCGCGACGCCACATCACATTGTCCAGGAAGTAATGGTGCACGTTGATGAATATCCACGCGATGAAGAGGAAAAGCGACGAGCCGAGCACCTGTTTGTCGTAGGGAACCAGGGCACTCAGCGCCATCGGCACCAGCCAGAAACCGAGAGCACCGAGAATTGTGCCGGCGATGATGAATATCAGCACCCGCAGCCTGTACATCGGCCCAAGAATGGACAGCACCCTGAATTCCGGATCCTTGACGGCATCCGCGCGGTCGCGCTCGACATTGGTCTGGTAACGCCAGACGACTGCCAAATACTGCAACGAATGGAGCGCCGGCACCACGAGCAGCCAAAGCGGATTTAGGGCCACGAACAGAATCCAGGCATAGAGCGACACGACGTAAGCGACGACGCCGTTATACGGCAGCGCGCCGCCATGTTTGCGCCAGCGATTGACGAACATCACGGCGGTGGCCGCCGAGGAGGCAGCGGCGACCGCGAGCGCGATGTTGAGGAGCCAGGGCGGGACAGCGAATGTGTAGTAGTCCAGGCCCCAGTACTGCCTTTCGGTGATCACCACGTTTGTCTGGAGCCAGGCGAACAGCCACACGGCATATCCGTTGAACAGCAGCGCTTTCTTGTCCTGGTCGCTGAAAAATTTGCGCTTCAGCACCGCGTCCACCATCAGCATGCCATAGCCTTGCTTGACGTAGTGCCAGCCGACGAAAAAGCCCATCGCGTTGGTGGCATATCCCAGCAGGCGGGCGTTGCCGGTTACGGAGCCATAGGCGAAGAAAGCGACCATGATCATTGGGACGGCAATGCCCGCGATGATGTAGCGGATCTGGAGACTTCTGTCGTATCCGTCACCGCGCACCTTGCGTGCGAAATTGCGATAGAAAATCTGGTAGGAATGGGCAAAGTGCGGCTGGTTGATGAGATGCGACAGCAAGAACGCCGCCAGCGCCACGACGCCCTCATATTTGAGCGGCACGAAATACAGGACCGGCAGGATCAGGAACGCGCTCCCGCCGAGCATGAAAAAATCGATGAACGGACCAAACAGGTATTTCTGTGGAGGCGCCGCGACCGAGACCGGAGCATCCGCCGAAAGGTGAAGTGCCATGCTGCCTTCTCCCTGTGATTGTTTATCTAGCCATCGACCCGGCTTCTCGACAAGCTCTCCGTGACCGGACCCACGGCTCCGAACTTCGACGAAAGGCCTGGCGGGAGCCAGTTCGGCAGTGTCGTCGTTTTTGTGCAGGGCAGCGCGACAGGAATTTTTTCTTGACTCCCTGCACTCAGCTATGGTACATTTTTGCCCATGGTGCTGATTTGCGCCAGCGACCCGCCGCACAGGCGGGTTTTTCGTTTGTTCCGTCAGCCAACGCGCCGGCGAAGGCTTCGGGGAAGTGTCGATCGCAGCGCGTTCGCCGCGCGAGCTGTCGAGGTCAGTTGAGCTGATTGAGGATCCCAGAACTGCTCGCCAGGATCAAGCTCTTGTAGATCAGGAACGCCAGCGTACAGATCGCGGCCAGCGAGATCGGCACGCCGAACGGCACCATGCCCTTGCGATCCAGATGCTGGACGATGAGCCGAAAAGCACCCGCGGGCAGCAGGAAGGGGTTTTTCACGATCGCCGCAGTGGCCAAGGCGAAAACCAGGAGCAGCGCCGAAAACACCGCGAGACCGCTGCCGCCAACCAGGAAGGGTACGACTGCCATCAGCTTGACATCGCCGGCGCCGATCTTGCGCAGGGCCCAGAAGGGCAAGAACGCGACGAACAACAGAAGCCCTGCACCGGCGCTCAGTCCCATGTCCCACCACGACCCGGACTGGAGCGAGAGCAGCAACAAGCCCCCGGCGCCCAGGCAGAGCAGCAGCAGCACGTCGCGATTGGAAATCTTCTGGGTGGTGAAATCGAGCCAGGCAATCCTTGCCAGCAGAGGGATAGCGAGCGCCTTCAGCAGCAGTGCTTCGACGAGCAGCATGCTAGCGCTCGACGTTCTGCACGCTTGACGACAAAAGCTTCAGATTGTTGGCGACGGTCGGGTCGTTGGGCGCCAGCTCATAAGCCTTGAGGAAATTGGAGCGGGCGTCCTGCAGTTTGCCGCGCAGCAGATAGGAATAGCCGACATTGTTGTAATATTCGGGCGTTGCGCCGACCAACTTGAAAGCCCTGGCATAGGCCTTGTCGGACAGGTCGAAGCGGTGGATCCGGTCGGTGCAGGCGGCCAGCCCCATCCAGGCGTTGCCGTCATTGGGCGCCAGTTGCGTCGCCTTGAAGAACAGCGCGCCGGCATTGCCGTAATTTTCGGCGCGGAACTGGTTCTTGGCCTCCGCGACGGCCTGGTCGGAGGCGTAATACTCGACGTCGCTGACCGTTTTCAGCCCGTCGAAAGCATCGCCAAAAGACGTCACGTCGCCCTTCGACGGCTCGTTCGTGCGCACGACACCGTCGGTTGTGTCCGCCGTCTGGCAACCGGCAAGCACCGCCATGAGCAGACAGGCCGCGGCCGCGATAACCCTCTTCATCAATGTGTCCCCTTGGGGTCCCCGACTCACATTAGGACCAAATCATATACCAAACTAGAAGATAATGCCCCTCATGCGAATGATGACCGGCAACATGATCACCATCATCACGACCGGGAAGATGCAAAGGCCCAGCGGAATCATCATCTTCACCGGCAGAGAGTTGGCGCGTTCCTCTGCACTCAGGATTCGTTGCCCGCGCATCTCCGCGCTATAAACACGCAAGGCGTCGGTGAGACTGGTGCCGAGTTCTTCCGACTGCCGGAACAGGACAGCTAGTGCCCGCGCCTCGTCAAGTCCGATGCGATCGGCGAGTTCACGTAGCGCTTCCCGCAACGGTTTGCCGGCGCGCAACTGCAAGTTCATGATCGACAGCTGTATTCCCAACCATTTGTGGGTAGCGGCCATTTCATGGCTGACGCGTTCGACCGCCCCCTCCAGGCTCATGCCGGCATCGGCGCAGGTGATCATCATGTCCATGAAATCGGGGAAGGCCCGGCGATAGATCTGTTTCTGGCTGTTCTCGAAACGGTCGAGCAGAATGGAAGGAATTACCATGCAGGCGAGACCGAACAGGGCAGAACCGGCAAGGGTGATGAAACCGGGCAGGTGCGGCGGCAGAACCCGCGACAGGAGTGCATACATTGCCAGAAAACCGAGGCAGACCGCGACAAGGCGGGACAGCGTATAAATCAGCGGTGCGGTTGATTGATAAAAGCCGGCGCGAAACAGCTTCGCTTCCAAGGCGTTTGGCTCTTCCCGCTCCTTCTCGATCGACTTGAAGTAGGCATCGACCGGCCGTTGCGCCGCAAGCTTGGCAAGCTGGTCTTGTCCCAGCATCGATCGGCGGTCGGTAATTCCTTCGCCCATCAGGCTCTGCGCGACCAGCTTTCGTGTCTGCAGAGCCGGCAGGAAGACAAGCGCACCGAACAGGAAGAAGGACACCGCCGCCACAAAGACGGCAATGGACACCAAGAAGCCCAGGTCCTGAATGTTCGAAAACAATTTCTTTCGTCGCTCCCAGTCAAAAATCGAAAGTAACCATCCGGTACATGATGAAGTCGCCAAGCAGCGCCCACAACCCGAAAATCAGGAACACCGGGAAGACGAGCGGGTTGCTCCAGACGGCGCCGTAATAGGTTGGCGCAAGGATTTGAAGTGTGAAGAACATCACAATAGGAAACAAGGAGATGATCCACGCAGAGACGCGACCTTCCGCCGAAAGAGCCCTGATCTTCATTCGCAATTTCTGACGTTCACGCATAACAGAGGAAAGATTGGCCAGAATTTCCGTAAGATTGCCGCCAGTCTTGGACTGGATCGACAGCGATACCGACAGCAGCTGAAGGCCCTCGAAGCCGACACGCTGCGAAAGCTTGCGCACGGCCTGCTCGATGCTGAGCCCAAAGGTGATCTCATCGGAGACGATGCCGAACTCGGTGCCGAGTGGATCAGGCATTTCGCGCGCGACCAGACCGATGGCGACCGAAGCCGGATGCCCGGCGCGCAGGGAACGAACGATCATGTCGAGCGCATCCGGCAGCTGTTTGGCAAATTTCCGGATTCGTTTGTTGCGGGCGCGCCGGAGGACGAGAAGCGGCAGAACAAGCCCTACGACCAGAAAGATAATAAGTGACGCCAAAGCCGAAAAATTGAAGAATACCAGCAGCAACGCCATCGCCAGCCCTGCGAGCAGAAATGTTGCGGCGAAGGTCAGGGGATTCCCGGTGATGCCGGACTGGGTATAGAGCCTGTTCAACCAGACCATACCGAAAAGAAAATCGCCGGAGTCCGTGAGGCCACGCTCCCGCAGCAATCCCTGTAACGTCTGTTCGGCCGGGACGTCGCCAGCGAGCCGTTTCAATCGGCGATTGACTGCCATTGACCGGGAGCGGCGGCCGGCAAAGGAAAGATAAAGAGCTTCGCCTGCCAGAATGACCGAAGCTGCCGCCAGCATGTAGATGAAGTAGAGTAGAGCTTGACCCGTCAGCATCAGAGGGCAACCTGCGGGTTGAAGGCGTCCTTGGCGAAATGGTGGCCAAGCGTCGCGGCCTCCGGAGCGAAGCGTGGGCGGACCCCGGTGGCGCGAAAATCTCCGATGACCTTGCCCTCGGCCGTCACCTCACGGCGGACGAAATGATAGATTTCCTGGAGCTGGACGACATTGCCCTCCATGCCAGTCAGTTCCGATATGGAGGTGACGCGCCGGCCGCCGTCCGAAAGACGCTGTGTTTGCACGATAATATCGATGGCGGAGGCAATCTGCGCCCGGATCGAATCATGCGTCATCGGCATACCGGCCATGCCGACCATCTGCTCCAGCCGCGAGATCGCATCGCGCGGCGTGTTGGCATGGATTGTGGTCATCGAGCCTTCATGGCCGGTATTCATCGCCTGCAGCATGTCGAAGGCTTCCTCGCCGCGCACCTCGCCGACGATGATGCGGTCCGGCCGCATGCGTAGCGCGTTCTTCAGCAATTCACGCTGGCGCACCTCGCCCCGACCTTCGACATTGGGCGGGCGCGTCTCAAGCCGGCCGACATGCGGCTGCTGCAATTGCAGTTCGGCCGCATCCTCGATGGTGATCAGCCGCTCTTTCGAGGGAATGTAGCTCGACAGGGCATTGAGCAAGGTGGTCTTGCCACTGCCGGTGCCGCCCGAAACCAGGATCGATTTGCGCGCCTGGACGGCGATCCGCAGCAGCTCGATCATCGGCGGACGGATCGAATTGAATGCCATCAGACGTTCGAGCGAATAGGGATTTTTCGAGAATTTGCGGATCGACACCAGCGGACCGTCGACGGAGATCGGCCGCACCGCGATGTTAACGCGGGAACCGTCCTCCAGCCGCGCGTCAACCATGGGCGACGATTCATCGACACGCCTGCCGATGGCCGAAACGATCTTGTTGATGACGCGCAACAGATGCGCCTCGTCGCGGAAACGGATTGCCGTCTCCTCGATCATGCCACGCCGCTCTATGAAGACGCGCCTGTGGGTGTTGATCATGATGTCGGTAATCGAATCGTCCTTGAGCAGCGGTTCGATCGGCCCGAGACCCAGCATCTCGTCGGCGGTGTCGCTGGTCAGTTGGTCGAGTTCGCGCGCGTTAAGGGGAACGGTGCGACCGCGCACGAACTCCCTCACGATCGGACGGATCTCATTCAGGATCTCGTCCTTGGAAGCGCTTTCGAGAGCGGTCAGGTTGAACCGATCGATCAGATGGCGATGAAGCTCGACCTTGAGCGTCAGAAAATCATTGCCATGCGATTCGACATCAGCGGCTGACGAAAGGGCCGGAGCAACAGGCTGCACCGCCAGCTGCTCGGTCTTTGGCGCTGCCTGCTGTTCGCCTGGCCCCTTAATGAACCGCCCCAGCATAATTGCTTATACTCCCCTCGGACACGCATTAGCGGAAACTAAACGTTAACCAACGAGCGCACAAGCGCCCGGACGCCCGGCGCACAGCCATTACTTTCAGCATAGTTAAGATCAAAGCCTGAAAATCCCTTGTTTATTTGATGCAGAGGGTATGCGGGGTTCTCCAAATTTATCCGGGGATCTCGGACTCATCCGACCGCGCTGCATAAACGAGCAAAACTGCCGCTTAAGTCCTTAGATATAAAGGAATATGCATTACAGCTAATGCTTCCATGGTTTCGCCACATGAGGGGCCAAATTGTGAACGAATGGTTAAGGACGTCCGAAAAATGAAAAGAATCAATCCCTTGATAAGATTTGACTTTGCAATCTTCTTGCCGAATCACGTATATGAAAGTTAAGGAACCCTTAATGTCGTTTGACTCCGCGTTTTCTCGGGACCTAGGATCGAGATGACGGGGGATGCTTGGGTATGGATTTCATCCTTTGCTCTGTCTCGTCGGGTTCCAACCTCCAAAGGGAGAAATTGACATGAACAAGCTCATGACGATGACCCGGCAGTTCCGCGACGATGAAAACGGCGCTGCCATGGTCGAATATTCCATCCTTATCGGCATTATCGCTGTTGCATCGATCATGACTGTCCTCGCCATCGGCGGCTGGGTGAACGGTCGTTTTACGGGGCTCTGCGCCGCGCTCGAAGCAGCGACAGTTGGTACGTGTAACGCCACCACCGGCATCGGCACCTGATGTCACTACATTCAGGCCCGGATCGTTCGAACCGGGCCTGAATCCGATCGCAGCGGGCGAATCCCGCATTGGGGCTTGGGGCTTGGGACATGCGCGCCAATACGCTTATCATGATCGTTCTCGCCGGCGTGTTCGGCGTTCTGGCAGTTGTGCTGGTCAATATCTGGTTGGCCGGCCAACGTAGCGCCATGGCGCAAACGGGAATCGTTCAAGGCAGCACAGTCGTCGTAGCGGCAATACCCCTGAAGTTCGGCGATACGCTAAGCGCGGACAAATTGCGCGAAGTCGCATGGCCGGCGGGTTCCATTCCAACGGGCGCCTTCAAAACAACGAAAGAGGCCTTGGCCGGCGAAGGCACCAGGCAGGCGCTGCAGACCATTAGCGCCAACGAACCAGTCCTCGCCAGCAAGATCACCGGGCCCGGCCAACGCGCCACGCTTTCGGCGGTGCTTGGCGAAGGCATGAAAGCTGTTTCCATCAGGGTGAACGACGTGCTCGGCGTCGCCGGCTTCGTCTTCCCAGGCGACCGGGTCGATGTGCTGCTGACGAGGACGGTGCGCGGCGACGATGGCGCGGACAAGAGTTTCGTCGACGTGCTGCTGCAGAGCATGAAGGTGCTCGCCATCGACCAGGTGGCCGATGTGAGCAAGGACAGCCCGACTGTCGTCAAATCGGTGACACTTGAGGCAAGCACCAAGGACGCGCAGAAGCTGACACTAGCGGCCGGCGCCGGCCAATTGTCGCTGGCGCTGCGCCAGGCCGCAGCCAGCAAAGGCGAGACCACGGAACGGGTGACGCTTTCCGACCTGACCGGCGAAACGCCGGCAGACGTCGCCGCAAGGCAGGCGGAGCTCGACAAGAAGGCAGCAGCGGAGGCGGAGGCTGCCGCCGAGCGCAAGCGCGCCGAGGACAAGATTGCCGGGTTGACCCAGGCCGTGGAAAAAGTGGGAAGCCGTCTCGACGAACTGGGCCGGGCTAAACCGGTTCCTGTCGCGGCACCGGAGACGAAGGAAGTCGTCAAGGAAGTGGTCAGGTACGTGCAGCCGGAACCTCCGGCACGGGCGACAATAGGCGTTTTTCGGGGCGTGAAGCTCGAGACATATGACGTGCCGCGACAACCATGATAAGGTGCGGCTAATAAAACGGTGCTGTCACCGGCAGTAAATTGGGGAGACGGGGATGCGGGGTTCTTGGTTAGGGATAGCGACGACCGCGTTGTCGTGTCTGGCGGCGCTGTTGCTGTCGAGCCTGGCGGTTGATGCGGCCGACCGTTTCATCGACGTCTCGACCCCTGCAGTCCATCGTATTTTCCTGCCCATGTCGCAATCGGTGACGATCCAGGTGAGTGCCAATCTGGGTGACATCGTCGTCGGCGACGAGAAGATCGCCGATGCCCAGCCGATGACCGACCGGACGCTCTATGTCATCGGCAAGGGCGCCGGCACCACCACGGTCAATCTGTTCTCCACCGATAAGCGCTCGCTCGGCGCCCTCCAGATCGAGGTCGGCGTCGATGTCAGCGATATGGCGCAGGCGATCCGCCAGGTGGCGCCGAAGTCGCGCATCGAAGTGGGCTCGGTCAACGGCAGGGTCAGGCTTGGCGGCCATGTCAAAGACGGCGCCACGCTGGCGGCGATCATGGCCGTTGCGCAGCAATATGGACCCGATGCTGTTATCAACTCGGTCATCGTAGACGACAGCCAGCAGGTCAATCTGGAAGTGCGCGTGCTGGAAGCCAAGCGCAACACCGGCCGCGATCTCGGCGTATCGATCAAGAGCAGGAACGGCGATGGCACAACCCGTACCGGTACCGGTGTTGCTGCGGTCGACGAGGACGGCGTCGTGCTCGGACCGGGCGGTCTGCTCAGCGGCCTCCTGTCCAACTCGGCGCCCTTCGGAGCGCTGATCACGCGCGTCATCGACAGCAACATCAAGGTCGACCTGATCATAGAGGCGCTCGAGTCCAAAGGCGCGGTGCGCACGCTCGCGAACCCCAACCTCACCACGCTTTCCGGCGAGCAGGCCAGCTTCAACGCCGGCGGGGAAGTGCCTATCCGCACTCTCGACAAAGATGGCGAGATAAGCATCGTGTACAAGCAATTCGGCGTCAATCTACTGTTCACGCCGGTCGTACTCGACGACGGCAAGATTCATATGAACCTGGCGCCGGAAGTCAGCGACCTGACGGGCTTCACCACCGCCGGCGACCCGATCTTCACCAACCGCAAGCTGGCGACCGTCGTTGAATTGCGCGATGGCCAGAGCTTCGCCGTCGGCGGGCTTCTGTCCAGCAAGACCACCAAGCTCCAGGACCAGGTGCCATGGCTCGGCCAGGTGCCTGTGATCGGGACGCTCTTTCGCAGTTCGAGCAACCAGAAGGAAGAAACCGAGTTGGTCGTCATCGTCACGCCGCATATCGTGCGGCCGGTGAAGCCTGGGGAGCAGTTGGCGACACCGTTCGACAAGACACGGCCCGCCAACGATCCGGAATTCTTCGTGCTCGGCCAGTTGGAAGTGACCAAGGACATGGTCCGCAAATATGAAACCGGCGAAGGCGTCACCGGCCCCTATGGCCACATGCTCGACTTCAAATCGAAGGACAAGATGCTCTATGTCAAGAAATAGCGCCTTGATCCTCATTCTGTGCGCCAGCGCGTTGTCGGGCTGCGCCGCGGACTATCTGAACCACTATGATTCGGTGACCCTGGCCGCCGGCGACACGCAGAAGTTCAATTCGCTGCTGCAGACGGTCGATCCGCTCAATCCGGCGTCCCGAAACACACATATCGAAGGCGACGGCGCACGCGCCGCAGCCGTTGCCCAAGGGTACAAATATCCACCGCCACCGCCGCCGCCGCCGGCGATCACGGTCAATGTCGGTGGGTCGGGTGTGACGCCGTGAACTGAACGGAAGGATGCGCAGGGCGCCGGGCATGCGAGGGGCTCTGGCGCAAGAAAGCAGAGAGTAAGGTCATGTTGGGGACCATTCGTGCCTTCTGGAACGATCAACGCGGCGTAGCGATGATCCTCGTGGCTATCATGCTGCCGGTGCTTATCGGCTTCGCCTTGCTGGCAATCGACATGAGTCGGGCCAACGGACTTCACAACGATCTGCAGAAAGGTGTCGATGCGCTTGCGCTTGCGACGGCTGCGGAACTTGATGGCAGATCGGATTCGATCACCCGAGCCGAACTGGCAAAGACGACACTTCTCACCAACAAAACAAAGTTTTCAACATCTGGCAATCATACGCTCGCTTTGGCTGATGTGACCATTAAATATTTAACCGGGATACCTGCCGACGACAGCATCGGGTTGAATGCCGCTGGTGTCGACGCTAATGGCCATGACTGGTCAAGCACCGATCCCAAAGCCGTGTCGTTTTCCTTGGTGACCGTGAATCCGTCCGTCGCAGCGGCAGATGGTGCCGGGGCCTTTGAGGCGATCTTTCCAGCAAGCTTTCTTGGCGGCAATAACACCTTCGACATCAGACCGCAGGCTGTGGCCGGATTTGTCCAGTCGATCTGCGAAACGGTGCCAATCTTCATGTGCAATCCGTTCGAGACGACCGACCCGCTGACCAGCAAGACCATCCAGCAGGCATTCGCCGCCGGACTCACCTATAGCCGCGAATACCGCATCCTCAAGGTTGACTCGAACCCCGGCCCAGGCAATTTCGGATTGATCGACAACAATCTCGCGTCACTGCGCGACGCCCTCGCTATCGGAACGGCTGGCACCTGCTATCAACGCGATAAGCTCACCACCAAGACCGGCGTCACCTTGGGCCAGGTCAATGCCGGTCTCAATGTACGCTTCGACATCTACAGCACTTCGCTGAAGAGCCATGACTCCGATTGGCAGTATCGGCCGGCGAGCAATGTGCGCAAGGGCGTCGATAAGACCGCGAACTGCAATAAATACACACCCAATACTGATGGCACGGCCATAGCGCTACCGCCTGGTGATAGCTTCGATTCCGCCACCGGCATGACGAATTCGACGTGGGATCGCAGCAATTATTGGCTGATCAACCATGGTGCCGCATATCCCTCCATCCCGAGCACCACCAATCCGACCGGCGCCACTGTGCCGGCTTCCAGATATGACGTCTACAAATATGAGATTGCGAACGGGCTCGTCGGGGACAAGTCCAAAGCGCCGACAAAGGAAACCGGCGTTCCAGCCTGTTTCAAAGGCACAACGCCAACCTCGGATCCCGATCGCCGTCTGCTCAACATGGCGATCGTCGACTGCATCGCCAACCAGGCAAAGCTCAATGGCCATATCCAGCTCAAACCCGATGGCTATGCGAGCGTCTTCATAAACAGCCCCATCCAGAAGCAGGACAATAGCAAGAACGACGAAGATTCCACGGCCGGGGAGAAGCCTATCAGCCTGGAGATCGTCGATGTCGATGGAGGGTTTGCCAACAACACCCTTCTAGACAAAGCATTCCGCAACGAAGCCCAGTTGTATCGGTAGAGTCGACATGACCAGGTTCGGCAAAAGCATCCGGCGGTTCCAAGGCGACGAAAATGGCGCCGCTTTGGTGGAAGCCGCGATCACCATACCGCTCGTGTTGCTGTTATCGGCTGGTGTGTTCGAGTTCTCCAACATCCTGAACACGCGCCTGCTTCTCGAAGCCGGCGTTGAGGATGCGGGTCGCTACATGGCACGATGCAGTAGCGATTGGGCGACTTGCAAGGGCCGGGCTCAAAACCTTGCTGCCAATGGGGTGGTCGCCAACGGCAGCGCCAGGGTGACCGGATGGCTGCCGGCGGCAGTTGCGATCACCACGGCGGTCTCCCTGCAAGCGGTTGACGTGGCCACGGGCACGCAGCTTTATCTTAGCAGCAAGAGCACTGTCGATGTCGTGGACGTCACTACCACCTATTCTTATTCAGGCTCCGGATTCCTGTCATATCTTGGCTTTAGTCCACTGACCCTCACGGTGTCCCATCAGGAGCGAGTCATTGGATGGTGACGGAGCGCACCAAGTTTTGGGCTAGCCAGTCCGGAACGGCCATGGTCGAAATGGCCATAGTGATCTCGCTGCTATTGACGCTTCTGCTTGGCTTCGTCGATTTCGGCTACGCCTTTTATCAATGGAATGCAGGGAATAAGGCAGTGCAAGCCGGCGCAAGGCTGGCGCAGATTTCTACACCTGTCGCCAGCGGGCTCTTGGTGGAGACGATAACGCAGAGCGATGTAACCAAAGTCGGCACTGCGGTACCCGCAAACACTTACAACTATATCTGCACCGCCAACACCGCTGGAAGTGTCTCTTGCGTTTGCGGCACAGGCGCTACATGCCAGAACCTCAATGTAAGCCAAGATGCCTTTAATTTCATTTTCAGCGGCAACAGCAGCCGGGCCGGAATGCAGACATTCCTGCCGATGCTGGCCAAGTCCGAAGTCAGGATTCAATACCAGGCGTCCGGCCTCGGCTACTGGACGCGACCCAGCGGGGCGGTGCCTACCATCACCGTCAGCATCACCAACCATCCCTTCCAATTCTTCTTCCTGGGCGGACTGCTCGGCTTCAACAACATCACCATGCCCTCCATGCTGAGCACGGTTACGGGCGAAGATTTGAAGAGTACCTGGCCATGAATGCCATCAACACCAAGGTTACGCCGACCAAGCGCAAGCAGGTGGCGCTGTTTTCGTCGGATCCGAATTTCAAGCGGGATGTGGCGACGCGGCTCGATGCGCTGGCGATCTATGACATCAGGGTTTCCGAGACGAGCGACTTCCTCAAGGGGCCGCCGGCCGATACGCGCCCGGGCATCGTCATCCTCGATCTCGGCAATGGCGAGCTGCTCGGCAGGCCCGGCATCGTCGAGGCGCGCGCGCTGTGGGCCAGCGTGCCGCTGATCGCGGTTTCCGACGAGCTGAGCTCGGAGCAGACGCGCGTTTTGGTGCGCATGAATGCCTCGGACTGGCTGCACAAGCCGCTCGACGGCAAGGAGCTGCTCAATGCGGTGACCTTCCACGACACCGGCAACCAGGGAACCAAGAGCCGGATCATCACCTTCATCAGCGCCAGCGGCGGCGCCGGCGCCACGACGCTGGCGCTGTCGGCGGCCGAATTCCTGGCGTCGAAATCGGCTGAGCGCGCGGCGTCCACCTGTCTCGTCGACCTGGATTTCCAGAGCGCCAATTGCGGCGCCTATCTCAATCTGTTCAACCAGTTCGACCTTGCCGGCATCATCGGCCAGCCGGAGCGGCTCGATGTCGAGCTGATGGACGTCATCAAGCTGTCGCGCCCGTCCGGCCTCACCCTCTACGCATTCGAGCGGCCGCAACTGCCGTTCGAGCCGCATGGCAGCGATTTCGTCTTCCGGCTGCTCGACCTCGTCGCCTACCGCTTCGACGACATCGTCATCGACCTGCCCAATCTGGAAACGCCCTGGCACAATTCCGTGCTGTCGACGAGCGACGAGATCTTCATCGTGTTCGAACTCAATGTCGCTTCGCTGCGGCAAGGCAAGCGGCTCTACAAGAAGATCCGCGAGCTGCGCGGCAATGCGGTCAGCATCACGCTGGTCGCCAACAAGCACAAGCGCAAATGGTTCGGGAACCATTTTTCGCGCAGCGAGCTCGAAAAGATCTTCAAGGCGCCGCACATCAAGTCGGTCGCGCTGGACAATGCGCTTCTGACCGATGCGCTGAACAGAGCCATCCCGCCTTCCGAAGTGGATGGGCGGGCGCGCTTCAACAAGGATCTGAAGCGGATGTTCAAAGAGCGGCTCGATGACGCTGCCCGATAGATACCGGATCGCCCCAAAGCTCGCCGGCGCCTGCGTGCTCGGCATGGCGCTGGCGCTGTCCGTCCACGGCTTCGCCGAGGCGCGATCAGCACTTTCGGAGCGGCCGCCGCTGCCGGCGATGGGGCCCAGCCTGCGCAAGGCCGTCGCCTTTAGAACGGCCGAGCAGCCGGGAACGATCATCATCCGCAAGGACGAGAAGGCGCTTTACCTGGTGACCCGCCAGGGCCAGGCACTGCGCTACCAGATCAGCGTCGGGCGCGACGGGTTCGGCTGGACCGGCATCGTCAAGGTGGGGGCGAAGACCGAATGGCCGGAGTGGCGCCCGCCGCAGGAAATGCGCGCGCGCCAGCCGGAGCTGCCGAAAATGGTGCCCGCCGGCCCCTACAACCCGCTCGGCGCAAGGGCGCTCTACCTGTCGCGGGACGGGCGCGACACGCTCTACCGCATACACGGCACCAACGACCCGTCGGGTGTCGGCTTCGACGGGACATCGGGCTGTTTTCGCCTCACCAACACGGATGTGATCGATCTTTTCAAACGCGTCGCGGTCGGCGCAAAGGTGGTGGTCCAATGACGATGATCAGCGAACCGGACATGCCGGCGATCGATATCGGAAACCAGGAACAGCGCGAACCGGCTGCCGCCGGGAAACCCAGCAAGGCAAAGACGATCGCCGTCATCGTCGCCGGCGGCGCGCTTCTGATCACCGCAGTCAACATGGCGGCCGCGGTCTATCTCTATCGGGGCATGAGCGACCTGCGTTTCGTCGAGGCGCGGCTGGAGCAACTCGGCGCGTTCGAGCAGCGGATCGCAGCCCGGCTCGACACGGTCAACAACGGTTTTCAGAGCCGGTTCGAGAAACTGGACAGCCAGTTGCAAGGCAGCTTCAACGAGATCGATGCCAGCATTGCCCGGCTTGGGCAGACTATGCCGGTCGCCGGCGGCGAGGCCATGCCGGGTGCGCAAGAACCCTCCGAGATCGCTACCAGCACGCTGGCGCAAGCGCCCGAAGCCCTCGGCGGCGAGAGCGCGAGCGAACCCGGCGTCATCGAAGCGCCCGCACCCAGGAGGAGAATCGCATCGGCGTCGCCCCCTGCTCCCAGCTCCAACTACCAGCGCATCCAGCAGCCCGACGGCAAGGTCTATTACCGCCGGATCAACTAGACCCGGCAGAGCCCGGATCGTGCAAGGTGTAAGTGGCGAATGATCTAGAGATCGCGCTGCAGCGCCAGGATGCGGATGGCCCGGACGGACCGCTCCCGCACCTCGGTGAGGAAGGCGATGTGGCAGTAGGCACAGGCCACGAAGCCCAAAAGCAGCACCAGGCTGTTCTTCAAGGTGAAGTCGACGGCCAGGGAATAGGGAAGACCCTTGGGCGACGTGAATTCGGCAATCGTGCTTGCCGTTTCCGAATGGCTGCCGACCGCGATCATCAGCCCGGCGAAAATCAGGGCGATATGGTTGGCGAGGAACGAGAAAGCCGACCGCTTGGCGTGGCACGCCATCCAGCAGACGATCGATGCGGCGGCAAGGATAGCGGCTTCGAAAGCCATGGAACCGCCCAGCCAGACATCCACCTGCTGCCAAAGCACCGTCGACAGAGGGCGCAGTTCAAGCCATAGCCACCATGCGGTGGGGCTGGCTGGATAGATGCCCAGCAACAAGGTCGCCATGCGCTCCCCTGCCAGGACCGCCAGAATGAGAAACGGAAAGGCGAAAAGCAGAAGCGGCTGGCGTTTCATGTTCCCTCGACAATCTGCAAACCAGGATAGACCGCATAGATTGCTCAAGGCTTAACAGCCCTACTTCCGGCCCTCTCCCGATTGCGAGCGTTCGAGGACGGCGAAGAAGATCACGGTGAGCAGAAGGACGATCAGCAGCAGCACGAACGCGGCTGCCGCGCCTTCGTTGAGCGAAAGGCCGAGAAAGGCACGGCGATAGGCAAAGAAGCTCAGCACTTCGGTCGCGTTGCCTGGCCCGCCCTTGGTCAGGACATAGGGCAGATCGTACGTCCGGAATTCGTTGATCAGCTGGATGATGATGGTGATCGCCGCGACCGGCCGAAGCATCGGCAGCGTGATGTAGAAGAATTGCTGCCAGCCGCGCGCGCCGTCCACTTCAGCAGCCTCATAGGGATCGCGCGGCAAAGCGGCGAGCCCCGCGGCGAGGATCAGCACGACGAAGGACATTTGCTGCCAGATGTCGATCGCCGCCATCGTCCAGAGTGCCATGCCTGGCGTGCCTAGCCAGTCGAGGCGCGGCAGGCCTGATATCTCCATGAGATGATTGGCGATGCCGAGATTGGGCTGGAGCAGCATGCGCCAGATCAGGGCGACGCTGATCGGCGACATCGCCATGGGAATGGTCAGAACCGCGAAATAGACCGGCTTCATCCGGACCGTCCGGTTGAGCATCAGGGCAACGCCGAGCCCGATCACGAATTCGCCGACCACGGTCACCGCCGAATAGCGCACGGTGAGCCAGAGCGCGTTCCAGAACAGCTCATCGCCGATCATCGAAGCGAAATTCTTGAACCCGACAAGCGGCAGGAGCTGCGGCTTGATCAAGGTCATCGAGGAGATCGAGAGGATGCAGGCATAGGCCAGGGGAAAGCCCATCACGATCGCCAGCAGCAGCAGGCCGGGCAAGGCGAAGGCCCAGCCGGTCCGCCACTCGCGGCCACGGGCAGCCCATCCTTTTTTGATCGCATTGTGCATCGTGGCCGAGCCTTGGTCGGGGTGGCGTTGCTGATCTCGTCAAGATCCGGGGTCTGGAAGATCCGGCGCGGCTGACACCGCCGCGCCGGGTCTCCTTGCCGAGCCGGACCGCTATTTGTCGAGGAGCCCCTGCAGGCCGTCGGAAGCTGCCTTCAGCGCCGCGTCCGATGTCGCCTGGCCACCAGCCGCCAGCGAAAGCTGGGTACCGAGCAGATCCTCGTATTGCGCCGAATAGGTGAAGATCGGGAACGACTTGCCGGTCGCCACCACATCCTGGGCGGTCTTGTAGAAGGGATATTTCGCCAGCACCGCCGCATCGGCATAGACATCGCTGCGCACGGGCGCGTGGCCCTCGAGCGCGCGCTTCACCGAAACATCCTTGCTCTGCACCCACTGGATGAAGGTCCAGGCGGCTTCCTGCTCTTCCGGCGACGTGTTCTTGGGAATGCCCCAGCCCCAACCGCCGCTCTCGCCATGGCCGCCCGGCATCACCGACAGGCCGACCTTGCCGGCGACCGTCGGACACTTCACGGCATCGTCCATCTGCGGCAGCATCCACCAATAGGTGACCATGCTGAAGGCGGAACCGCTGCACATCAGGCGCATGGTGTCGTCGAGCGTCGCCGACACGGCACCTTGCTGGGCGCCGTGCTGGATATTGTCGACATAGAGATCGAGCGCCTTCTTGGCCTCTGCCGTGTCGAGGCTCGCCTTGCCGTCGGCATTGAGATAGCTGCCGCCGGCGGAGAACAGGTAGTTGGAGAATTCCATGCTGTTGGGATCGCCGCGCTGGCCCTGCATCGCGGCTCCGGCGACGCCGGCATTGGCCTTCATGAATTTGGAAATCGCCACATAATCTTCGAGCGTCGTCGGCAAAGCGAGCTCCTTGCCGGTTGCCGTCTTGTAGGCGGCCTTGAGCTTCTCATCGCCGATCAGGTCCTTCCGGTAGAGGAGGCCCATCGAGTAGTTGTACATGGGCACCAGGAAAAGCTGGTCCTCGGTTCGGCCGAGCAGATCAAGCGTCGAGGGAATGAAGGGGCTCAGATCGTATTTGGATTTCTCGACGAAGGGTTTCAGGTCGGCCAGCCAGCCGGCCGCCGGAAATTCGCCGGCCCACAGGAAGTCGACCTCGAGCACATTGTAGTAGCTCTGCGGCGCGGTCAACTGCGACACCAGCTTGTCGTGCATGTCAGGATAGCCGATCTTCTCAAACTCGACCTTGATGCCGGTCTGCTTCTCGAATTCGGGCAACAGCGCTTCAATGATCTTGGTTTCCGGCACGTCCTCCATCAAGGCGTGCAAGGTGATGGGCTCAGCCGCCCTGGCCGGAAGCGATGCGCCGACAACAGCTGCCCCGCTCACGGCCGTCATCAGCATTTTGATCAAGATCTGCTTGTTCCAAGTCATAACTCTCTACTCCTCTTTCCCTCTGGACGCGGCGGTGATCCCGCCACGATTTCATAACCGGCTAGCGAGCCATGTCGGCTCTCGGAGCGGCCGGCCTATTTCACGCTGCCGAAGGTCAAGCCCTGGACGATGAAACGCTGGATGAAGCGGGAAGCCACGACCAGCGGCAGGATGGCAAGGACGACGCCGGCAGAAACCTTGGCGATCTGGACGCCGTTCGAGGTCTGCAACGCCGCAAGCGCAACCGGTATGGTTGCCGTCTTCGGCCCGCTCAAAACCAGGGCAAACAAAAACTCATTCCACGCCAGGATGAAGCCGAGCACGCCGGCGGCCGCGATACCGGGCATCGACACCGGCAGGACAATACGCCAGAAGGCGCCCCAGGCGGTCGCGCCGTCGGTCATCGCCGCCCATTCCAGATCGACTGGAATGCCCTCGAAGAAGCCCATCAGGATCCAGGTCAGGAAAGGCAGGTTGAGCGCGGCATAGACGATGATCAGCCCCGTCAGCGAATTGCTGAGCTCCAGGCTTCGGAACAGCGTGAACGTCGGCAGCACCAGCGCCACGGGCGGCAACATCTGCGTCGCCAGAACGGCAAAACGCGCCCAACGACCGCCCGTGCGGAAGCGGGCGAAGGCATAGCCGGTGGTGGCGGCAAAAGGCAATGCGAGCAGAACCGAGCCGAGCGCGACAATCAGGCTGTTGAGGTAGGACTGACCGAAGCGGCTCGACAGCAGCGCCGAATAATTGTCCGTCGTAAAGGCCGGCATCAGCTCGTTGCTGTAGGACAACTGCTCGGGGACGAAGCTTGTCCGCAGCACCCAGAGCGGTGGCAGCAGCACGATGGCGCAGACGACAATCAGCCCGAAATGCAAGCCGAAGCGGCGACGAAAGGCCGGCCGTTCGTTTCTGTCCATGCTGGTCATCGCGTGGCCCCCATGAGGCTCGGCCGCGCGATGACCAGTTCGGTTTCGGGATCAAAGAGGTGCATCGGCAGCGGGTCGATGTAGAGTTCGACCATCGAGCCGACGGGCGCCGTGAAATAACGGCTGAGGCGGGCGGCGATCTCCAACGGCTTGTCGCCCCCCGCGGGGTGAGCATCATCCCTGCCGGTGGCGTGACCGGCAATCTGGCCGATCAGGACGTTCTCGGCGCCGAGAGCCTCGACGGCCACGACCCGTACGGCAATCTTCTGCCAGTCCGGCTTGTCGGGGCTTTCGTGGAAATCCTCGGCTCGCACGCCCAGAATGACGCGGCGCCCGGCACGCTCGCCATAAGCGTTGCGGTGGCGGGCGGGGACGGCAAGCACGGCACCGCTGTCGGTCAGGACGGAGAGCCCTTCGCCAGGTGCGGCCTGAAGCGTGGCCGGAATGAGGTTCATCGGCGGCGTCGCCAGGAAGCGTGCGACGAAGGTGTTGACCGGGTCGGCATAGACTTCAAGCGGCCGGCCGGCCTGAATCAGGCGACCATCGCGCATGATGCATATGCGATCGCCCATGGTCATCGCCTCGACCTGGTCGTGGGTGACATGGACGATGGTGCGGCCGAGGCGCCGGTGCAGCTTCACGAGTTCGAGCCGCATCTCGGCACGCAGTTGCGCATCGAGATTGGACAGCGGTTCGTCAAGCAGGAAGGCCGCCGGTTCGCGAACGATCGCCCGGCCGAGCGCGACACGCTGCCGCTGGCCACCCGAAAGCGCTGCCGGCTTGCGGCCGAGAAGGTTCTGCAGACCGAGCAGGTTAGCGGCGTCTGCAATCTTGGCATCGATGACCGCCGCGTCGGTGCCGCGCATCTTCAGCCCGAAGGCCATATTCTGCCGCACCGACATGTGCGGATAGAGCGCGTAGCTCTGGAACACCACGGCGACGTTTCGGTCGCGCGGCGCGACATTGGCGACGCTCTTGCCACCGATGCGAAGATCGCCGGAGGAGATACTCTCCAGGCCGGCAATCATCCGCAGCGTCGTCGACTTGCCGCATCCCGACGGACCGAGAAAGATCACGAATTCACCATCGGGAATGGTGAGATCGACCTCATGCACCCCGTAATTGCCATTGCCGTAGAGCTTGGAAACGCGATCGAGCTCGATAGACGCCATAGACTTTCCTCATGAACCCGTCTGACCCGGCTGACGCCGAAGGCCGAAGTCGAGCGAACGGTCATCTTAGAGAACAAAATATAACATTAAAAGCCTAACTTCTGATCATATGTGTTCACTTTTTTGGATAGGCGCGTGCCCGCATCAGCATCCGGCTACAGCCGCCGAAAGCCGTCAGGTCATGTAGACGCCGCCGGTCACGTTGACGCCCTGGCCGGTCATGAAGCGGGCTTGATCCGAGCAGAGGAACACGACGACGTCGGCGACATCCTCCGGCAGCTCGAGCCGGCCGAGCGGCGTCTGCGCGATATAGTCGGCGACCACCCGTTCGGGCGTGACTTGCCGCAGATGCGCCTCCCATTCGACTTCGCGCGACTGCATGCCGGTCTTGACGAACCCGGGACAGACGGCATTGACGCGTATCCCCTTGGGCGCGAGCTCGCGGGCAAAGGCCTGCGTCCAGCCGAGCACGGCGAACTTGGATGCCGAATAATGCGCCAGGAGCGGCGCACCGACCTTCGCGGCAAGCGAGGCGGTGTTGACAATGCAACCCGTGCCTTGCTTGACAAAATGCCGTCCAGCGATCTGATTTGCCAGGAATACACCGCGGGCATTGACCGAAAAGTTGAAGTCCCACTCCTCATCGGTCAGATCGAGCGCGTGCTGCATGGTGGACACGCCGGCATTGGCGATCAGGATGTCGCAGCCGCCAAGCGCTTCCAGTACGGTGGAGAAGGCCGCCTCGACGGAATCGCGGCGGCGGACATCGACCGTGACGGCGGCGGCACCGCCACCAATTTCCTCAGCCGCCTGACGTGCCGCCTTGGGATCCAGATCGCCGATCGCCACGGCGACGCCCTGCCGCGTCAGGGCGGTCGCGATCGCCCGGCCGATCCCCGCGCCACCGCCCGTCACGAAGGCTCGCTTGCCCGCGAGTTCGGCAAGCACGGGAGGCGTGACGGAGACAGCCGGCATGGTCGTATTCTCTCTGCTTGATGGCGGAACGCATTTTGTTGATATCGAGATGCATACCAATAAAATCGAACACTGCAAACATATTTTTGTTTGAAAATGTTTGATCATGCGGTAGTGTGAAGATCAGCAGACCGCTTCGTCGGCGGCTTACCCACCGGATACATCGATGGCAGACGACACCACCCTTCCTGAGACATCGCCGCATGGCGCACCGCGCGACGCCGATCGTCAGCGCCTTCTCGCGCACGACCGGCAGGCACGCATCCTGGCTTTGCTGCGCCGGACGGGGTCGCTCACCGTCGCCGCGGCAGCGGCCGAACTTGCCGTTTCCGACATGACGATCCGCCGCGATCTCGTCGAACTGGAACGCGAGGGTAGGCTGGTCCGAATCCATGGCGGCGCGATCGAGGCCGACAACCCGCCGCTGGTCGCCATGGACAGCGAAGAGCCGAGTTTCGATTCGCGCTTGCGCCAGCGCCGCGACCCGAAGGCCGCGATTGCCGCGGCCGCGGCCGCGCTGGTTTCGGGATACCGCACGATCGCATTGGATGTCGGCACCACCACCTATCTGATGGCCGAGCACCTCAGGGACCTTCCGCACGCCAAGGTGTTCACCAACAGCCTCAGGATCGCGGCGGCGCTGAATGGCGGTGTGCCCGAAGTCTATGTTGCCGGCGGCCGCGTACGGGCCGACGAGATGTCGACCGGCGGGCCTGCGGCCATCGCCCAGTTCGAGGCGCTGTGGTTCGATGTCGCCGTGATCGGCGTCTCCGGTATCACAGCGGACGGCCTCTTCGATTATTCCTTCGATGATACCGATATGAAGCGCGCCTATCTGAGGCGGTCAGGCACCAAGATCGTGTTGTGCGATTCCGCCAAATTCCTGCGCATGTCGCTGGTGCGGATAGCGCCACTGTCGGACATCGACATCCTCATCACCGATGCCGAGCCGCCGGCCAAGATCGCCGCGGCGCTCGCCGCGGCCAAGGTCGACCTGCGCATCGCGCCGCCACTGACGCGCGACTGAGGCGCGCCATTTTCACTTTATCCCCAAGGAGAAGACTCGATGGTATTTGAATTTTTCGGCGACAAGAAGAAGGCTGTCATCTCGATGGCACATATCGGTGCCCTGCCGGGAACGCCCCTCTATGATGCCGATGGCGGCCTCGACAAGCTGATCGATGGCGTACTCTCCGACATCCGCAAGCTGCAGAACGGCGGCGTCGATGCCATCATGTTCGGCAACGAGAACGACCGCCCCTATGTCTTCAAGGCGCCGCCCGAGGGCATTGCCGCCATGACTGCCATCGTCCAGGCGGTGAAGCCCGAGCTGAAAGTGCCGTTTGGCGTCAACTATCTCTGGGATCCGACTGCCAGCGTCGCGATCGGAGCCGCCACCGGAGCCCGTTTCGTGCGCGAGATCTTCACCGGCCTGTTCGCTTCCGATATGGGCTTGTGGGAGCCCGATTGCGCCGCCGCCTCGCGCCTGCGGCACAACCTTGGTCGCGACGACATGAAGCTTCTCTTCAACATCAATGCCGAGTTCGCACACTCGCTCGACCAGCGCCCGATTGAATTGCGTGCCAAGAGCGCGGTGTTCTCGTCGATGGCAGACGCGATCCTCGTCTCCGGTCCGATCACCGGCCAGCCGGCCGACCAGTCCCACCTGCGCAGCGTCTGCGAGACGATCAAGGACGTGCCGGTCTTCGCCAACACCGGCGTGAACATCGACAATGTCCGCGACGTCCTTTCGCTGGCGAGCGGCGTCGTGATCGGGACCCATTTCAAGATCGATGGCAATACCTGGAACGCCGTCGACGGCGATCGGGTCAAGCGCTTCATGGATGTTGTCGCCACTTTGCGCTGAGGACGGCTTCCACGGCGATGCCGGCCATCCCGCCGGCTCGCGGTGATCATATCGATCGTTGCAGGCCGGCGTCCGGAATGATCGACTGGTATCGAGCAGTGCGACACAACGAGGCAGACAGGTTTCGCCCGCCTGCCCTTCCCAGCATTTCAATGGATTCGACATGGCGTTCGTTCTCGGTCTCGATATCGGCACCACCTCGACGATCGGCATCCTGATCCGGCTTCCCGATCAGGTGCTGGGCCTCGCCTCGCGCCCCGTCACGCTGCATTCCGAGCATGCGGGCTGGGCCGAGGAAGATCCCGCGCAATGGTGGACCAATGTCCGCGGCATCGTGCAGGAGTTGCTCAGGACCAGCGGCATCAAGGCCGAGGAAATCGTGGCGGTCGGCACCACCGGCATGCTGCCGGCGGTCGTTCTTCTGAACGAGAAGGGCGAAGTGCTGCGGCCGAGCATCCAGCAGAGCGACGGCCGCTGTGGCGCCGAAGTGGCCGAACTGCGGACCGAATGCGATGAGACGGCTTTCATCGCCAAGGCCGGCAACGGCATCAACCAACAGCTCGTCACCGCAAAGCTGCGCTGGATTGAGCGTCACGAGCCGGAGGTGTTCAGCCGCATCGCCACCGTTTTCGGCTCCTACGATTATATCAACTGGCGCCTCACCGGCGAACGTGCGGTCGAGCAGAACTGGGCGCTGGAGGCCGGCTTCGTCGACGTTTCGACGCACCGGATCGACGACGATCTGGTGGCGCTCGCGCACATACCGCGCTCGGCCGTGCCACGAAAGATCGCCTCGCATGAGATCCTCGGTTCCGTCTCGGCGAAGGCCGCCGATGAGACCGGCCTGATGGCGGGGACACCGGTCGTCGGCGGTGCAGCCGACATGATCGCCTCCGCGCTTGGCGCCGGCGTCGCCAAGCCGGGCGATGTCCTCCTGAAATTCGGCGGCTCGGTCGATATCCTGATCGCTACCGATCAGATCAAGCCCGATCCGCGCATGTATCTCGATTATCATCTGGTGCCGGGCCTGTTCATGCCCAATGGCTGCATGTCGACAGGCGGCTCCGCCCTCAACTGGTTCGTACGCAATTTCGCCGGCGGCGAGATGGCCGCGGCACAGGCCGAGGGTATTTCCGTACACCAGCGGCTCGATGCACTGGCGGCAGAGCGTCCCGCCGGTGCCGAGGGCCTCATCATCCTGCCCTATTTCCTTGGCGAGAAGACGCCGATCCATGATCCAGCGGCCCGCGGCGTGATCGACGGCCTGACGCTTTCGCACGATACCGGCCATGTCTGGCGCGCTTTGCTCGAGGCCTATGCCTTTGCCATCGCGCATCATGTCGAGGTGCTCAACGACATGGGCCATCGGACCGAGCGCTATCTCGCCTCCGACGGCGGCTCAAGCAGCAAGGTCTGGATGCAGATTGTCGCGGATGTCTTGCAAAAGCCGGTCCAACGCCTGACCGGGCACCCCGGCTCTTGCATCGGCGCTGCCTGGACGGCGGCGATCGGCACCGGCCTGACCGACGACTGGTCGGGCGTTTCCGGTTTCGTCAGCTTCGCCGACCGGCTCGATCCCGACCCGCGCAAGGCCGACATCTACCGCGACGGTTATCGCCGCTATCGCGATCTCTATACACGCCTATCGGCTCCTGGCGCGACCAAAGCGGGATCGCCATCGTGATGTATCGCGCCGTCGCCTGGGACATCGACGGAACGCTGATCGACAGCGAGCCGTTGCATCATCAATCTCTCCTCGCCGGCTGCCGCAACTGGAACGTCGATCTTGACGACCTGCCCGACCAGGCCTTTCGCGGCATCCATATGGGCGACGTCTGGACAATGCTGCGTCCGCGCCTCCCAGTCGGGCTTGACCAGGCGGAGTGGCTCGCCGCCATCAATGCCCACTACGTCGCCAACCGGGCGGACGCCATCCCGATCCCCGAGGCGGTCGAGACGATCCGGACCCTGGCTGACCGCGGCGTCCCGCAGGTCTGCGTGTCAAATTCCGGCCGGCAAGTCGTCAATGCCAATCTCGATGCGCTCGGCGTGCTCGACCATATGAGGCTCACAATCAGCCTCGACGACGTTTCGGTCGGCAAACCCGACCCAACGCCCTATCGCGAGGCCTGCCGGCAGCTCGCCATAGCTCCGGGATCCGTCGTCGCTGTGGAAGACAGCCGCACCGGCACCAAGGCCGCACGGGCCGCCGGTCTGTTCGTGGTTGGCTATCTCCCCAGCGGCGGCCCGCTCAGCGACATCGATCTCAGTGCCAACCGTCTGTCGTCGATCCTGGACCTGTTTCCCGGCTGAGGGTTTGCGCGTCGCCGCGTCCGGGTGCGCGCTTGGGCAAGCCGGAGGATCGGGCGTCCGCCGGCTGGTCCCGAGCGAATGCCTTGGCAGGAACTGACGAACGTTGGACCGGGTTCTGCTCGTTCCGCATTCGCCTTGCATCTCGCCGAGCGACGGTCCATGCCGCTCGGTCTGCGCAAGTGATGGGATATTTGTTGTTAAAAGCTGCATATCCCGTTTCTCGCATGGGTCAGAGAAAATTTTCTCGCACCTCCATGACGCCCCTCAACTGTCTGTTTTTCCGCGTTTTTTAATCCGGCATGATTGGCTCGCGCCGACCAATGCCACAATTCCTCTTGCGCCGAAGCTGAATTTTAGGCATTCAGGATCAAGTTTGTATCTTTAACATGCAAACTTGATCATCGGAGGATCTGAATGCGGCGTCTTGGTATCCATTCATTTGTCTGGACAAACGGCCTGACCCAGGAGGGCCTGGAAACGGCGCTCGCCAAGTCGGCGGAGCATGGTTACCGGCTGATCGAGTTCGCTTATCTGCGGCCCGAGAAATTCGACCTCGACCGCCTGGCGAAGCAAGCCAAGGAACTGGACATCGAGATCGTGGTCACGATGGGCCTGTCGGCGGATGCGGACGTCTCGAGCGAGGACAAGGCCGTGGTCACCAAGGGAAAGGCGCTCTTGTCCGACGCGGTCAAGGCGGTCCGCGACATCGGCGGCATCCGATTGGGCGGCATTCTCTATTCGATGCACGGCAAGTATGACGGGCTGCCCACGCGAACCGGCTGGATGAACAGCGCCGACGCTATCGCCGCGACCGCCGAGGTGGCCAGGGATAGCGGCGTGCAGATCGTTCTGGAAGTGGTGAACCGCTTCGAGTCCAACCTCTTGAACACGACCGCGCAAGGCCTGAAGTTCATCAAGGACACCGGCCGCGACGACGTCTTCCTGCATCTCGACACGTTCCACATGAACATAGAAGAGGCGAGCCAGGCCGAAGCGATCCGTCTGGCTGGGGACAAGCTCGGTTATTTCCACTTCAACGAGAACTACCGCGGCTATCTCGGCACCGGTACGATCGATTTCGCGAGCATCTTTTCCGCGCTGGTGGACATTGGCTTCCACAATCGCGACGTCACCTTCGAGAGCTTCTCCAGCGCCATCGTCGATGAAGCCCTGTCGCGTGTGTGCGGCATCTGGCGCGACACCTGGACCGACAACAATCCGCTCGCCGCGCATGCCAAGGCTTTCATCGAAAGCCGTTGGGAAGAAGCCGTGCGCCGGGCCGAGATCAACAAGGCTGCCTGAAGACGAAAGGGCTGCGGGCCGACAAGCGCCCGCGCCATCTCATCCCGAGGAGGACGGGAAGATGACGCAGAACGAGGCTATCACCAACGAGAACGGCGCCACCGCGCCGCTTCTCCTCGGCGCCGAAAATGTCGCGAAGAGCTTTGCAGGCGTTCCCGCCCTGGTCGACGGGCGGATTCGGTTGCGCGCCGGGACGGTCAATGCCTTGTGCGGTGGCAACGGTGCCGGCAAGTCGACCTTCCTCGGCGTGTTGATGGGGATGCTGCGGCGCGACGCCGGATCCGTCACGGTGAAAGGCCGGGAGGTGAATTTCTCCTCCCCCGCCGAGGCGCTCGATGCCGGTATCGCCATCATCACCCAGGAGCTTAGCCCCTTCCTGGACATGACCGTCGCCGAGAACCTCTATCTCGGCCGCGAACAGCGGCGCGGCCGCTTCTTCGTCGACGACAAGTGCATGCTAAGCGACGCGGAGGCGATCCTGGCGCGGTTGAAATTCAACATCCCCGCTGGTGCGCGGTTGCGCGATCTTTCGATCGCGCAGGCCCAACTCGTCGAGATCACCAAGGCAATCAGCCGCCGCAGCGACATCCTGATCATGGACGAACCCACCTCGGCCATTGGCGAGCGCGAGGCGCAGATGCTGTTCGACGCGATCCGCACTCTGACCGCGGAGGGCGTAGGCATCATTTATGTCTCGCACCGCCTGACCGAGATCTTCGAGATCGCCGACGATTATACGGTCTTCCGCGACGGCCGTTTCGTAGGCGGCGGATCGATTTCCGAAATCGACCGCAAGGGCCTGATCCGGTCGATCGTCGGCCGCGACCTGTTGGACCATCATCGCGAACCGAAGGATACCGGCCCGCAGAAACCCCTGCTCGAAGCCCGCGGCTTTGCATCGAAGGGAAAGTTCGCCGACATCGACATGACCGTTCATGCGGGAGAGATCGTCGGCATATACGGGCTTCTCGGCTCCGGTCGCAGCGAGTTCGTGAATGCGCTCTACGGAAACGAGCCGCGGGATTCCGGCCAGGTGCTGATCGAGGGCAAGCCCATCGATCTCAAGACGCCCGCCGATTCCATCGGCGCCGGCATTTCGCTGGTCACGGAGGACCGCAAGCAGACGGGCCTGTCACTGACCGCGTCGGTCGCCCACAACATCACCGTGGCCAACCTGCCGCATTATGCGCGCAAGGGCTTCATGAACGGATCGGCGGAAGCCAGGAGCGTGGTCGAGCACATCAAGCGCTTCTCCATCAAGACGGCGTCGCCGGACCTGCCCGTCCAATCCCTGAGCGGCGGCAACCAGCAGAAGGTTGTCCTTGCGCGCTGTGTCGATACCAACCCCAGGATCCTGATCTGCGACGAGCCGACACGCGGCGTCGACGAAGGCGCCAAGCGCGAGATCTACGCCTTCCTCGGCAATTTCGTGAAGGCGGGAAACGCCGTGCTGATGATCTCGTCCGAGGTGCCCGAAATCCTCGCCAATGCGGATCGCATCGTTGTTTTTCGCCGGGGCCGCATCGCAGGCGAGGTCGCCGGACCCGAGGCCACCCAGGAAACCCTCGTTCATCTGGCTTCCTAGCCAGACGATCCATTTCGTGGAGAAGAATCCAATGGTATCCGCCAGTCAAAGCATGAGCGGCATGAGCCTGGGAAAGTTCATCGCCCGTTATGGCATCGTCATCTCGTTTATCCTGCTGTTCGTCATGTTGTCGCTGGCGTCGCCGAACTTCCTGTCCACCAACAATCTGCTGAACGTTCTGCGGCAGGTCTCCATGAACGGTGTGCTGGCTGTCGGCATGACCTTCGTGATCCTGACGGCCGGCATCGATCTCTCCATCGGTTCGCTCCTGGCGCTGGCCGGCGCCGTGGCGGCCAGCCTGGTCACCGGCGCGGATGCGTTCAATCCGCTCCTAGCAGTCGCGGCCGGCGTCGCCGTGGGCGCGCTTTGCGGCGCCGTCAATGGCGGGCTGATCGCCTACTTCAAGGTGCCGGCCTTCGTCGCCACGCTCGGAATGCTGAGCGTGGCGCGCGGCGCGACGCTGCTTTACAGCGGCGGCCGCCCGATTCCCAATCTCAGCCTCGAATTCCGCTGGCTCGGCCAGGGTCTCGTGCTCGGCATACCGGTACCGGTGATCATTTTCGCCGTCGTCTTCGCTGTCGCGGCGATCGTCCTGCGCTACTCCATTTACGGAAGACGGGTCTATGCGGTGGGCGGAAACCCGCGCAGTGCAAAGACGAGCGGCATCAACACCACCGGCATCATCTTTTCGGTTTACGTCATCATGGGCGCGCTGGCCGGTCTCGCGGGTGTCATGCTGACGGCCCGCACCACGTCCGCCCTGCCACAGGCGGGCATCGGCTACGAACTCGATGCCATCGCGGCGGTGGTCATCGGCGGAACAAGCCTCACCGGAGGTATCGGCCGCATCGGCTATACGCTGGTGGGCGTGCTGATCATCGGCATGATCAGCAACGGTCTCGATCTGATGGGGGTGTCCTCATACTACCAGCAGATCATCAAGGGTTCGATCATCGTCCTCGCGGTGCTGATCGACCGCTCCCGAGCCGGGAGAGAGTAACAGGCGCAAGCGGCGCGGCCGCACGCAACATGGAGGAAATGCACATGAAAACGACAAGACGCTTCCTGATGGGAGCAGCGGCCGGCCTTGCCCTTGCAGGCATGGTGTTCGGGGGGAGTTCGGCCGACGCCAAGACGTTGAAGATCGCGGCGATCGTCCAGAGCCTCAACACCGAGTACAATGTTCTGTGGGCCGATGCCGCCAAGGCGCACCCCGCGCTTGCGGACGGTACCGCCACGCTGACAGTTCTCGACGGTCGCCAGGACGTGCTGACGCAGTCGAACTTGTTCGACACAGCCATCACCGAAAAATATGACGCGATCATCTTCATCCCGGTCGACATCGACGCCGGCAATGAACCGATCGAGCGCGCGAAGGCAGCCGGCATCCCGGTGTTCGGCTCCAACACGATGGTTTCCAACACCGCACTCTACGACGCCTACATCAATTCCAACGATGTCGAGGCCGGCGAAATGCTGGCCAAGGCGGTGATCGACAAGGCCGGCCCACAGGCCAAGGTCGTGATCCTGGAAGGGATGCTGGGCCAGTCGGCCCAGGTACAGCGGCTTGAAGGGATCCAGAAGGTGCTGAAGGAAAATCCCGGAGTGACCATCCTGGAGCAGAACACCGCCAACTGGTCACGCGCCGAGGCCATCACGCTGATGGAGAATTTCCTGACCTCGCATGGCGATGCGATCCAGGGCGTCCTGGCCGAAAACGACGAGATGGCCGTCGGCGCCATCGAGGGCATCCGCAACCACGGCCTGGATCCCAAGACGGTTCCGGTCGCCGGCGTGGACGGCATCAAGGACGCGCTTGAAGCCGTCAAGCGTGGCGAACAGTCGATGTCCATCCTCCAGGATGCCAACGGACAGGCGCAAGGGGCGATCGACCTCGCGCTGCACAAGATCGTCGGCGACAGCTACAAGCCGCGCGCGGCTGTCTGGGACGTAAACGGCGGCAAGCTCGCCTGGAACGACGGCAAGGACCAGCATTACTACGTGCCGTGGCTGGCGGTGACCTCCGAGAATGTCGACAAGGTGCTTGTCGGCAATTGACGCTCCAACAGGAGGATGCCGCTCGCTCGCGGCATTCTCCTTCGCGTCCGGCGCAACGGGAATTGCTTGCTTCCGACATCAGGCGGTTCATTCTTTTGAGGACTTTGCGTTGCCGGAGGAAAAACAAGCTCGGGTGAAGTATAGGCTGGGAACGAACATGCGGAGTCCGCCATGAACCATGTAACCTTCGCCAGCAGCTCGCCTCGCAGGATCCGCCAGAGCAATTCGGTAGCGACGCTGAACGCGCTCCACCGCTTCGGCCCTTTGAGCCGGGCCGATCTCGCCAGGCATATGGGGGTCAACCGCTCGTCCGCCGGCAATATCGTCCTGGAGTTGGTCGAGGCCGGACTCGTTCGCGAAGTGGCGGAGAACGATATCGCGAATCCGGCGGGCCAGCCCAGGGCCGGAAGACCGGGTATCCTCGTGGAAATCGTGCCTGAAGCCGTTTTCTTCGCCGGCATAGAGATCGGTGTCGAACATATGACATGCGTCGAGATCGATCTCGCGGGCAAGATCGTTCGCAGCGCCATGACGCGCTTCGAAGGACATGACAGCGATCCGGAGGCCGCGGTCCACATGGCGATCGAACAGGTGTTTCTCGAGATGCGGAAGGATAGCCTGGCGCGATGTCAGGGCATCGGCATCGCGGTGCCCGGACAAATGAACCAGGACGGTTTCATCCACGTCGCACCGATCCTGGGGTGGCGCAATGTCGATCTCACAGGCCTTGCCCGCAGCCTTCTTCCGGCCGAGATTCCGGTATCCGCGGAAAATGACGGCAACGCATTCGGCATCGGCATCACATACAGCCAGCCGGAAGCGGCGAGCGGCGTCACCTTCTTCATGGTCATCGAGAACGGCGTCGGTGGCGGAATTGTGATCGATGGCAAGTTGTTCCGCGGCGGCAATGGCCTGGCCGGAGAAGTCGGCCACCTCAAGACACGGAACCCGACATACCGGAATCTGGAGCAGGCCTTCGGGCGCGACCGCATCCTGTCATCCTATCGCCAGTACAGGCCGGACGCCGACTTGGACTTGTTCCTGCGTGACGTCCGCGATCGTGTTCCTCAAGCGGTGCAGCTCGCCGAAGAATGGGCTGTCTTGTTCGCATTTGCAGTCGTGCAGATCTCGCGGCTGATCGACCCGAACCGCATCGTGCTGGGCGGGTCCGTCGCGGAATTGTATCCATTGGTCGCCGCACGGGTCGACGCGCATATCCGCGAGCTCCAGGCCGCGACCTTTCCTATCCCCGAGATCGTTTTCAACGAGAGCGCCATCTATGGAGCTGCCTTCGGAGCCGCTTGCATGATGCATCAGCGCTTCATGTCGCTCGACAACCAGATGCTCAACAAGGACGCGGTTTCCGGTCCAGACGCCTCGGCGTCGTGAAACCGCAAACGACACCACACCCAGGATCGGACGCTTGATGAACGACCTCCCCCAAACGCTTGCACCGGACTCGCTCGGGCCAACCGTGACGATTGGAGAAATCCTGGTAGAGATCGTCGCGAGGCAGACAGGCACCGGTTTCCGGGAACCGATCGACCTCATTGGCCCCTTTCCGAGCGGCGCGCCCGCCATCTTCATCGATCAATGCGCGCGTATGGGCGGAGCGGCGGCAATGGTGGGCGTGGTGGGCGACGACGATTTCGGCGCGGTCAACATGGAGCGCCTGAAGCGAGACGGCGTAGACACTTCCGCCATCGCTGTTTCCGCGGATTATCCGACGGGCAGCGCCTTTGTCCGCTACCGCACGGACGGAAGCCGCGATTTCGTCTACAACATCGCCAAATCCGCCGCCGCTCGACTGGAATGGACCCCGCAGGTCGAGGCGCTGATCGCACGTTGCGGGCATATCCACGTCATGGGAACGGTGTTCGCAAGCCCCGCAGCCTGGGCGATCACCGAACGCGCGATCCCGCTGATCAAGGCACGCGGCGGCACCATGTCGCTCGATCCGAACCTGCGCAAGGAATTGCTGGCGCACGGCCAGACCGAGGAGAAATTCGCGAGCCTGGTGGACAAAGCGGACCTGCTGCTGCCGTCGGGCAACGAATTGTTCCTGGCCGCCGGCATGGATGGCGAGGAACGCGCAATCGAGGCGCTGTTCAAACGAGGGGTCAAGGAGATCGCCGTGAAGCGTGGCGAACATGGCGCGTCAGCCCGTCAAAGCACGGGCGCCAGTGCCGATTGTCCCGGCCTCATCGTCGAGGAAACGGACCCCACCGGCGCCGGCGACTGTTTCGGCGGAGCCTATGTCGCATGCCGGCGGTTGGGGATGCCGCTGCGGACTTCGCTCGAATTCGCCAATGCGGCAGGGGCGCGCAACGTCACACGCCTCGGTCCCATGGAGGGAGCCGGCACGCGGGCCGAACTGAAAGATTTCATGGCAAGAACGGCGAGAAGAAGCTGATGCGTGTGGCGATCGAAGATGTGCCGGCCCTGCACAGGGAAGGCAAGAAAATCGGGGTGACCTCGGTGTGTTCGGCACACCCCCTGGTGCTGAAAGCCGCACTGCGGCACGGCCGGGACACGGGCACCACCGTCCTGATCGAAGCGACGTGCAACCAGGTCAATCATCTGGGCGGCTATACGGGCATGACGCCGTCCGATTTCGCGGCGATGGTGAAAGCGCTCGCGGCAGTCGAGCAGTGCCCGACAGAGCTGATCGTGCTTGGCGGGGATCATCTCGGTCCCAATCCCTGGAAAGACCGGTCCGCCGAGGAGGCGATGGCGCAGGCCGGGACAATGGTCGATGCTTATGTCCGCGCCGGCTTCCGCAAGATCCATCTCGATGCATCGATGGGCTGCGCGGGTGAACCGGCGACGCTAGACGACCATACGGTGGCCGAGCGCGCAGCCAGAATGGCGGGCGTCGCGGAACAGGCGGCCGCGCAGAGCGGCGGGGCAAGCCCGGTCTACATCATCGGGACGGAGGTGCCGCCTCCCGGTGGCGCCGATCACGCTTTGGATGCGATCACCCCGACCAGTCCGGAGGCGGCTCGCCAGACACATGCCATTCACGCCAAAGCATTCCAGGCCGCCGGGCTTGAAAGCGCGTTTTCCCGCGTCATCGGGCTTGTCGTGCAGCCGGGCGTGGAGTTCGGCAACCAGAATGTGATTTTTTACGATCGGACCAAGGCCAGCGATCTGGCGGCAACTCTGAACACATTGCCGTCGCTCATTTTCGAAGCGCATTCGACGGACTATCAGGGCGAGAGGCCGCTGCGTGAACTCGTCGAAGATGGCTTCGCCATCCTCAAGGTCGGCCCCGAGCTGACCTTCAAACTGCGCGAGGCGCTGTACGCGCTCGACCTGATCGCTTCCGATCTGGTGCCTTTCTATGGCCAGCGGCCGCTTTATCAGGCCATGGAAGAGCTGATGCAAGCCGCGCCCAAGAACTGGGCAAGCCACTATCATGGCAGCGATGCCGACAAGCGGACGCTGCGCCACTACTCCTATTCCGATCGCATCCGATATTATTGGGCGACCCCGCAAGCCCGTGCCGCCTGCGACCGGCTCTTCGACGCGTTGAAGGGCCGCAAGGTGCCGGTGACGCTGTTTCTCCAGCACCTGCCTTCGGCGCTCGCTTGGGCCGCCCGCGGCTGCGACGTCGAGGAGATCGCGATCGATCACGTCCAGCGAAGCATCGAGATCTACGCCCGGGCATGCGGCACCTGAGCCCTCGTCCGGTTCTTCAAGGCCAGAGCGGATGGGCTGGCGGGCGGCAGAAATACTTACAGCGATGGTCCCAATCGGATCGGGCTGCCGTCGCTGAAACGGGATTGACGGAACCTGTGGAGATTGTGCCCGGTCTCGTTGCCGTGGATCAAATCGGACAGGATGCGGCCCATTCCGGGTCCTATGCCGAAGCCGTGGCCGCTCATCCCGGTCGCGACAACGAGGCCTGGGAACGCAGCGGCGCGATCGACGATGGGCACGACATCAGGCATCGCATCGATCATGCCCGCCCAGCTCGCCTTGAGCGGTACGGTCGTGAACTGAGGGAAAAGCTCCCTGAACCCGCCGTCGATGGCGCGGAGCGCCGACGTCTCGGGAGCTGGATTGAGGACGCGCATCCGTTCGAAAGGGCTTTCTTCATCCGCGTTCCATCTGCGCGGGGTCGACCAGCCGTCCGGGTAGCCTCGCGGCGCGGCCGGCAGGTAGCGTGTGCCGAACGGATTGGCCATCAGGGCGCTGACATATTTGCCTGCATGGCAAATGCGTCCGGCCCTATGTAGAGTTGGCTGCTGCCTCCCGATGCGAGCGTGTACCCGCCATCCTGCCTGCGCCGGAAAGCGATGCGTTCGTCCGCGGCGGCACCGGCGTGGATTTCCGCCATCGGCGCTGTCGCAGCGACGGTCGCCCTGACGCTGAGCTGCGGAATCGAGATGCCGTGGGCGCGCAGGAACAGCGACGTCCACGCGCCGCTGGCGACGAGGACGCTCGAGGCCGCGATGAGCCCTTTCTCGGTCCAGACGCCACTGATGCGTCCCGCGGAGATGTCGAGCATACGTGCCGCGCAATTCTCGATGATCGTCGCGCCTTCGCGGGCCGCCAGGCGAGCAAGCGCGGGCACGGCGACCCAAGGTTCTGCCCGCATGTCCGATGGAGTGATCATTGCGCCTTTGAACAGTCGCGACATGGCCGGGATCAGGCTTGCCAGCTCACCCTGGTCGAGGAGACGCGTGTCGACGCCATGAGCCTGGGCGATCTTCAGGAATTTCGCGAAACCGGCCATCTCCTTGTCTGTTCGCGCAAGATAGGTAACGCCCGTCTGCTTCAGTCCTATGTCCTCGCCACATTCCTGTGCCAGTTGCCGCCAGAGGCGCTGCGCTTCGATGACGATCGGCAGTTCGTCGGCATCGCGGCCCTGCTGCCGGATCCAGCCCCAGTTGCGCGAGGATTGCTCGGCGGCGATGCGTCCCTTTTCCAGCAGCGTCACCGAGACGTTCCGCCGCGCCAGGAACAGTGCCGTGGTCACGCCAATGACCCCGCCGCCGATGATCACGACGTCCGAGGTCCTCGGCAGGGGCTGCTGGAACTGGATCGGGGTGGCTTCAGTGAAGGGGAAGATTGTCAAAGAGCACTATCCTTTGGCATTCCGCAGCGGCGTCCGGTCTACGCACTTGATATCAGGGCAGCGATATCTGGCCGCCGTGAGATGTCGATACCACGCGAGGAGATTGATCGTCAGCTGCTGCTTGCCGGGAACGACGAGGCCAGATCGCGGCGCCGGCAAATCCACGCTTCTGAAATCAATTTCCGGGCCATGGCGCCGACCGGGGGCACGCTTGCCTTCAACAGCGAGTCGATCGCCGGCCAGGCGCCGGAAAAGCTATGCCGGAAGGGCCTGGCACCGGTGCCGGAAGGCCGCAGTATCTTCCGGACACTGACGGTGCGGGAAAACCTGCTGCTCGGCGGCATGATCCGCAAGGACAAGGCCGAAGCGGCCGCCGATCTGGGAACGGGTTCTGGGAATCTTCCGATCCTCAGGACCCGCTACCGCGGCGTTGCCGGCCACCTTTCCGGCGGCGAGCAGCAGCAGCTTGCCATCGCCCGCGCCATCCTGCAGCGCCCGTCGCTGATGATGATCGATGAACCGTCGCTTGGCCTTGCGCCGCTGGTGATCGACCAGGTCTACGAAAGCCTCCGCCAGCTTAACGCCAGCGGGCTGACCCTGCTCGTCGTCGAACGGTCCACCGCTCGCATTCTCGACCTCGCTTCCCGCGTCTACGTGCCGCGCAACGGCCATAACGCGCTGGAGGGTTCGGCAAGCGAGCTTGCCGACGGGCATGCGCTGGAAAAGGCCTATTTCGGCTATGGCGATCGTCAGACGGCGCACGCATAATCGGGCAGGCAAGGACTACAACAATGATTTTCGACTACTGCGTCATCGGCGGCGGCATCGTCGGCCTGGCGACGGCCATGCGGCTGCTGGAAACATATCCCGGCTGCAGCCTGATCCTGTTGGAGAAAGAGGAGGCTCTCGGCAAGCACCAGACCGGCCACAACAGTGGTGTCATCCATGCCGGCATCTACTATCCGCCAGGCAGCCTGAAGGCCGAGCTCTGCCGCAAGGGCGCGGATGCCACCAAGGCCTTCTGCCAGGAGAACGGCATCCGCTTTGATGTCTGCGGCAAACTGCTCGTCGCCACCTCCGCACTCGAAGTGCAGCGCATGGAGGCGCTCCACGAACGCTCGAAGCAGAACACGATCGAAGTCCGGCGCGTCAGCGAGGGGGAATTGAAGGAGCGGGAACCGAACATCCGCGGTCTCGGCGCGCTTTTCGTGGCCTCGACCGGCATCGTCAGCTATGCCGATGTCTGCCAAGCCATGGGGCGGCGCATCAGGGCGCTTGGCGGCGAGATCCGCCTGTCGACGCGCGTCACCGGCATTCGCGAAGTCATCGATTCCGTCGATATCGCGTCGGCCGGCGAAAACTGGCAGGCGAAAAAACTGGTGGTCTGCGGCGGTCTCCAATCGGACCGGCTGGCCGTGCTCGCCGGGCTTTCGATCGAGCATCGCATCGTTCCCTTCCGCGGCGAATACTATCGCCTTCCCGCATCGAAGAACGACATTGTCCGCCATCTGATCTATCCCGTCCCGGATCCAGCCCTGCCCTTCCTTGGCGTGCACCTGACGCGGATGATCGACGGCAGCGTCACGGTCGGGCCGAATGCCGTTATCGGTTTTGCCCGCGAAGGCTATCCACGGCTTTCGTTCAACGTTTCGGACATGGCCGACTACGCGCTGTTTCCCGGCTTCTGGAAAACCGTGTTCGCCAACCGCGGATCTGCGGTAACGGAACTCCGCAACTCGCTCTGGAAGCCAGGCTATCTGGAGGAGTGCCGGAAATACTGTCCGAGCCTCGAGCTCGCCGACCTGCTCCCGCACGAAGCAGGCATCCGCGCGCAAGCCGTGCGCAAGGACGGTGCCCTCATCCATGATTTCCTGTTCGCACAAACGGACCGCATGCTGCACGTCTGCAACGCGCCTTCCCCCGCCGCCACCTCGGCGATCCCGATTGCAGAGATGATTCGAGATCGCCTCATACAGGGCTGCTGAAAATGAGGCGGTACGCACTGGAGCCCAACTGAACGCTGGAGTATCTGTCTTGGCCAAGAAGGGAATTAGGGCACCGGCCGCGGCCAACGCAGCTTTTGCGTCGGAACCAGATCGGCGCACCACCAGGCCAGCAATGCCGCTCCCGGCGAGAGGGTAGCAACTTGGCCTGCGGTTTCCGCAAGCAAAGGTTCCGTGTGGACGACGGCTTTTTTGGCTGCGCAAAGATCTCAGGCGAAACGACGGCTGACGTCATTGGCAGGGTTCGCTCCGGGCTAACCGCCATTTTGTTGACCGTCATAGCTGGACGGCCTCCCTATGGCACCAGAATGGTACACGTCCATAGGACGCACCGACACCCAAGCCAGCCTAGCTAACCAGAAGCCTTTAAGTCTTTGAAATTATGTCGCTATTTATGGTACCCTTGGCTGGGATCTATCCCAGCATCAAGCAGTTGTTTTATAATGTTTTTTACTGCTCCAACGTCCGATTTGTATCACAATAGGTATCACAATATGTAGCACCTTCTCCGCGACCCCTGGATGCCTTCGCCCACAGCGGCCGCAGCGCGTTTGACCAAAGCCACGCGCAGATTAGGTGTCGTGGCAGGTAAGAATACGGTCATTCTTCTAACCGATTGCGTCATACGAACTCACCCCATCGGCCGCTCCCGGCCAGCCGACTCCACTTGCCTATGCACGAAGAAGCCGAAACAACTCGTCATCAACATTCCTTACTCGAAGGAATAGGTGAAGCCCTCCTTGGAGGCACCGACGGTTACCTTGGTCATTTTTTCGCCCTCGAGCGAGCGGTTCAGCACGCCGCGGCTCAATTCCGGCAAGAGCGTGTTTGTCAGGATTGCATCGATCATCCGCCCGCCGGATTCGATCTCGGTGCAACGGGCCTTGACCAGATCCATGACACCATCGCCGATCACCAATTCGGCATCGTTGGTTGCGCGCAGCCGGCGAGCGATCTTGGCGAACTGGTGACGGGTGATCGATTCGATCATCGAATCCGAGAGCGGGTAATAAGGAATGGTCACCACCCGGCCGAGGAAGGCCGCAGGGAAGACTTTCAACAGCGGACTGCGCAAGGCGATGTCCAGGTCGTCAAGCCCGGCCCGCAGTGTGCCATTCCTTGTCCGATCCATGATGACTTCGGAGCCGACATTCGAGGTGAGCAGGATCAACGTGTTCTTGAAATCGATCCGCCGGCCCTCGCTGTCATCCATCATCCCCTTGTCGAAAACCTGGAAGAAGATTTCGTGCACGTCGGGATGCGCCTTCTCGACCTCGTCGAGCAGGATCACCGAATAGGGTTTTCTGCGCACGGCCTCGGTCAGGATGCCGCCCTTGCCGTAACCGACATAGCCGGGCGGCGCGCCTTTGAGCGTCGAGACGGTATGCGCCTCCTGGAACTCGGACATATTGATCGCGATCAGGTTCTGCTCGCCGCCATAGAGCGTCTCGGCCAGCGCCAGTGCGGTCTCTGTCTTGCCGACGCCCGAGGGGCCGCAGAGCAGGAAGATGCCGACCGGCTTTTCGGGCGCGCCGAGCCCGGCGCGGCTGGTCTGCACGCGTTTGGCGATCATCTCCATGGCGTGATCCTGGCCGACGACCCGCTCCGAAAGCGTGGTGGCGAGCTTGAGCGCCTTTTCGGTCTGGCTGGTCAGCATCCGTCCCGTCGGGATACCAGTCCAGTCCTGGACCACGGCCGCCACCGCATTACGATCGACGGACGGCAGGATCAGCGGTGTCTCGCCCTGAGCGGCGGCAAGCTCAGCCATGAGTTCGCGCAGCCGCGCAAGGTCGGCCGCCGGATCTGACGGCGCAGGATCGGCAACCACCGGCACCTCGACCTTGGCTTTAGCGGCCTCGGCCTTCGTCGTTTCGGCCTTGGGCTCAGTCTTGGGTGGCTCAGCCTCGGGTGGCTCAGCCTTGGGTACCTTGGTCTTTTCTGCGTCCGCCACTGCCGTATCGGTATCGGCCTCTGCGGCCGTCGCCGCATCAAGCGGCACGCCCTCGCCGCGCAGCCTGGCGCGCAATTCGAGGATCTCGCCAACCAGCGCCTTTTCACGATCCCAACGCTGCTGCGCCGCGGCCAGAGTGACCTCGCTTTCGGCAAGCCCGGTCTCGACGCGCGCGTGCCGATCGGTCACCTCAATGCCGATCGCGGCCTCGCGGCCGATGATGCCGCGCTCGACCTCCAGCGCCTGGCGGCGACGTATGATGTCCTCGACCTCGGCCGGCGTGGCGTGCTGCGATATGGCGACACGGGCGCAAGCGGTGTCGAGAAGGCTCACCGCCTTGTCAGGCAGTTGCCGCGCCGGGATGTAGCGATGCGACAAGCCGACCGCCCCCTCGATCGCCTCATCCAGTATCTGCACCTTGTGGTGCTGCTCCAGAACGCCGGCGACGCCACGCAACATGAGAACGGCCACCGCCTCCGAAGGCTCGTCGATCTTGACCACCTGGAAACGGCGGGTCAGGGCTGGGTCTTTCTCGATGTGCTGCTTGTATTCGGCCCAGGTCGTTGCCGCGATCGTACGCAGTTCGCCGCGCGCCAACGCAGGCTTCAAGAGATTGGCCGCGTCGCCGGTTCCAGCAGCGCCGCCTGCGCCGATCAAGGTGTGGGCCTCATCGATGAACAAGATGACCGGCGTTTCAGAAGACTGTACCTCATCGATGACGGCCTTCAGCCGCTTTTCGAACTCGCCCTTCACGCTTGCTCCCGCCTGCATCAATCCGACATCGAGCATGCGTACACTGACGCCTTGCAGTGTGGGCGGCACGTCGTCCGCGGCAATACGCAAGGCAAAGCCCTCGACGACCGCGGTTTTGCCAACCCCGGCCTCACCGGTCAGGATCGGGTTGTTCTGCCGGCGTCGCATCAAGATATCGACGATTTGCCGGATCTCCGGATCGCGGCCGACGACCGGATCGATCTTGCCGTCGCGGGCGCGTTGGGTAAGGTCGGTGGCGTATTTCGCCAGCGCCGAATCCGCGCCTGGGCCGCGTTTTATCGGCGTCTCGGTGGCGGGAGCGGCCCGAGCGGCACCGGCTTCGAGTGAGCCCTCCACAACATCGGCGAACCGCGCGATGACCGCGTCGGCGTCGATCTTGTCGAACTCGCCGCTGATCTTGGACAGCAGGCCCTCCAGAACCGGTGTCTTGAGGCAGGCAAGGATGATATGGCCGCTGCGGACTTCTTCGACGCCGAACTCCAATGTCGCGAGGTTCCAGGCTTCCTGAATGGCGTGAAAGATATGGTCGGAGAACTCCTCGATCGATGTGGCGCCATAAGGCAGCTTGTCGACAGCGCGGGGCATATCGGCCGTAAGCCTGCTCGCATCCACGTTGGCATCGGAGATGATCATCTGCACATCCGAACGGTCGGAAAGTACCAGTTGCTCGATGAAGTGTACGAGCTCGACGTAAGGATTGCCGCGCAGTTTGGCACTGTCGGCAGCAGCCTTGAAGGCGCGGACACCCACAGGACTGAGCTTGCCGACCAACTCCTTGCGTTTGAAGGTCTGCGATGACCGGCGCTGTTCCATCGAACGTGCTCCTGCGATCTGCCAGCCGATAAACTGCCACATAAGCCGTCGCTTGACAAAACGTGTGATGGACGGGGCCTCGAGACGCGGCTCAGCCGCTACCTCCGTTTGTGCAAAGTCTCGCACCACCGGCCGCAAATACCCACGGAATCGCCGGTTTCCATGCAATCCATTTCACCTTCAGGGTTCGGCAATCACGCTCAACAGGCGGCGGCATTTAGCTTCTGTTAATTTTTAAGCAGTCGTCGAATTGTGGTAAAGTGCAACGGTGTGATAACGTTAGGTCACGTACGGTTCGAGGGCCGGTCGCTGGGGGTTGGTGTGATTGATGTCGCACTCTGGCTTACTCCGCTCGACGGTGAAAATCCGTCAGGGGAGGATTTGCGCAACGACCCGGCTTTTCATGAGCTAGAGCGCCTGACCGAGCCCGAGGTCAAGGTCGTCCACGACGGCAATAACAAGCCCACGTCGCAAAGCACGATTCCGGTCGACTGGTCCGCGGTGCTAGCAAAGGCGGCGGACTTACGCGCGCATGGCCGGGACCTGCGACTGCTCGTCATAGTCACACGTGCGCTAGCCAATGAAGGCGGCCTGGCCGGGCTCGCGCACGGTCTGACGCTCATCGCCCAGACCTTCGATCAGCATTGGGAAACCCTGCATCCGGCACTGCGGCCAAACGCTTCGCCCCGCGATGCCGCTTTACGCCGTATCAACGCGCTGCTCGACCTGCAGAATGGCCAGGACGGGTTGTTGGCGAACCTGCGCCAGATGGTGTTCTTTACGCCACGCTCGATCGGGTCGATCAGCGGACGCGACCTGGAACAAAGCGCGCTCGATGACCGTCTCATGCTCCAGGAAGCCGCCTCGGGCTTGAACACGGCGGAAAAGGCCGCGCTGGTCAGTGCGCACGGACAATTGTTGAACCGGGTACGCGCCGGATGTGCTGCCCAGATTGAGCAGGCCGGTGCGGAGATGATCTCGCTCGTCGCCGACGCCCGGGCGGCGATCGCAGCCCTTGATGCGGTCGAAACCGCCCTCAACGCCCGGCTCGAAGGCGGCAGCGCTCCGGTTCCGGACTTAAAGCGGTTTCTGCAGCGTTTATTGACGACCCTCGAACGGAATTCGGCAGCGGGTCCGGTGGCGAATGGCGCGGCCAAGCCGCCCATTCCGGCAGAACCGGCAATGTCTGCTCGAAACGGTCATGGAGCCGAGACTATGGCAAGTGCGGCAAGTTACACGGACTCGAGCACAGGGCTTCCCGACCGGATCTCCTCGCGCGACGACGTGGTGAAGTGCCTCGACCTGGTCGTCGCCTTCTATGACCGCACCGAACCCTCCAGCCCTATACCGCATCTGGCGCGGCGTGTGCGCCGCATGGTGCACATGGATTTCGTTGAACTGATGGAAGATCTCGCCCCGTCTGGGCTGAAGGAATTCCGGCTCCTTGCCGGCGTTCCCGATGTCAAGAAGGCGGCTCAGAAGGATGAAAGGTAACAGCACATGCCAGCCGAAAGCAAAGCGAAGGTCATCGAACGAAATCGCGCGCCGCGGGTGCAGATCGCCTACGACGTGGAAACTTACGGTAGCCCGACGACGATCGAATTGCCGTTTGTCATGGCCGTGATGGCCGACCTTTCCGGCGCTTCCCAAACCAAGGAAGCGTCAAAATCGGTGCTGGACCGATCCTTCGTCGAGACCGACGCCAACCGCTTCCCCAAATTCATGGAGGCGCTCGGGCCGCGGGTCAAAGCCCGGGTGAAGAACACGCTGCCGCAAGCCGAAGGCCAGGAGCGCGACGAGGAACTGGGGCTCGATCTGACCTTCACCAAGATGGGCGATTTCGCTCCCGACAAGGTCGCCGAGCAGGTGCCGCAACTGGCCGAGATCCTCAAGATGCGCCGCCAGCTCGAGGAACTGCTCGGCTTCATGGACGGCCGCGTCGACGCCGAAAAACGCATCGCGCAGCTTCTGAACAACGAGCCGCTGCTTGGCAAGATAGCCAGCCAGGCACTGGCAGACGACGATAAGGCAGGGGAGTAAACCATGGCCGAACAGCAAAAGACCGCCGCCGTCGCCGCCGAGGCCGAAGCCATTAACCTCGACGAATTCAGCGGGCTCCTCGAGAAGGATTTCAAGATCAAGAAGGACGACAGCGAGAAGCTGCAGCAACTCGTGCGCAATCTCGCGCTCGCGGCGCAATCGCGTTCCGATACCACGAGCATCTCATCCAATGCGATCAAGTCAATCAAGTCGCTGATCGCGGGCATCGACAAGATGCTGACGACACAGGTCAACGAGATCCTGCACGCGCCGGAAGTGCGTGAGATGGAAGGCACATGGCGCGGCCTCTGGTACCTCGTAAACAACACCGAGACGGATCAGAAGCTAAAGATTCGGGTGATGAACATCTCCAAGGAGCAGTTGGCCGACACGCTCGAAGACTATGAAGGCCAGATGTGGGACCAGAGCCCGATCTTCAAGAAAGTCTATACGGATGAGTATTCGATGCTGGGCGGCGAGCCAATCGGCTGTGTGATCGGCGCCTACGAATTCTCCAACCATCCGCGCGATGTCGGCCTGCTGCGCAACATCTCCGGTATCTGCGCCTCAGCGCACACGCCGTTTATTGCAGCCGCCTCGCCGCGCCTGTTCCGCATGGACAGCTGGCAGGAATTGCCCAACCCGCAAGACCTGCAGCAGATCGTCTCCAACCCGGCTTATGCCTCGTGGCAGTCGCTGCGCGAGAGCGAGGACGCCCGCTATATCGGCCTGACCATGCCGCGTGTCCTGGCGCGGCTGCCCTATGGCACCGACACTGTTCCGGTGAAGGGCTTCACCTTTGAGGAAGAGGTGGAGGGCGATCACAACAAATATGTCTGGATGAATGCCGCCTTCCCGATGGGCGTCAACATCAACCGCAGCCACAAGCTGTTCGGCTGGGGCACGCAGATCCGCGGCGTCGAGAATGGTGGCACCGTGCTCAATTTGCCGGTGCACAGCTTCCCGACCGATGATGGCTCGATCGCGATGAAATGCCCGACCGAAGTGGCCATCGACGATCGGCGCGAGGCCGAACTGGCCAAGCTTGGTCTGATGCCGATCCTGCACCGGAAGAATACCGATCTGGCGGCCTTCATCGGCGCCCATTCGCTGCAGGACGACGAAACGCGCGCAGGCCGGCTGGTCGACCCCGACGCGCAATCGAACGAAAGGCTGAGCGCCAACCTGCCCTATCTCTTCCCGGTGTCGCGCTTCGCGCACTACCTCAAGGCCATTGCGCGCGACAAGGTCGGCTCGTTTAAGGAACGCTCCGACATGCAGATCTGGCTGACCGAGTGGATCAACCGCTACGTGCTAGCCAACCCGGCCTTCGCTGACGACAAGGCGCGCGCCAAGCGCCCGCTTGCTGCGGCCGAAGTCCAGGTCGACAGCGTGGAAGGCCGGCCGGGCTACTACAACGCTCGCTTCTACCTGCGCCCGCATTACCAATTGGAAGGGATCAACGCCTCGCTGCGGCTGGTGTCAGAACTGCCGTCCGTGAAGACCTGATTTGCAGCAACCAGACCTTGTTTTGTTTGAAAGCGGTGGAGAAAGACAATGCCAGTCAAGATTGATGGTTTTCTGAAGGTTCCCGATATCAAAGGGCCCAGCACCCGCGACGGCCACGATGACGAGATCGAAATCCATGGCGTCGACTACAAGATGGTCGCACCCTATGACCCGAATTCGCTGTCACGCCGTGGCCGCGTCTCCATGGGCATGATCAAGTTCATCAAACACTACGACAAATCCTCGCCCTACCTGAAAAAGGCTTTGTTCGAGAACAAGGCCCTGGATGAAGTGGTGTTCTCGGCTCGCCGGACCATCGATGGCGAGACCAAGGATTACCTGGTCGTCACGCTGACCGACGCCTCGATCATGGAATACGACATGTCGCAGGCCGAGGATGAGGCCGATCTGATCCAGGAAGAGGTCAGCTTCGCCTACAAGAAGATCAAATTCGTCTATGACGGCAATGATGAAGCCGAAATGGATGTCTATGTCGGCAAGTGAGGTTCGGCGGCCCGGCGCGGGCAAGCAGCAAATAGCCGGCGGCTTGCGGGCAAAAAGCGAGGCTGTCCAGCCGTCGCTATGGGATCGCCTCGTCAATGACCTGCCGGGCCTGACCTCCGAGATAGACGGGCTGCGCCATGTCCTGCTGGACGAGCTCGGCGCGGACCGTCTCGAAACGCTCGTTGCCGGCAGTGCACGGACCATCGACGCCGATGCGGAGTTGACGCCCGATCAGAAACGGCGTCTGCATCGCCTGGCCTTTCAAACCCAGCACCGCGTCGAGATCGAAAGCCGTGGCGTGGTGGTATCGGCCCGGGTGCTCAGGGAAGCGGTGCGGCGCGACATCGAGGCTTTGTTCAACACCGAGCGCTTCGAGGCCACGCCGCTGCTTTCCGATCTGGAAAACGAGCAGATGGCGGACAATCCACCGTCGCTCGCCGATTTTCCGGAGGTCCGCCGAAGCGTGGTCAATTACGGCGTGCCGTCCTTCTCGGGCCGGTCGTCCCGCGACTTTGACCGCGACGTGCTGGCGCGCGAAATCCGCTCGGTGCTCGCCACCTTCGAGCCCCGGCTCAAGGAAAGCGCGACGAAGGTTAGCGTTACCCTGGGCGACAAGACCGTGGGGCTGAAGATCGAGATCGATGCCGTGCTGATTATGACGCCCACACCGGAACGCATGCGCCTGCGCACCACGATCAATCTCGACAACGGCTTGGCGCGGACCGAAATTAGGGACGCCTGAGATGGATCGGGTTTTCGTCGAATATTATGAGGAGGAACTGACCCATATCCGCGGTCTTGCGGCGGAATTCGCCGACATGCATCCGGCGGTGGCGCGCAACCTCTCCCTCGATACGGTCCCCTGCCCCGATCCTTATGTCGAACGGCTGCTGGACGGCGTCGCCTTCCTCGCCGCGCGCACCCGGCTGAAAGTCGACGCCGAGCGCTCGCGATTTTCGCGCAGCGTGCTCGACGTCCTCTATCCCGATCTGGTCACGCCGGCGCCCGCAACGGCGATGGCCGTGCTGAAACCCGGTCAGCAGGTGCAGATCATGCCGGCCGGCCACATCGTCAAGCGCAACACGCGGCTGGTCTCCAGCCTGCAGCCCGGCCTGTCGACGCGCTGCATTTTCTCGACCGCACAGGACATAACCTTGTGGCCGATAGCGATCACTTCGGTCAGCTATTTTCAGGATCGCAGCGCGCTAGCGGCGGCCGGCATAGGACCGATCGACGGTACCGGCGGCGAGGCGGCGCTGCGCCTCGCGCTGACGCGGACCGGGAAAGGCAAGCTTGACGAATTGGCGCTCGACCAGCTCGACCTCTATTTTGCCGGACGCACCAAGGCACCGCTGCTGTTCGACGCGATTTTCGGCGCTTGTGTGGCCGTCGGCGCACGACCGGAAGGCAAGACCAACCGGCTGTCGCCCCTGCCGGCACCCGAAATGGTCGGCATCAGCGACGACGAGGCCTTGATGCCGCGCACCCGCCCGACATTCGAAGGCTACCGCCTGCTGCGCGAATATTTCGTCATGCCGGAGCGTTTTCACTATGCGCGGGTCCTGGGGCTGCAGCCGGTGGTGCGCAAATGCGAGGCCGGACTGGAGATCATCTTCCTGTTCCGCCGCCCGGTGCCCGAACTCGCCGACCTGACGCCGGCGGATTTCGCGCTTTTCGCGACGCCGATCATCAATCTCTTCGAACGTGAGTGCAATGTCGTCGAGCTCGATCAGCGCAAGACGCGACAGGTAGTGCACGCCGACCGCACGCGGGCGCGCGACTTCGAGATCTATCGTGTCCTGCGCGTAGAGGATGCCGACAGTGAGGGCAGTGACGCCGAGATACCGGAGCTGTTCAGCCTCGGGCAGAACCGCGGCAGTGGCTGGGTCTATTCGACGGAACGGCGCCCACGCCGGGCAACCGAGGATGAACGGCGCGATGGCCTGACCCGCACCTCATACACTGGGGACGACGTTTTCCTGGCCGTATCCCGGCCGCTCGGGAGTCCTGCGAACCGGCCGTTGAAGCGTCTCGATATCATGGCGCTTTGCACCAACCGTGACCTGCCGATCCTCGATGACAATCCGACCTTGACGCTCGAGGCCGGCGACCCGGTCGAATCCGTCCGGCTGCTCGGCGCCTTGCGTCCGCCGCAGCCGGCCATCCCCGCGGCACTGCCCAGCGGGGCCGACGGCGAATCCCGGGCCGACGATCTCGCCTGGCGGCTGGTGGCGCAGCTGGCGCTCAATTTCTTGAGCCTCGCCAAGGACGGCCGCGGCGTCGATCCGCTGCATGCGCTGCTCGATCTTTATGCCGACCGGGGCGATCCGAGCCTTGCCCGCAACGTGCATTCGATCGTGCGTATCGACTCGCGGTCGGTGATCGAGCGACTGCAGATTGACGGGCCGATGTGCTTCGGGCGCGGCACTGAAGTGACGTTGCATGTCGATCAGTCGGTGCTGGCGGGGCAAAGCACCTTGCTGCTTTCGGCCTTGCTGGCGCGGCTGTTTGCCCGTCATGCCGGAATAAACGGCTTCGTGCGAACCCGCACGCGGCTGCTGCAGAAGCAGGAGGATGTGCCATGGCCGATGACGCCCGGCAATCGCTACCTGATCTAGACAAGACACCTGATCTAGACAAGCGTGGTCCGGACCGGGCCGAAGCTCTGTCGGAAGCGTTCGACTTTTTCGAACTGCTGCGCCGTCTCGAACAGCGGAGCGGTCTGTTCGGCCATTCCGGACGCCCCGGCCGCGAGCCGGCAAGGCTTGGCCAGCATGTGCGCCTCGCCTTCTCCGCACGGGATCTGGTTCAATTCCGCGAAGCCAGCGACAAGGCGCCGGCCCGGGTCACGGTTGCAAATCTCGGTCTGTTGGGCCCTGAGGGCCCGATGCCGCTGCATCTGACGCGCTGGGTGCTCGACCGGCTGTCGCAGCGCTGGTTCGCCGGCGCCGACGCACAGCAGACCAGCGACACGACCTTCGTGGACTTCGTCAACATCCTTCAGCACCGCATGATCGCCCTCTACTACCGGGCCTGGGCGGATGCGCATCCGGCGGTCCAGGTCGAGCGCGCGGTCGGCGGCCGCGTCCGCGCCATGCTTGAAGCGATGGCGGGGATCGGGCTTCCCGGCACCCAGAACCCTGATCTCGACACCGTCAAGCTCCGCCAAGCCGCTTCACTCGCCAGCCAGGTCGACGGCCCGGAACGGCTGACACAGTTCCTGGCGGAAGCGTTCAGGGTGCCGGTTCAAATCAAGGAATTCATCGCCGCCTGGATAACCATTCCGACCGGGCTGCAGACTCGCCTCGCCAAAGCCTTTGCAGTGCTCGGCCGGGGGGCGACGATCGGCCCGCGCGTTTTCAACCGCCAAAGCAGGATCGAGCTGCGTGTCGGCCCGCTCGGCTTCGAGGAGTTCAAGGCGTTCTTGCCGGGAGGCTCGCGCCTCAAACTGTTCAAACAGGCGGTCCGAGATATGGTCGGGGAGACGCTCGACGTCGACCTGCGCATCGTGCTGGCGTGTGAAGCCGTACCGCCGCCGCGTATCGGAACGGTCCAGCTCGGCCGGACCGCCTGGCTTGCGCGGCCCGCCGAAAGGGGCGATGCTGACGATCTGCGGCTGCGGACAATTGTCGGATGGCGGCCGGAAATGGCGGGGGGCGCGGCATGAGCCTGCTGCTGACGCTGGAGCAAGGGCCACGCACCCAGGCGGTACGGCAGACCCGGCTGGACGAAGGCGAGCTGGTGATCGGCCGCAGCGCCGACGCAGGCTGGCAGATCAACGATCCCGACATGTTCGTTTCCCGCGCCCATTGCAGGATCACGGGCGGGCGAGACGGCTATTTCGTCACCGACACGTCGAGCAGCGGGCTGTACATAAACGACTCCGACAGCCCGCTCGGTGCCGGCCAGTCGACGCGCCTTCAAAGCGGCATGCGGCTGAGGCTTGGCGACTATGTCGTCCATGTCGACCTGCAGGCGCCAACCGCCCAGGCACCTGCCGCCAGTCAGCCGGTTGCGGAACGCTTGCCGCCGGCATCGTGGGCGCCGCTGAGCATCGGCAATGACGACTTCTTTTCCGCCAAGGTCGAGGAAGAGCCGCGACGGCCACGGCCGGCCGACCTGCCGAACCCGTTCGAGCAGCCGGTTGCGGGCGCGTTCGAGCGTGCCGCCCCCAGCCAGCGCAGCTCGCCTGCTTTCGATGACCCGTTCAGCCTCGATCCGGTTTCGACGCCTGGGTCGACGGGCGTTGATCCTCATCCCGAAACCGGCACTGCGCCAAGCTTCGCGGATCCGTTCAGCCTCGACCCGGTGCCTTCTCTTAACCGCCCAACTGAACCCGCCGCCGGAAAGCCGTCCGAATTCAATGATGACCTTGGTTTCGGACCAGCGGCCGCTCCAAGTGCGGCAAACGGCGTCGGCTCGAACGGACAGCGTGAGCGCATTACCCCACGACCGCAATCCGCCAAGCCCTGGGATCTGCGTGTGCAAGCGGCTGATGCCCCGCCTCCAGCGCCCACTGGTGCTGCTGCCAGACCGGCTCGCGTGCCGGCAGCGGCGCAACTGGGGGACATGGCGCTTCGCTCCGCGTTCCTGCGCGGCATGGGTGTCGAGGAAGCCGATTTCCCGGGGCGCGACAGCGTCGCGGAAATGGAGAAGTTCGGCCGCGAATACCGGCTGATGATGGAAGGCCTGATGCAGCTTCTGCGCAAGCGGGCCGAGGAAAAGGGCAATGCTCGCGTCGCCCAGACCATGGTCGGGGCTTCCGAAGTCAATCCGCTCAAATTCCTGCCGACGATCGACGATGCCATCGTCACGCTCATCGCCGAGCGCAGCCCCGGATTTCTCGCCGGCGAAGCGGCCATCGCCGACGCGGTTCGCGATCTCGCGCAGCATCACGTGCGCGCCTGGCGCGGCGTGCAGGCCGCTTTGCGACGTATGGTCGACCGTTTTGAGCCGGCTGCGATCGAGCAGGAGCTGAAGTCGAATTCGGCGCTCGGCAACCTGCTTGCAGGCGGGCGCAGCGCCAAGCTGTGGGAGCTTTACCGGAAACGCCATCATGAAATCGCCGAGAGCGCCGAGAAAAGCTTCCTTGGCGAAATCGGCGCTGATTTTCGGGATGCATATGAGGAGGAGTGAGACATGATTGATCGACGTCAATTCGTTGTTACCCTGGGCGCGACTGGTCTGCTTGCGGCTTGCCAGAGCGGTCCGCCGAAACCTTCGGTGATCACCGTCAACGTGTCCGGCGGGGCCGGCATGAACCCGGGACCAGGCGGCGGCGACCGGCCGGTGACAGTTCTCGTGATGCGGCTGCGAAGCACCGGCAAATTCAATTCCGCCGACTACTTTGCCCTGCAGGGCGATGCCGGCTCGGCGCTGGCAGGCGATCTCATCGGATCCGACCAGATCGCCGTCGGGCCGGGAAAATCCGCGTCGAAGACCATCACCGTCGAGCCGGACGCGGCGGCGCTGGGCTTCGTTGCGCTGATCCGTGAGCCGACCGGCAGGAACTGGCGCACGACCAAGTCCGTGTCGGCGGGATCAAAATTCACGATCAATGTCTCGCTTGGCAGCGGCGGCATTTCCGCCTAGCGGCCAGGGCAAGGGGAGCTCGATGCAGAGAGTAGCGGCATGAGCGATGCAAACAGAGTGCTGTGGTCCGAAGGTCTGTTTCTGCGGACCCAGCATTTCCAACAGCAGGATCGCTTTTTCGAGGCGACGGTGCGCGGCGCTTTGCAGGCCGGGCAGTTGCACACGTTCGGCTTTCAGCAATTGACGTTGGATCAGGCATTGGTGGAGGCCGGCCAGATCTCGATCCTGTCCGCACAGGGCATCTTTCCGGACGGGACACCCTTCTCCATACCAGACATGATGGACGCGCCGCGACCACTGCCGGTCACCCCGGACACGGGCGCCGGACCGGTGCTGGTCGCCTTGCCGCTCGAGCCGGCCGGCGGTGTCGGCTTCGATCCGGCACACGCTGCCACCTCGGGAGCACGCTATCATGGGCGGATCGTCTCCGTCCGTGACTCCGTCCAGGGCGGTTCGGACCCTGAAGAAATCGAAATCGCCCGTCCGCAGGCGCTGCTGCTCGGACCCGGAAGGTCGGTCGGCGGCTACACCGCCTTGCCGATCGCCGACCTCAAGGGGATTCGAGCCGATGGCGGCGTCTCGCTGGACGAGACCTTCCTGCCGCCGACCCTGGTGACCGGCGCAGTGGCCTGGTACCGGCAATTACTGCAGGAAGTCGTCACGGGCCTCGAGCAGATCGCCGAGGCGCATGGCAAGATGGTGATGGGCGGACCGGGCCGCAGCGTCGAAGACCTGCTGATGCTCAACCTCGCCAATGCGGCGCGGCCACGGCTGGCCCACATGCTGGCGCAGGATGTCTTCCATCCGGCCGAGCTCTACCTGGAACTTGCCGGGCTCGCCGGGTCGATGGCGACCTACGGATCAAGCGCGCGGCGGCTGGGTGAGTTGCCGGCTTACGACCACATGGCGCCAGGCCCAGCCTACATGGCGCTGGCGGATGCGCTGCGCTCGCTCATCCTCAGCCTGCGCTACATCGAGCCGAAATCGCGGGCGCTGCCGGTCATGCGGCATTCGACCAATGTTTGGAAAATCCGCATCGACAATCCGAAGCTGCTGGTGGCCAGCCGCATCGTCATCCGGGTTGGTTCGGAGCTGTCGGAAGACGCGCTGCGCAAGATTTTCGTTAATCAGGCGACTGTCGGCTCGGCCGATCAGTTCGAGGGCCTGTGGAAATCGCGCTTGCCCGGCATTCCATTGAAACCGCTGCATTCCCAGCCGCGCGAAATCCCTTACGACGGCGATCGGCTCTGCCTCGAGCTGGACCAGAAAAGCGAGCACTGGGCATCGTTGCTCGATGCCCCCGGCTTCGTCATCGGCGTTTCGGGCGTGTTGCCAAGCGAGCCGCAGGTGGACTGCTACTCGGTGAACAGGTGAGATGATGAGCCGCGATGATCCTTTCGGACTGTCGGAGGATCGCGAACGCACCCGCATAAGGCTGACCGGCGCGCCGATGCCGCGGCCGATGGTGCCGCTGTTGCCGGGCGCGGCGGTCAAGCGGTCTCGCACACATCCGAACGCACTTGTCAACGCATTCGCGCCCTTGCTCGAATTCGCACCCGAGCTTGAAAGCGCACTGGCGCCGGAGAACCCGGAGGCGTTGCGCACGCGATTGCTCGAAGAACTGGTTCGGGCACGCGACACGGCAATGGCGACGGGGTCCTCGCTGGAGCGGGCCGATCAGGCAGCCTGGGTGGTGGCGGCGTTGCTCGACGATCTCGCTTTGAACACGCCCTGGGGCGGGGCCAGCGCCTGGCCGCGCCAGCCGCTCGTGGTCATGCTGCGCGGTGATGTCGATGCCGGCACGCAGTTCTTCACGCGTCTCGACGAACTCGAGCGCCATCCCAACCGTGACCGTGAATTGCTGGAGTTGCAGTATAATTGCATGGCGCTCGGCTTCCGCGGCAAATATCGCGTGCCCGGCCGCTCAGGCGACCGCTCGCTCAATGCGGTTCGCGTGGCGGCGGCACGCTTCCTGCGCGACGCCGACGCCGAAGGCGCGCCACTGTCGCCAAACTGGAGGGGCGTGATCGCATCCGACGAGCCGCAACGCTTCATTGTGCCGATCTGGGTCATGGCGCTCGGCGCGGCGGTCGTTGCCACGGCCCTCCATATCGGGCTGTCGATGGGACTGAGCAGCCAGGCGGTGGAACTATCCGCCCTTGTGCACGCGCTGCCGCCGCCTGAACGCGGCGACATCAGCCGGACCTCGCCAAAGGTCGACGCCCCGCCGCCGGAGAAAGTGGATTTTGCCCTGTTGCCGGAATTCCAGGCCGGAGCGCCAGCCGACCTCAAATCCGCGCTCAGCGGCACCGAGAGCGTTTCGCTGGCCAAGTTGATCATCCAGGCCTCCAACCCCGAACTGTTCCAGTCGTCGCGGCCGCAACTGAGCGACGGCTTCGAGCCGCTGATCGGTTCGATCGCCAAGGTGATCCTCGCCAATCAGGAGTTGATCGGGAATATAACGGTGATCGGTCATACGGACGGCGTTCCCCTGCAAAAGACCAATCCGCTGTCGACCAACCAGCGCCTGTCGGAGGCGCGCGCCCAGACGATCGCCGACATGCTGGTGCAGAATGGGGTGCCGCAGGACCGCGTTCATTCCGAGGGCCGCGCTGCCACGGACCCGGTGGCCAGCGACAGCACGCGCGAGGGGCGAGCCTTGAACCGCCGCGTCGAGGTGCTCGTCGAAAAGAGGCTGTGAGATGTTCATCCTGCGCTTCCTCTGGGCGGTCCTTACATCGCGCTGGCTGTGGACGCTGATCGGCATTACGCTGCTTTCCCTGGTCATCTGGGTGTTCGGTCCGATCGTCAGGGTCGGTCCATATTCGCCTTTCGATTCCGACAATGTGCGCATTGCCATGATCGCGGGGCTGATCATCCTGTGGCTGATCTGGCTGATTATCGCGCAGCGCCGGGCGATCCGCGCCAATCGCCTGTTCGTCGCCGAGATCGCCGCGCCGGTTGCGGAGAAGCTCCTCGGGCCCGGCGAGGAAAACGTCGCGGCGGTCGGCGCCAAATTCGCCGAGGTGATGGCCGAACTGAAGCGGCGCAAGCTCGGCGGACGCAAATTCCTGCGCGAGATGCCGTGGTACGTGATCGTTGGGCCGCCGGCCACCGGCAAGACCACGGCCTTGCGGCAGTCCGGCCTGAATTTTCCGATCGACCTCACCGACGATTTGCAAGGGGTCGGCGGCACCCGCAACTGCGACTGGTTCCTTTCCGAGAGCGCTGTTCTGATCGACACCGCCGGCCGCTATGTCCAGCAGGAGAGCCAACCCGACGTCGACGCGGCGGAATGGCTGGGCTTCCTCGACCTTCTGAAGAAGCATCGCGGCCGCCGCGCGCTGAACGGTGTGATCGTCGCGCTATCGATCGACGTGCTTTCGGAGGGCGACGAAGCGATCAAGGCACACGGCCGCAAGATCCGTCGCCGGCTGGCCGAGCTCAACGACCGGCTCGAAATCCGCCTTCCGGTTTATTTGATGCTGACCAAGGCCGACCTGATCAAGGGTTTCGAGGCTTTCTTCGGCGGCCTATCCACCGCCGCGCGCGAACAGGTCTGGGGAACGACCTTCGCGCTGGACGCGCACGTCGATGCCAAGACCATCGAACGTGAGATTTCAACACTGGCGTCGGAGCTGGAGCGGCGGCTGGTGCCGCGCCTCGAGGACGAGGACAAACTCGCATCCCGCGCCGAGATCTTCAGGTTTCCTGCCCAGCTGTCCAGCCTTTCCGAACCAATCCAGGTGCTGGTCGAGGCGATGTTCGGCGAAAGCCGCTATGAAGAGGCAGCCTGGCTGCGCGGCCTCTATCTGACATCGGCGACGCAGGAAGGCGCGCCCATCGACCGGCTGACCGCGGCGCTGTCGTCGTCCTTCGGCCTGCCGCTCCGGCGGGCCCTGCCAGTGCCGAGAATCGAGAAACGCAGCTTCTTCCTGAAGAACCTGCTCACTGACGTCATCTTCAGGGAAGCCGGCCTCGGCACGTTCGATCCGCTGGCGCAGCGCCGCCGCGTCTGGATGTGGCGCGGCGCGGCGACCTCATGTGCTGCGGCGGCCTTGCTGGCCGGCGGGCTGTTCACCTGGTCCTATTTCGACAACCGCAACGCGATTACGGCGCAGGCAAGCCAGTTCGAAGCGCTGCAAACGCCGCTGACCGCAACTGCCGCAAGCCCGGCATCGGTGCAGCAGCCTGCCATAGACGGCGCGCTCGAAGCGATGGACGCGGTCGCGAATGCCCGGACAGCACCGCCGGGCGCCCCCCAGGATCTGCTCGGGCCATCGGCCTCGGCGGAACTGGTGCGGGCGCAGACCGACACCTACGACCACGCCCTGCGCAATGTGCTTGAGCCGCGCATGGTCGCGCTACTCGAGGCGACCATGTGGCGACAGATCCGCGATCCGGATTTCATGCTCGGGGCACTGAAGACCTATCGCATGATGACGGGCCTGTCGCAGATGGACCCCGATTTCGCCCAGAATTGGTGGGTGAACAGCCTGCCCGAATTCGCGGCTGCGGCACCCTTTCCGACCGCCGATGCCGAGGAGCATCAGCTTGCCGCCATTCGCCGCATGGCGGTCGACGAAAGCTATGTCGCGCCCGACCAGGCCCTGGTCGCCGAAGCACTGAAAACGGTGTGCACGATCTCGTTGCCGGCGCGGGCCTACAAGCAGTTGTTGGCCGATCCGGAAGTGGCCGGGCTCAAGGAGTGGATCCCGGCCAATTTCGCCGGCCCAAATGGCGGCAAAGTGTTTGCGCGACGCTCCGACAAGACACTGCGCGTCGGCATTTCTGGAGCATTCACCTATGCCGGCTTCCACGACGCCATCCTCGACCGCATCGATGATATCGCCGCCCAGGCGGCACTTGATCGCGCCGTTTTCGCGGGCGGCTGCTCGGAGAATTCCGAGACCTCTGTCTCGGCACTGTCCGAGGATATTCTGAAGCTCTACTATGACGACTACATCGCTCAATGGGACAGCTTCCTGCACGACATGCGGCTCGCGCCATTGACCGATCTCAATGTCGCCAGTGAAAATCTGAAGGACCTCTCGAGTGCCGATTCAGCGCTGAAGCGGCTGCTGACGGCGGTCGTGCAGCAGACCGAACTGACGCGCTCCGACGATGCGCCCGCCGACAACAAGGCGGCGGCCAAGGGCGCCTCGAAACTGCTCGGCAAGTTGGGAAAACTCGGCAAGCTGGCGACAAGCGGTGCGAAACTGCTGCCGCGCACCGGGTCGGCCACCGAGGTGGACCTGACCGGCAATCTGGTGGCCGAGCATTTCAAGCCGCTGAAGAGCACCATTGCCGAGGTCGAGGGCCAACCGCCGGCGCTCGATGCCGCCGTTGTGGCGCTGACCGCGCTGTCGAATGTGCTGCAGACGGTCAGCGCCAACCCCAATCCGCAGGATGCCATCAAGAAGCAAGGCGGCCTTGCCGAACTGACCGGCGCGGTGGCCAGGCAGGCGCAGATCCTGCCCGACCCGATCAACAACTGGCTCGGCGGCATTGCCGGGGACACCAGCAATCTGACGCAGAAGGCGGTCACTTCGGAGCTCAACGCCATCTGGCGGGCAGACATACTGCCCTTCTGCCAGGCCGCGCTCAACGACCGGTACCCGTTCAGCGCCGACAGCGCGGTGGACGTCAACGTGCGTGATTTCGCCCGCCTGTTCGGGCCGGCCGGGCTGATCGACGGCTTCATCAATGACCACCTGATCAACTATGTCGACACCACCAGCCAGCCGTGGAAATGGCGCGCCGATTTCGGCCTCGACCCTTCGGCGCTGGCGGCGTTCGAGCAGGCAAGGCATATCCGCGACGATCTCTTTCCCGGTGGGACCGGACCGGTGATGAGCTTCACGCTCGAACCGAAGGACCTGTCTCCAAACGTCACGCGCGTGACTCTCAATCTCGATGGCCAGACCCTCGTCTACTACAACAACGCGACGCGGCCGCAACCGATGACCTGGCCGGGCAAGGACGGCACCGGCGTCATCTCGCTTGCCTTCCAGCCCATCGACGGCTCTCCCGAAATCATGCTCAACGAGACCGGCAGTTGGGCCTGGCTGAGGATACTGCGCAGCGGCCGGTTCGCCGGCACGTCACTCTCCGATGTCTACAGCCTGCGCCTGGGCACGAAAGGCATGTATGCCGATTTCGAACTCAAGGCGGCAAGCGTCGAGAACCCTTACAATCTGCAGATGTTCAAGAAATTCTCATGTCCGCCGCAGATATGACCTTGCCCGGCTTTTACGGCAAAATGCCTGCCACCGGCGATTTCGTGACGCGGCGGCTCTCGGGCGACTTTGTTCGCGGCTGGGACCGCTGGCTGGCGCAGCATCTCGTCCCGCTGTTCAGCTCGGAATTTTGGCCAGGCACAACCGCGCTGCGCTTTCTGACCGGTCCGGCATCCTTCGGCGCATCGGCGGGCATCATCGTGCAAAGCGCCGACAGGGTCGGCAGGAAGTTCCCTCTGAGCATCGTTGCGCAGCTTGTCGAAGCTCCCATTCAGCTGGCTGACGCCGAGGCGTGGTTTTCGCAGATCGAAGGAGCGGCCATCGCCGCTCAAAACGGCGAGCTGACGCCCGACGAGCTGGATGCTGCACTCTCTGGACTGCCGTTGCCCCCTGTCGAGGCGAGCGACGAGGTCATCGGCAGCATGGTGATGTGGACAGCTCGTTCGGACGTTTTCGACATCGATCCGCAATCGCCTCAGACGACGCTGCAACAGATCCTCGCCGCCAGCTGGGAACCCGGCTGATGCGGATCTGGAACCAGATGGGTTACCGGCACGAGTTCAGCGTGAGCGCGGACACGACCGGGCGTGAGTGGGTCGTCGTGGTGGTCAAGGGCACGTTCGACTTTCCCGCGACACCTGGCGGGTTGGTGCAAAGATCAGCAGAACAAGTGCCGCTGGTTTTTGCTGACACGCAAACCGGTGAACCCGGCTCCTCCGCCACGCTATGGGAAAGCGACTTCGCCTTCCGCAAACCGCGCTGCGACGTGATCGCCAATGGCTGCGCCTACGCGCCCGGCGGGCGACCGGCCGAGCGCGTGCCGGTCGGCATCAAGGTTGGCAATTGGTCAAAACTGTTCGAGGTCGTCGGCCACCGCGAATGGCGCGCCATCGGCCCGGTTTTTACAGCCACATCGCCGCAACCCTTCCTGAAACTGCCCATCTCCTATGACGTCGCCTGGGGTGGCGTCGACAGGCTGGATGCGGAGGACAAGCTCCCCGCCAGCTACAAATACAATCCAGTCGGAACCGGCTGGTCGCGCACCAGGAACCAGCGCCTCATCCCCGGCCTGCGTCTACCGAACACGCAAGCGGTCGGCGAAGAGATTCGCTCACCATTCGGCGACTACAAGCCGATGAGCTTTGGCCCGATGGGCCGCGGCTGGCCGGGCCGTATCGAATATGGCGGCACCTATGACGACAACTGGGCTAACAACATTTTCCCGTTTCTGCCGCCGGACTTCGACGAACGCTACTTCCAGGTGGCGCCGCCCGACCAGCAAATCGATCCGCCGCGCGGTGGCGAGGAAATGGAGCTCATCAATTTGACGCCAAGGGGCCGCGAACATTTTAGAATGCCAGCCACGGCCATCAAAGTTGCAATGTTCAAGGGCTACACCAAGGCATTCGAGACTGATATTCATCCGGACACTATTTTGTTCGACACTGAAAATCGTCGCTTTTCATTGGTCTGGCGTGTGTCGCAACGCCTTCAGCGCACGATCCTCGACTTTACGGAATGCTGGGTCGGGCCGCCGACGCCAGGCATGCTCCACGCCAAGGCCGTCAGGAAGCCATACGTGCGATCGATCGCGGAGCCGATTCAGCCGGAGGCCGAGGACGCATGACGGCTGCGCTCGACATCGTGGCGACCGGGATGGTGACGGCTGTCGGCCTTGATGCGCCGTCGTCTTGTGCTGCGCTCCGCGCTCGCCTGGACGGCTTCAAGGAGACGCAGTACGCCGACGATGAAGGCGAGTGGCTGCTTGGCTCCCCTGTCACCATGCCACGAAAATGGATCGGCCAGAAGCGTATGACGCATATGCTGGCGGCTGCGATAAGCGAGGTATTGACCGCGGTGCCGCAAGCACGCGAACGGACGCCGATGTTGTTGTGCCTTCCGGAGGCGTCTCGGCCTGGTTCACCCGTCCAGGATGCCTCTGCGTTCTTGCGGAATGTATGTGCGATCCTCGAGATGGCCGTCGACCCACGATCGCGCACCATATCGCATGGCCGGCCATCCGGTTTGGTAGCACTTGAGCACGCGCGCCGGCTGCTGGCCGAAGGGGGAACGTCAGCAGTCATTGTCGCAGGGGTAGACAGCTACCTCACTCCCGAGGCGATAGGCTTCTATCTGGCGAACCGTCGCTTGCTGGCCACCAACAACCCGAACGGTTTTATTCCCGGCGAGGCCGCGGCCGCCGTGCTGTGCACCCATGCTGGTCATGGATCCGGACTAAGGCTGCATGGTCTGGGCCTCGCTCGAGAGAATGCATACATCTACAACGAGGCTGACGAACCGCTGCGCGGGGACGGATTGACGACCGCCTATCGGCACGCGCTGAAGGAGGCTGGCATCGAGATGAACCAGTTGGGGTTCCGTATTTCGGACCTGATCGGCGAGCAGTACTGGTTCAAGCAAACGGCCCTGGCAAGCCTTCGGCTCGTGCGAGGTGCCCATGACTTTCAGGACCTGTGGTCGCCGGGTGAATCGCTTGGAAATATCGGAGCGGCGGCGGCGCCTGTGATGATCGGCATGGCCTTCGCGGCGGCAAGGAAGGGCTACGCGGCGGGCAATCCGGTCCTGATCGAGGCGTCCGAAGACTCCGGCGCGTGCGGCGCAGCCATCTTTGCTGCGAGGGCTGCATAGATGACAGTCTACGCCAACAGTCTGGAAGTCGCATGCAAGGCGCAGGGCAACAAGGTCATAGCGGCCTTTCCTGATGTCTGCTTCACGCCGCCGGAGAATCCGGCAACTCCCCCTGGCGTTCCGGTTCCTTATCCCTCTTTCGGCTTCGACAGCGACACGGACAAAGGCACCAGCACCGTCAAGATCGGCGGCCAGACGATCACGCAGAAAAACAAATCCTACTACACCAAGACAAGCGGCACTGAAGCGGGCTGCGCGACCAAGAAGGGCATCATCACATCGAAGAATACCGGCAAGGAATACGCCGTCGCCTGGTCGAGCAATGTCAAGGCCGACGGCGAGCCCGTCAACCGGATGACGGACCTGTCGACCAACAATCATGCCTCGCCGCAGGGAAATACGCTGACGTTTCCGAAGCTCGCCACCGGCGCCGGAGTGATTTACAGCACGCAAAAATGTCTGATTGGCTCCTATGATGCGATCGCCGCAGTCTGCAACGACAATGGCGGCGAGGCACATCATGTCGTACCGGACAAGTGTTTCCGAACGGGCAGTCGCGCGAACGCGGATGTTGCATCGACGCGCATCGCCAATGCTCCGACGCTCGGAGAGGGGGTATGCATCTGTCTCAGTCCTGATGATCACGAACGGATTCATGAGGCTGACCGTGAGCAGATCGTTACGCTGGGCCGCCCCGGCCTGGCCAAACTCAAAGGCAAAAAACTAGCGGATGCGAAAGCCAAGTTGAAAGCGCAGGGCAAACTCGGCGTTGCGCCGATGAGCAAGATTACCGAAGCAACCATTTCATGTCTCGATGACCTTCAGGATCTCAATGCGAATTGCATCAAGAAGGCGAAGGAAGCAGTCGAGGAGCAGCAAAGCGCATTCGCGGCCAGCCAGAAGGGTAGAACTTCCAACCCGTTGCCCGGCAAGGAGGCCAAGAAGACGATGAAGCCGCCAAAGCCAAGAAAATAGACCGACACACCAGGAGTACACAGATGAAGATTCGAGCGTCGGGCTACATTGCTCCAGATCTCATCGCCGCAGTCCCAACCGAACTCGACGACGAGGATCCGTATTCGCGTTTCCTCATGTTTCAGGACACGACGGAGCAACAGGTCGCGGATGTCAACATCCCTCGAACAGTCGTTTCCGTTTGCGCCTACCCATTCGAGAGCGACAACGAGAATGTGTTCGTCGCTCTAACCAATGAGGGCGACCTCTACTTTCTTACCGAGGACGTGGACTACGAAAAGATCCCCGGTGCCGGCGTGCTCAGCGAGGATGCCGAGGACCTTGGTTCGACGCTTGGCATCACCCAGAAGGCGGGCATCCTCTATGTTTGCGGCGACGGTTCCCAAGTCTATTTCAGGCCCAGGAAGGATGAATGGGTCCGGATTTGCGAACGTGACGTCGATGGAATGGCAAACAATTTCTTGGAGGGCATCGCCGCGATCAGCCCGAACAAACTGGCGGTCTGCGGATACACCCACAGCCGCCCCAAGCATGCCGCGCGAGGTTGCCTCTACTTCTACAACGATGGGGAGTGGGGCCAGGCAGAACTCCCAAACAATCAGGCCTTGTATGATCTTGTCTTTGTGGACGCATCGCGTCTTGTTGCCGTGGGCGGCGGCGGTACTATTGTTACGGGAACAGGACCTGGCACGATGGAGGACGCCTCCGTCGAAGGTTTGCTCGAGAAGTTCCTACGCATCCGCTTGGACAGCTCGAAACTCTATGTGTTGGGTAAGACCGCAATCTTCATATTCGACACCAAGCTGAACCTGTTGGACACCCTACCCCTGCCCGCCGAGTATCGCAGCCCGAAGAACATCGAGGTCAAGCAGGGCATCATCTGGTACTTCGATCGTGAAGGCTTGGCTCGTCACGACGGCACGGGCTGGACTCTCATGCCTGTGCCTCCCGAACTTCTCGAAAGATCGGAATAAGTCCGCCACGGAACGTTACCCTGTCGAGGGTCGCCTCAGGCTTTTCCCAGATTGACTTCGATAAAGCGCTGCACCTTGGCAATATCAAGGTCAATGATGCGGATCGGCTTTTGAGTGGATAGCATCTGAACCACGAACAGTTCTCCCGCTTCCGGAAATTCTTCGAAGCGCTGTTGCGCGATCTTTCGCCCGGCCTCACCCGCGACCCTGGCTCCATCGAGAAAAGCTTCAAGTCGCTCTATCAACCTGGCAAGGCGCTCATCATCCATGTCCGGGTTTTCATCAGGATGCAGCAAATGGTAATGATACACCGTCCAAAGGAAGGCAGCCTGTTCAACATGCTGGCGCACGATCTCGTAAAGGATTGGCGCCGGCATCAGTTCAGATTCACGGAGCCGCCGCGGATTCGATTGGCCGCGCTGGCATGGCTGGTGACATAGGTTCCACGGATGGTGATGTGACCATCCTTCTCCATGATAATTACGGACTTGCCGCAACGCAGTTCGATGCGCTCATTGCCGACAATGTGGACCAAGTCACCGTCGCGCACGATCTGCTGCGCGTGAGCCGGACGCGAAGGCTCCACAAGCTTACCCACGATCAGCGGGTGCAGGGGATCACCCTCCTGAAAGAGCAGCGCAACTTCAGCGCCGATCATGCTGGCATCGAGTTTGGTCAGGCTTCGCGCGGCGATAGCTGTCTCGACAGGGTTTCCAGGAAAGACCACCAGCGGCGATGTGTCGTCAAATCCCAGGAAAATGCCGATTACGACACCATCGATGCGATCACGAACTTCAGCCATACTTCGTCCCTCTAATTCTGGTGGATCTTGCTGCCCTTGAATTTGATATCGCCGGATGCCTTGCCGCTGATCTTTCCGGAAGCATCAATGGAAATATCCTTGCCCTTGATGTCGATCGTCCCATCCTTCTTCATGATGATCTCGGCACTTCCGCACTTCAGCGTGATCGAGTCCTTCGCCTCAAGCGTGTAGTTCTTGCCTACGTTTAAGGCCGAGTCGTCGGCGATCTGGACCAGGCTCTTTTTTCCAACCTTCAGTTCATGTGCGCCCGCTACCTGTGTGCTGTCGTCGGCGCCTATCTCTGTCTTGCGGGTTTTGGTGATTTCGGCCATCTGGGCGCCGCCAATTTTTATGCCCTGGTCCGCGCCGATCTCGATGCTCTGGCTGGCGGATATGTTCCAGCTGTCGCTGGCCCCGATCGTATGGCTCTGCGCCGCACCAACCGTCACCGACCGTGTCGCGCCGATGGTGTTCGTCTGAGGCCCGCCAACGCTTCGTGTCTCGGATGCACCGACCGTGTCGATGCGGGCAGCGCCAACAGTCACCGTCTGGACAATCCCCACCGTCTGCGAGTGGTTGGAGCCGATCGTCTCCGTCGAGTTCGAACCGATGCCTATCGTCTCGTTCGACCCCACCGTCAGCGACCGGTTCTTGCCCACCGTCTCGGTGTCGTTGTTGTCGATATTCGTGGTCTGGTCGACGCCGACCTTGACCGTCTTGTTGTTGCCGACGTCCTCGTCCAGGTTGTGGCCGACGGAATGCTTGGCGTCGTGGTCGATGCGATCGGACTGGTCGTGCTGGACCAGCTTGGTGCGGTCGTGCTTGATCAGAAGGTTGTGGTCCTTCTGCGCCTGGAAGTTGACCAGTTCTGAGCCGGCCTTGTCCTCGAACATCAGCTCGTTGTAACCGCCGCCGCCTTTCGAAGAGTTGGATTTCCAGCCCGATTGCGTTGCGTTGCCCGGCAAGCCGTAGGGCGGCATCTGCGAGGCGTTGTAGACCCTGCCGGTGATGATCGGCAGGTCGGGGTCGCCTTCGAGGAAGTCGACGATCACCTCCTGGCCGATGCGCGGTATCTGGATGAAGCCCCAGCCGCTGCCGGCCCAGGTCTGCGAGACGCGGACGAAGCAGGAACTGTTTTCGTTCTTCTTGCCCAGGCGGTCCCAGTGGAACTGCACCTTCACCCTGGCATATTTGTCGGTGAATATCTCCTCGCCTGAAGGGCCGACCACCGTCGCCGTCTGCGGCCCGCGCATGACCGGCCGCGCCGTGATGCGCGGGGGGCGATAGGGCAAGGCAGTCGGTGCGACGCCCAGCACGACCTTGAAATTTTCGCTGTGGGCTTCGTTCTGGGTCCTGTAGCCCGGATCGAACAATCTGTATTCGGCACTGACCACCAGATACTCCTGGTTCTGGTCATCGCGCGGAAAGCTTTCCAGCTTGAAGGTACAGCCGGAATGGAGGCCGCGTACGGTGCCGACGGCGGTGATGCGCTGGTGCACGGCCTGGAGTTCCTCGCGCCGGATACCGGCCAAGGTGTCGCCGCGCCCGACATCGAGATGCGCGCCAGGCTGGCGATAATTCTCGCCGGAGGCTTCCTTGTGGCCGAACGGCTGGGCGGACTTTGCCATCAAATCGGCGCCGGGCTTCTGGAAATCATAGTCGGTATGGGCATAGGCCCCCGGCCGCACCGAACTGCCGGGAATCCATTCGGTGATATATTCGACATCGCGTCGCGAGCCCTGTCCCTCGAAATTATAGGGTATCTTCTCGTAGCCCGGCGCCGGCTTCAGCTTGCTCATCGCGTCGCACAGGACGAGCGTGTGCTTGCCCTCGTCATGCTCGAAGAAATAGAAGATGCCTTCGTGCTCGAGCAGGCGCTGCACGAAATCCAGATCGCTCTCGTCGTACTGGACGCAATATTCGCGCGAGGGGTACGACCCTTGCAGCCGCTTCTCGAATTTCGCCGTACCGTATTTCGAGAAGATCTTCTCGACGATCTCGAGAGCTGTCATGTTCTGAAAGATCCGGCAATCGGTGGTGTTGCCGAGAAACCAGAGCCACGGCCTGACGACCGCTTCGTAGTAGGCCATCCGGTCTTCGATGCGGGTCAGGCGAAACTCGGACACCAGGCCACTGAACCATCGTTTCGGATCGGATTCCCCTTCGACCGAAACCGCGCCTCCCAGCATCTTCGCCGGATCGACGTCGGAGTTGGGCCCGACGAAGCCGACCGTATAGGCAAAGCAACGGCTGATCTCGTCGCGGCCGACAAGATGCGTGAAGGTCAGTTCGGCGCCGACCGGCGTCTGCACAACCGTGGCACGTTCGTTCGGCATGGGTCGTGCCCCTCCTGGACGCGGCCGCCGGCGCGGTGAATCTGAAGTTCCCGCCATCTGCCGGGAATTTTTTCGACCCAACGCATCAGGCCATGTTGAGCCTACCACATGTTGTCCCGCTGGCCAAAGAGGACGCACTGCGGAAAACCTTAACCTGTCGATGCATTGCCTCGAAACGCTGCTGTCCTGTTGCATGTGCAAACTGCTAGAATGTGGAGTATCGGTCAGTGTTCGACGGCGATCCTGGATGCACATCAGTCTGCAAATCAACAATGTCGACGCCTTGCCTGCGGGCATCTCGGCCGGTTACGCGGCGCGGGATCGCAGCTTCGAAATCGGTCGCGATGCCTGTGACTGGACCCTCTCGGACCCCGACAAATTCATCTCGGGCCGGCATTGCGAGATCCGCTACGAGGCAGGCGCGTTCTGGCTCCACGACGTCTCGCGCAACGGGACCTACCTCAACGGATCAAACCAGCGCATGACCGGCCCGCATCGGCTGGGCAACGGCGACCGGATGCTGATCGGCCGCTATGTCATCTTCGTGTCGATCGATGAGGAGCGCGCCGCGACGGGTCATCCCAGCCACGGTTCGATGCAGCGGGAAGAGCCGGGGGCGACAAGCCCGTCGCTGGAATTCGGAGACGGGCCGTTCTTTGATCCCACGAAGCAACGGTCCGGGCAGCGGGGTGCAGCCTCAACGTTCCCGTCGCAACCGCCCCTGCCCTCGACCAGGGATGAAGTGCTGCGGGAAATCGCGATCGGAGCGGGCATCTCGCCGGAACTGCTGCAGTCGCGCGATCCGCATGAAGTTGCTGCCGAAATCGGGGCGGTGCTGCGCACGGTGGTCGAGGAACTGACCTTGCTGCTGAAGGCGCGCGCGGCGGCGAAAATGCTGGCCAAGAGCACGCAGCGGACGATGATCAGCGCCGCCGACAACAGCCCGCTGAAATTCGTTCCGGGAACTGACGATATCCTCGAAATCATGTTCGCACGGCGCCGGGCCGGCTATCTCGATGCCAGGCGCAGCATCGAAGATGCCTTCCGCGATCTCAAGGCGCACGAATTCGCCACCTATGCCGCCATGCAGTCGGCACTGTCGCGGCTGCTTGACGACCTGTCTCCCGAAGCGATCGGAAGAAAGCTTCCGCCGACATCATTCTCGTCGAAAAAGAGCCAGGCTTGGGATGCTTTTGTCGCGACCTGGCGAACCATGGAGGAAGCGCACGAGAACGGCATGCTGGATATATTCCTGGCCTATTTCAGCGAAGCCTATGCCAAGGCTGACAAGCAGAAATAGGCGCTTCAGGGAAGCGTCTCAGCCGACGAAGATACCTCTTCGGCGCGCGATATCGGGTTCCAATCAAGAGTTTCCGGGATTACGATCGCGTACGACAATTCGCCAAGCGGCTAAGGCTGATCGACCTGGGGGTCTGCGGCAAATGTCATCTTACGGCGGGATAATAACGAGTAGCCGACCATCCTCAAGACACTGCCCTGACCGGCAGGGCCTGCGGTTGCTTTGCCTGACGGCGAACCACTCTGCGCCTGCCCGGCGAGATCGCGGGCGCCATGCGCGGGCGGACGATCGACGATGAATTCGAAAGACGATCCTTTCGGACCGGCGGGCAAGACCGTCATTCGCGCCACGCCACGGCGCGAGCGAAAACCGGCGGGGATCCCACAGGAGCCTGCCGAGGATGGCGGACAACCCTCGCAGGTCAAGGAATCGACTGTGTTCGATCCCGGCGTCGGCCGGCATACACCGCCGGGCTGGACATCCGGGACCGTAACTTATCAGGGGTCTCCTCCCGTGGCGGCGGGAGGCGGCGCTTCCGCTGCGAAGCCGGCGCCGGATCTGACACAGGAGATCCTGCTCAATGTCACCGACAGTGTCCGATATTCCGCGGCAAACCCGATCCTTGCCGCGGCCGCACCATTGCTGATGCTGTTCGGCCAGTTCAGGCTTGTCCCTGTCGCGAGACAGGCGGGGCCACTGGCCGAACATGTCACTGAGACGATCGACAAGTTTGACAGGGCACTGGAGAAATCTGGTGTTGCCGAAGAGGATGCGCGGATTGCGAAATTTGTCCTTTGCGAGACAGCCGACGATCTCATCGGTAACTTGCCCTGGCCACGCAAAGGCGCCTGGGTGCAGCACAGCATGTTGTCGCGGTTCTTCCACGTCGAGCCCAACGGCACGGGCTTTTTCGAAGCGCTGAACAAGGTCCTGGCCAGCCCGGGGGCACACTGCGATCTGCTCGAACTGATGCATGTCTGCCTGTCGCTGGGGTACGAGGGGCAGTATCGAGGCCTGACACGCGAAGATACCAGTCTCGAGCGCGTTCGGCGCGACGTTTACGAAACGCTTCGCTATTTCAAGCCTCGCGCGGACGAGGACATCTCGCCTCGCTGGCAGGGCCTGGCGGCGACGATGTCTCAATCGTCTACACGCCTGCCGCTCTGGGTCGTTGCGGCGGCGGCAACGGCGCTGCTGACAGCGGCGTTTTTCGCACTACGGGTTTTCATCACCAATGAAGGCGACGCCGCCGCCGGCGAATTGCTGGCGCTCGATCCATCGACGCCGATCGCCATCGAGCGTGCCAGCGTGGCGCCGTTGGCGGAACCGGTGAAAGTCGTCCCAACTCCCGCCACAACCACGCAGATCAATCGCATCCGCTCGGCATTGGCCAAGGAAGTCGGAGCCGGCGGCCTGACCGTCGGCACGAAGGGCGACTTCATCGTGGTGGAAATCAACAATCTCCTGCTGTTCCAGTCAGGCAAAGCGGATGCGAAACCAGAGTTCCAGCCCATAGCCGCCGATATCGCAGCCGCCCTGGAACCCGAGCGCGGACCGATCAGAATCGTCGGCCACACGGACAATGTGAAGCCACGAAAATCGAGCCCGTTCAAGTCCAACTTCGACCTGTCCGTCGCCAGGGCGAAGGCCGTCGAAACGATGATGGCGCCGAAGTTCAGCGATCCCTCGCGACTGACCGTCGACGGCAAGGGCGAGGACGAGCCAATCGCCGACAATGCGACGCCTGAAGGCCGCGCCAGGAACCGCCGTGTCGATGTGATGATCGCCAAGGAGGACAGGTTGTGAGCACGGCCGGTTGGAAGCGCCGATGACGCATTGGCTGCTGCGGATATTCAGCATGATCGCGCTGGCCGGTTTTTCGGCGGCAGTGTGGGTTGCCGGACCTTTGGTCCGCTTCGCCGACAGCCGTCCTCTCGGGCCTGCGGGGCTGCGCGCGACAATCATCGGCGTGATCGTGGCGGCCTTGGCGCTCTTCTATGGATTGCGTTTCTGGCGGATGCGCAAGGCGCAACGGGCGCTGGAGACGGCCGTTGCCCGCGACGACGACAGGGATGACGATTCGTGGGTGCTCGAGACGCGAATGAACGAGGCGATCGCCGCGCTCAAACGGTCGAGCGGCAAGCGCAACTTCCTCTATGAACTCCCTTGGTACATCATCATCGGTCCGCCCGGCGCAGGCAAGACAACGGCACTGGTCAATTCGGGCCTGAATTTTCCGCTGGCCGGTTCGGGTGATGCCCAGCCGGTCGCAGGCGTTGGCGGAACACGCGCCTGCGACTGGTGGTTTACCGACCAGGCCGTGCTGATCGACACTGCCGGGCGCTACACGACGCAGGAGTCCAATCCTCAGAGCGACAGCAAGAGCTGGCTCGCTTTCCTGTCGCTGCTCAAGAAATACCGCACACGGCAACCGATAAACGGCGTCATCCTGGCAATCAGCCTTGCTGATCTCATCGGCCTCGACGATCGGCAGCTTGACGCTCACGTCGTCGAGATACGCAGTCGTCTGCGGGAAATCCACGAGACGCTGAAAATCCAGTTTCCGGTGTACCTCCTGTTCACCAAGGCCGACCTGGTTTCCGGGTTCATGGCTTACTTCGGCGGTTTTGACGAGTCCCGCCGGCGCAAGGTCTGGGGCGCTACATTCCAGACCGTCGATCGCACCAAGAATATGGCGGCCGAGGCTCCGGGCGAACTCGATGCACTGGCAAGACGCCTGGTCGAGGAGATGCCCGACCGCCTTCAGGAAGAAGCTGACCCGGCCGCGCGCATATCGGTCTTTGGTTTTCCGGCGCAGTTCGGCGCGTTGAAGGGCCGAATTACGAATTTCATCGCCAGCCTGTTCGACCCGATCCGCAGCCAGGTGAATGTCAGTCTGCGTGGGCTCTATTTCTCTTCAGGCACGCAAGAGGGATCGCCGATCGATCAGGTGTTGGGGGCGATCGGCCGCAGCTTCGGCAGCTGTTCCCGCGCCCATCTGTCGGGAAGCGGCAAAAGCTTCTTTTTGCATGATCTGCTGACGGGCGTCATTTTTGCCGAATCCGGATGGGTTTCGTACGACAAATCGGCTGCAAGGCGTGTGGCCATCGCCCAATTTGCAGGACTTGGCGCCATCGCGTTGATCGCCGCGGCGGTGCTCGGCACGCTGGCCCTGAGCTTCACCGCCAACAGGTCGCTGATCGCCTCCACCACTCAGGCCATGGGCCAGTATCGCGCGACGGCGGATACGCTGCTCAAAAGCACCGAGGTCACCGATGTCGACCTCGAAAACGTCATTGGCCCGCTCGACCAGCTGCGCAATCTGCCGGCTGGATACGAGACCAGTGACGTGCCGACACCGATCGGGGAGACGTTCGGCCTCAGCCAGCGGGAGAGACTTCTTTCGGCATCCAAGACGGCTTACCGGCAAGCGCTCGAACGAATGTTCCGATCGCGCCTGCTGATCCAGGCCGAGCGGACGATCCAGGCCAGGATGGCTGATCCCGCCGCGCTCTATGAACCGTTGAAGATCTACCTGATGCTTGGTGGCAAGGCGCCGAAGGTCGACGACGCGTTGATCGTTTCCTGGATGAAACAGGATTGGGAACAGAACCGATATCCCGGCGAAAACAACCGCGAAGGACGCGAGCAGCTCGAAAAGCACCTGCGCGCCATGCTTTCATTGGATGATGCCTACGATCCGGTTTTCGAACTCAACCAGCCGCTCGTCGAAGCCGCCCAACGGTCGCTCGGGCGCATGAGCCTTGCCGACCGCGCCTCCGCATTGGTCAAATCCGCGGTATACGCGGCAGCGCTGGATGATTTTTCCGTTTCGCTGAAAAGCGGCCCGGAAGCGGAGCTGCTGTTCGAGCGTGTCGATGGCGGCGATCTGTCAGGCCTTCGTGTTCCCGGCCTCTATACCTATGCCGGCTTCAACACCTTCTATCTCGGGCAACTCTCGCACATTGCCCAGACGCTCGTCGACGACCGGTGGGTCCTCGGTGGTGGCGGCGAGCAAGGCGGCATCGATCAGGAGTTGTCCAGGCTCGGCCCCGAACTTCTCGATCGCTATGGGAAGGGGTTCGCAACGGCCTGGAACAGCGTTCTCGACGGCTTGAAGTTCAAAGCGATGCTGAAGGACAAGCCGCACTATATCGCGCTTTCCGCCGTCGCCTCGCCAACCTCGCCGATCGAACAGCTGTTTACGGCGATCGCCGACGAAACAGCTCTGACGCGGGACGCTGCGTCTGGCAAAGGCACAGGCACCGGGGTTGAAGGCGGCGCGGTTCAAGCCCAGCCACAGGACGTCGCGACCATGGCCAAGGGTCTGGCTCGCATCGGCATTCAAATCGCCACCGGAAAATCGCTAAGCCGTGCCCGCACAGGATCCGCAGACGCGGAAAACCAGAATCCCGGGGCCAACATCGAAGCACAATTCAAGTCGTTCCAGGCCCTGGTGAGCGGTCCTGCCGGACACCGCCCGATCGATGCCTTGACCCAGATTTTCCGCGATATCTACCAGAGCCTGCAACTGGCGACCGACGTTCCCTCCCAGACCGAACGCGTCAACGCAAATCTGCAGCTCCAGATAGCCACCCTTCGCGCCAATGTCTCGCGACTGCCCAAGCAACTAGGCCGGATGGTCAAGGCGACGGCGGACGAGTTTGAAGGCAACGTCACCGAGACCTCGGTGGCGAATTTGAACCAGATGCTCGACCAGACGGTCACACAGCCCTGCGAGGCCGCGGTCAACGGCCGTTATCCTTTCGCCGGCAATGCCACCGAGGACATTGCGATGGCGGATTTCGCCAAATTGTTCGCTCCGGGCGGGCTGATGGACCGGTTCTTCGCACAGAACCTCGCATCGCTGATCGACATGACCAGTCAGAACTGGAGCTGGAAACAGGATGTACGCTTCGGGCGCGACCTGTCGAAGTCGACGCTGAAAAACTTCCAGCTGGCGGCCGAAATCCGCAACGCCTTTTTTCCCCAGGGCGGTTCGGTGCCCTCGGTCAGCGTGACCTTCACGCCGTTCTCACTGCATGGCGACGCCGATGCGGCGGTGCTCGATGTCGACGGCCAGACCGTCCAGAGCAACCAGGGGGGCAGCGCGCCAAGCACCGTGACCTGGCCGAGCGGCACGGCCTCCGGGTTCGCCAGCCTGAGCCTGACGCCGGAAATGCCAGGCCGCGAATCCACCATCAAGTTCGAAGGGCCGTGGGCGCTGAAGCGGCTGCTGGACAAGGCGAGCGTCACCGGCAGCGACAGCAATGTCGAAGCGCGCTTCGTGATCGGCGGGCGCGACGTCACCTATACGATCCAGACTGGTTCCGGCCCCAGCCCATTCTTCCTTTCCGCACTTTCCGGATTCAGTTGCCCGAAGGCGTTTTGAGATGGGATTCGCGCTTTTCAATGTGGTGACACCCGGCATGCTCAGCCGCACAGACCTTAATTTCGATACTCTAATGTTCGTGCCTGTGGCAAAGTGGCTCGAGCGGGCGCCCGGCGGGGCGCCGTCGAGGGCGCTTGAGAAGCGCTTGGTGGCAAATTGAACGATGTCGCCCTTCCCTTTGAAAGTTTCGGCGTGAGCCACAAGGGCTGTGTGCGTGAGCACAATGAGGACAACTATCTGCTCGAGCCACGAACCGGCCTTTGGGCGGTGGCTGACGGAATGGGCGGGCATGAGGCCGGAGAGGTCGCCTCAGCCAGCATTGTCGACCATCTGGCCACGATCGGCATCGCAAGCTCCGCGCCGGATCTACGGGCGCGCTTCGAGGACCGGCTGAGCCGCGCCAATGCCGAGATCCGCGGCATATCGGAGTCTCGCGGCATAACCATCGGTTCCACGGTCGCCGCCCTGTTGGCGATGGACGGGCGGTTTGCCTGCCTGTGGGCGGGCGACAGCCGTATCTATCTGATCCGCAACGCCTCGATCTCGCAGATTTCGAAAGACCACACCGAAGTGCAGGAACTCCTCGATCGAGGCATGATCAGTGCGACCGAGGCACTCACCTGGCCACGCCGCAATGTCATCACGCATGCGGTGGGCGTCAGCGATGAATTCGTCGTCGATTTCCAACAAGGCGAACTGATGCCGGGGGACATTTTTGTACTGAGCACCGATGGGCTGACGGCGCATGTTACCGACGCGGAGATCGAGGCCGCTGTCGTATCGGCGACACCCCAGGCGGCGTGCCAAAATCTGCTGGAAACGGTGCTGGCACGGGGCGGAACGGACAATGTCACCATCGTGCTGGTGAAGATCAAAAAAGGGCGCAACGGACAATCGCTCCACCCTGATTGGTCCAGAGCGGAGGGCGAAGGCCGATGAGCGCCGACGACAAGACGCGAATATTGCCGCAGGTGGCCAATACCGCCGTAGGCACGCAACTCAGCGGCATCTATGAACTTGACGAGCGGATCGCGTTCGGCGGCATGGGCGAGGTCTACCGTGGCCACAATATCCAGACCGGAGACCACGTCGCGATCAAGATCGTCCTGCCCGAGTTTGCCCGTGACCAGACGATCCTGTCCTTGTTCCGCAAGGAGGCCTCGATCCTCAACCATTTGTCGCATGACGCGGTCGTGCGATACCACGTCTTCACCATCGATCCCGGGATAGGCCGTCCCTACCTTGCCATGGAATTCGTCGACGGCGAGTCGTTGTACGACATCATGCGACGGGGCCCGATGCCGACGGGAGAGGTGCGCAAGCTCTGCCATCGCCTCGCATCCGGCCTGAGCGCGGTCCATCAAGCGGGAGCAATCCATCGCGACCTCTCGCCGGACAACGTCATCCTGCCAGGGGGCCGGGTCGACGGCGCGAAGATCATCGATTTCGGCATAGCGCGATCAGCGGCCGTAGGCGGGGAGACGCTGATCGGCGGGAAATTCGCGGGAAAGTACAACTACGTTTCGCCCGAACAGCTCGGGCTGTACAGCGGCGACGTCAGTGAACAGTCCGACATCTACAGCCTTGGGCTGGTGCTGGCTGCCGCTCTGCGCGGGAAACCGATCGACATGAGCGGATCGCAGTTCGAGATCATCGAAAAGCGCCGGGCCGTGCCTGATCTCTCGGGCATCGACGACGATTTTCGTGGTATTGTTGAAGCCATGCTGCAACCGGATCCGCGAGACCGGCCGGTCAGCATGGCTGATATCGCCAGGATGACGCGTGGCGAAGACGAAGGAACAACGCCGCCGACTTCCATCACACCCCGCAACCGCCCGGCTGTCCCACCAGCCGGGCAAACCCTTGCTCCTGATCCCAAGGGCCGGCCCCAGCCATCCGATGTCATGGAATACAACGCGCCGACGGCAACGGGTCCGGACGAGCAGCGCTTCGTCCCGCATGTCCGGCCCGCGCATTTGTCCGAACCGCGGCCTTTTCCGGTCGCCGGCCCGCCACGCGCGGTCACGGCGGATATGCCCAAGAAATCCACAACGACCCGAACCATCGCGATCGCTGGCTTGGCGACGCTGGCTATTGCCTCAGGCGCGGGCCTGTATCTGAGCGGCTTCATGACGCCGGCGACGTCGACTGCCGGCAAGACATCGCTTTCCCCGCTCGAACCATCAAAGCCCGTACCGGAAACGCCAAAGCCGACCTCCACGGAAAAAGCCGCGAACGCCCCTAAGCCGGCAAAGCCAGTTCCGCCCGCGCAGCCGGAGGCTGGCGTGCCGCCGGCTGGAAGCCAGGCAGATGCCAAGGCGGTGCAGACGCCGGAGCCGGCGACGCCCACCGCTAAAAGCGAGGAACCCCCGAAATCATTGGCAACGGACGCGCAGCAGCCGTCCGAAAAGACACCGCAAGCCCAGCCAGAGGTTGTAGAGAGCCCAAAGCCCGAACCAGAGATCAGCCAGCCGGCAACGCCCGAGGTGGCAGCCCCGGCGGCCAAACCCGATGCAAGCCAGACGGATGTCGCGAACGCCGAGAGCCAAAAGACGGCGCCACCGGCGGCCAAACAGCCGGACCAACCAGTCGTCGCGTTGAACGTGCCCAAACCGGCGGTTCCCCCGGCCGTCGACGACATCGCACAACGTGTCTCCTGGGTTCGCGACTTCGGCGGCGGCGACTGTTTCTATGCGGCCATGAATTCGTCAACCGATACGTCCGCCGCTATCGAAGGATTTGGAACGGCGGTTCAGCCATTTGAGCGGATGCTAAGCGATTTCCAGGCCAAATTCCATGTCGAGCCGGACATCAGCGTCCGTCTCATTGAGCCGAGCCAATGCGAAGTCACCAATTTTCTGCGCTTTCTGGGGCAGACCGCGGCTGACAAGCCGCAGCTTGTTCTCGACCGGACATCGGTGCCAAGCGGTACGCCGATCAGCGGCACGCTGGCAACGCATGGCGGGCTCATTTCCAGCGTGCTGCTGATCGATCACAAGGGCATGGTGTTCAATCTCGACGACCGCATCGTCGCACAATCGGACAAGGCTACCTTCAGCATCCCGATTGGCCTCGGCGCCGCCGACAAGGCCACTGGCAAGGCTGTGCCTCAGATCATAATGGTGATCACCGGCCCGCAGGACATTCAGGCGGCTGCGTTCTCCACGCCGACGCCAGCCTCGGTGCTGCTCCCAAAGATTCTTGAGGAAATCGAGACCGACGGATCTCAGTTCTCAGCCACTGCCAAGTATTTCCGGCTCGGCGGATAGCATGGGCGCCCGATGGAAAGCTGCTCGTGTTTGCCCCACTCGTCTGCCGACCTGCCCATAAAGCAGCGTGATCCGGTTCGAGCCGTGCTTGCCCTGACAGGACGCATGAAGCTCGCGGTGATCTCGGGTGCCGCTTTGCTGGCCGTGCTGTCATCCGGCGAGGCGCGCGCCGAATTCACGGTCTGCAATCAGACACTCGACGTCGTCAATCTCGCGGTCGGACAGATGATTGACAATGCGGACCAGACCGACGGCTGGTGGACCATCGGCGCAAATCAATGCGTGAACGTCATCCGCGAGGAGCTGACGAACCGCTATATTTACATCTATGCAACGGACGTGTTTGGCCATGCGATCCTCACCGGATCGACCGGAATGTGTATCGAGCGGCGGCGTTTCTCGATCCGCGGTATCGACGAATGCTGGCAGCGCGGCCATATCGCAGCGCAATTTCTCGAAGTGGATACGCTTGAACAGGTGCGGTGGACGTTTTTCCTGACCGGAAACGGCCCGTGACGCACAGTATCGACACGAGCTTCAAGCAGAAGAAGCAGGCACGCCTTGCGCGTCGCAGACGCAAGCTCTGGCGCCGGCTGCTTGCCGGTCTGGCGGCAATCGTCGTGCTGTCTATCGCCGTGGGCTTCTACCTCACCGCGGACTATTGGTCGTTCGGCGACGAAGACGAAGAACTTCACGCGGTCGAAGGGGTGGATGACGTGCCGGCCGATGCATCGGTCTATGTGCCTGCCATCATTGACCTTGCCGGGGACCCGATGTGGATTACCCTTGCCCCCGACGCCGACACCACGTCGAAAGGCCATGCGATCGCGAGGCCGACGGATCTCGATCAGGCCGGCGTTTCTCCGCAGATCGAAATCCTGTCGGATGTGATGCTCAGCGCCAGCGAAAAATTCATGACGACGATACCATCGACGCAGGAGGACTTCGCATTCTTCCAGGCACAGCGGCAGACCACCCCCCCGCCGTCCAACGATCTGCAGGACGATGTTCAGCCACCGGTGGGGGACCTGCAAAACGATCTTCAGCCCGTGCCTGCCCCCAACGAGGCTCCGGCTGCCGCGGGACAGCAGATAGGCACCGACGATCCCGAAGCCGGCTGGGGTGAAACAATCGATGCCGGCGAGGCAGCCCTGCCCGCATTCCATCAGACACAGATCGAAAACAACACAAGTGTCGCCACCGTCGCGAGCGAGTATCAGCGGTTCGAGGCGACCGAAGACACGTTCGTGAAAATCCTCAACGACCGTAGCCTGGACAGCGTCGCGCTCGATGCCCATTTCTCGGCCGAAGACGCCAAGCTGGCAGGCGAAGCCCTGAAGGCGCTTTTCAACCGGGAAGGCCTGGAACCGGGTTATGTCGTCGCCATGCGCGGTTTCAGGCCGACGCGCGAGACGACGACAATGTCGCTCATGCAGGTGTCGATCTACGCCAAGAACGTCTTTGTCGGCACGTTGACGCGCAACGCCGCGGGCGCATTCGTATCGGGTGTCGATCCCTGGGTCCGCGAAGATCTGTTCAACTATTCGGGCGCACCGGAGGAGGGCACGCACAAACGGCAGTATCGCCTGCTCGATGCAATCTACTCGACGGCGGCGCGCAACAAAGTTCCTACCAGCGTGATCGGCGAAGCGATCATGTACCTGTCGAGAGGACAGGATCTGGACGCCTTCGCCAGCGAGGACCAGCGCCTTGTCCTGATCTATTCGCAAACGCCGCGCGGCAAGAGCGAAACCGACGGACGCGTGCTGTATGTCGGTGTGCAGGGTACTGAAAAGAGCCTCGAGTGCTTCGTCTTCCAGCAGAGCGACGGTCAGTTTGCGTGCGTTACCGGCGATGATCAGGTTCGTTCGCTGACGGTCACCAACGGCATGGTCACGCCGGTCAACGGGGTGATGACGTCGACTTTCGGTCCGCGCAAGCACCCAATTCTGGGCGTGGTCCGTATCCACAAGGGCGTCGATTGGGCGGCTCCTGTGGGCACGCCGATCGCAGCCGCCTTCGACGGCGAGATCACCTTCCAGGGCGACGGCGGCGGTTACGGCAACCTGGTGAAGATCGCGCATCCCAACGGACGCGAGACGCGCTACGCGCATATGCAAAAATTCGCAATCGCAGGCGGTGTCGGCACAAAGGTGAAGGCCGGTGACATCATTGGCTATATCGGCACCACCGGTCTGTCGACCGGGCCGCATCTGCATTTCGAACTCTATCAGAATGGCGAGGCGATCGACCCGCTGGGGACGGTCACCACGGTCGCCACCTATGATACCGGCAATTCCGGCAATTCCGGCGATGTCGCTGTCGAAACGCTGACCGAGCGTATCGTTCATGTCGAAAGTGGCGGCAGCGCCCGCGCCAAGAACCCGAATTCTTCGGCGACCGGCGCCGGCCAGTTCATAACGAAGACCTGGATCCGGATGATGAACACCTACCGCCCTGAGCTTGCACGAACGCTGTCGACCGCCGACCTGCTCGCTCTGCGCTACGACGCCACGATCTCGCGCGAGATGGTGCGAAATCTGGCGCGGGAAGGCGAAGCCTATCTTCGGGCACGCGGCCATCAAATCACAGCCGGCCGGCTCTATCTCTGCCATTTCCTGGGCATGGAAGGCGCGCATCAGGTGCTGTCGGCGTCGGGCTCGGCGCAATTGAGCGCCGTGCTCGGGTCCGCCGTCATTCAAGCCAACCCCTTTCTCACGGGCAAGACCGCCGGCTATGTCGTGGATTGGGCAGAAAGGAAAATGGGCCAGAAGCTTGCTCGCGTGGCGACTGACGCCAGCCAGCAGACAACCAGCACAACGGAAATCCGCCAGACGTCGCCTGAGTTCGAAAAATACAAACAAGCCGTCACGGCCGTCATAAGCTCGATTCAGAATACGCTTTGAACCTGCCTGTCACGGCATTGATCGCTCAGAATATTGGCGCCACAACAGCCACCTTTTTTCAGGCCCTTTGTGAACCAAAACTAAGGTCAAGACCACATACGCTCGAGAGCCATCCTTTGGCACAAGCGACCCAGTCGCTGACTAAATTGAGCATGCGCAGACATCAACAGTGCACCCTGATGGGTAGAGGGCTGGTCCATGAAAGTGTTCACGGTCTTTCTAAGCGGGATTATCCTGGTTTTCCTTGCCGCTCTCGGCGCCCAGGCTGCTGCGCCTGATGCCAAGCGCGTCGCGCTGGTGATCGGCAACAGCAACTATGTCCATGCGGTTGCCTTGCCCAACCCCGCCAACGATGCCCACCTCATCGCATCGACGCTGCGCAATGCCGGTTTCGAGGTGATCGAAGGGGTCGACCAGGACAATGCAGACATGCACAGCCTCATCAGCCGGTTTACCGAGCAATCCTACGATGCGGACGTCGCGGTCATTTTCTATGCCGGTCACGGCATGCAGGTCGACGGCAAGAACTACCTGATACCGGTCGACGCCGAATTGACGTCGCCGGCCTATCTCAAGACCCGTACCATTCAGATCGACGACTTCATGGCTGCGCTGCCGCCCGATCCGGCGATTGGCGTCATCATCCTCGATGCCTGCCGCGACAATCCGCTAGCAAGGACGCTGGCGGCCTCGCTGCCGAAAAGCCGCTCTACCTCGCTGGGCACAGGTCTGGCGCCGGTCGAAGCAATGTCGAACGGTGTCGGCACCGGCGGCCTCCTGATTGCCTATGCAACGGATCCGGGCGCCATCGCCTTCGACGGCAACGGGGTCGACAGTCCTTACTCAACTGCGCTCGCCAGGCATCTGACTGAACCCGGCGTCGAAATCCAGAGCGCGCTGACGCGCGTGCGCGGCGAAGTGACCGAAACCACGCAAGGTCGCCAGAGGTCCTGGCACAACGCATCGCTGGGACGCGAGGTTTTCCTGGGAAAACCAATCGCGGCAGCGGCACCTGCTGCAGATCCCGTGGCCCGCGCATCGAGCGGCGCAGCGACATCCTCTGCTGCCCCCGTTCCCAGTGATCCGCCTTCGTGGGAAGTCGAGCAACGTCTTTGGGATGAGGCTTCGAAGCACAATTCTGTTCCGTTCTACCAAGCCTATCTCGACCAGTTTCCGAACGGTCGCTTCGCCGCTGTGGCGCGACTGAACGTCGACGAATTGAACGACCAGAAAGCCCAAAACCGGCAGGTCGCGGCACTCGATACGGACGAGGCGAACGCCAGTTCCGGCTCGGCCGTGCGCACCTCGGTCGGCGTCCCGGAGGAGGTCAGGCAAACACCGGGCACCGAGTTGACGGAAGGTGCCATTGGCCTCGACCGTCAGGGTCGCATCGACCTGCAATTGCGCATCGAAGCGTTGGGCAACGAGCTTGGCCGCGTCGACGGAAACATGGGCCCACAGACCCGTCAGGCGATGGGCATCTGGCAAGCGGAGAACGGCCTGCCGCAGACCACCTATCTGACAGGCGAGCAACTGGCATTCCTCGTGATCCAGACAGATCCGATGATGGAAGCCGTGCGCGCCAGATATGCTGCCGATCAGGCCCGTGCGACGCAACCGAAAATGCAGGTGGCACAGAAGGTCCGCACGCAGAGACCGGTGGCGCAGAAACCTCGCAAACAACAGCAGGCCGTTCGGAAGTGGCGCAACCGCGAGATCATCGTGCGGCAGGATGATCCTCCGCCACGCGGATACAATAGCGACTTCCTCGCCAAAGCACTGATCTTCGGCGCCGGTGTGGCTGTGGGCGGCGTGCTCAAGAACTGACCGCTGGCAGCGTTACTGCGTCTTTATCCGCATTTCGACGCGGCGATTGATCGGATCGTAGGGATTGGGACTACGCGGGTTCTTTTCGCCCATGCCGATCGCGTTGATACGGGCAGCCTCGATACCGCTGGCCGTCAGGAAGGCAGCGACCGATTGCGCCCGCCGTTGCGACAGGCCTTCGTTGTAGTGCACCGTGCCGGTGGCGTCGGTGAAACCTTCGACGACGAAGTTGAACGTGCTCAGCCGGTTGTCCTTCAGCGCCTTGGCGAACTCGCCGAGTTCAGCGCGCGCAGTGGTGTCCAGTTCGGCGGAATCCAAGCCGAAATTGATCAGCATATCGAGGCTGGATTTTGCTGCCGGCGCGTCTTTCGCCTTGCTCTTGCTTTTGCACTCTTCGTCGGTGCCGATACAAATTCCTCGCGACTTGCCGAGGTCGGCCGCTCCAGTAAAAAACTTCACGATGTCTTCTGATTTCTGAACAGGGTCGGCGGAAGCGTGGGTCGAGAGAAACACGACCGCCAAAACAAAGGCTGAACTGCCCCACATAGCGGTTACTCCTGTTGAGCATCCGATTTCGATGGCATGATCATACCAAACTCCGGGGCAATTGTCTGTTGATAAACGCCGGGGATACGGCGGTGCCGGCAGTTGTTGCGGCGTTATCGGTAGAGACTTGACCCACGCCGCGCCTGGGGCTTGAGTGGTTAGAGCTTCTCGATGAAAGCGTGGCGGTCATGGCCAATGGGCTTCGATTTAAGACGGCACGGGATCTCTTCATGGCTTGTCCCGCTATTGCCCGGGAGATGAGGACGCTTCCAACCGAACAGCCATCGATCGCGTTTTGCCGCGGTCTCCTCGCCGGCCGCGTTCCCGAGGAGGCGATCACGTTCTGTGCCTACCTGCTCCCCGATCGGGCCGCGGTCTGGTGGGCGCATGAATGCTTGAGCCATCTGAGCGAGTTGCTCGATGGAACTGATCACGAATTGCTCGCCCATGTTCGCGACTGGGTCGGTGAACCGGACAGCCCCCGCCATCGCGCCGCAGTGAACCTGCCAGAGGCAACGCCGCCAGCAACGCCCGGCGCCTGGATTGCCCTGGCGGCGGGATGGCGTGACAATGGTTCTGTTGCTGGCGGATCTGTTGTAGGTGCAGAAACACCATCGGCCTTGCAGCCGTTTGCTGCCGCCCATGCAGTCAATGTTGGTGTTCTGGCCGGGCTGGCGCGTGTCGCACTCGCGGACCGCTTTGCCGTTCTTTCCGCGTTTGTCGAAATGGGTATCCAGATGGCCGAGATCGAGGCGCCACGCCATTCGGCGGATGCTTACTAGAACCTATCCCGAAAGAAATCGGGCGGATGCCATTATCGTCCTGCCTTACTTGCAGCCACCCTGAGCCCATTTGGCAAGCGCCACCTTGAAACGGGTTCCCAGTGGATGTTGCAGGCGCAAAACGGAGACATCGTTTGTGGCGAAATTTTTCGCCTGTTCGCACAGCCGTGCCTCGTCCCATTCATGGCAGCCGTCGCAGTGCTTGCCCTCCCATACCGACTTGTCCAATCCCTCCACCGGGCTGAACAGGGGCTTGCCCTTGATCAGCTGGGCGATGCTCTTGCCGTCGATTGCCGGATCGCCGAAATCGATCGGATGATCGAAAAAGATCGGGTCGTCCGAGGCCAGCCTGGGGATCTTCTGTCGCAGCACTTCGAGTGCAAGCTGATCGTCACCTTGGCCCGATGCGCTTGCAGCGCCAGTGTTGCCCGCGTCGGAGCCGCCTTCGGTTGGAGGTGCGCTCGCCTCGCCCACGATCAATGGCGCGTTGAGATCGACCTTGTGCAGAACGACCTCCGTTGTCAGCGAAACGTTGATCCAGGGGCGCTGCTTGCCGGCGGTTGCCTTGAGGACGTCGCTGGTGACCCTGTCCATGGCCCCGGTGATGGAGACGTTGGGTGCGCCGATATGCTTGAGGAGCGCCGACGTGAAAGGCGAATGTTCGCCCGACCCGTCATCGGCGAGTTGATTGGGACTGGCGGCGAAAGCGACGAGCGTGCCGGAGCCACGATCCTCTATCGGGATTTCGGCAAGGCCGCTGCTTGCGCCGTTGACACCTGCGGTCTTGGCCAGCACCTCGGCGAGGGGATTGTCGCGGCATGCGTCGAGAAACACCAGCCTTATGCTGGTCTCCCGCGACATCTGGCGTAGAACCAAATCAACCGGCACGGCCTCGAAGTCGAAGGAGGTTTCGTCTTCCAGTGCGGCGTCGACTGGAAGCAGGTAGTTCTTGCCCGCAACCTGCAAGCCGTGGCCGGCGTAGAAAAACAGCGCAATGTCGGCACCGCGCACCTGTTTTGCGAACTGGGCGATCATCGCCTGCGTCTGCGGCTTGGTCAGATCGAAGCCGGAAACCACCTCGAAGTCGAGCTTCTTCAAGCGTTCAGCCATGGCCTCAGCATCGCGCGCCGGATTGGCGAGCGGTGCTGCGTGCTGGTACTGGGAGTTGCCGAGGACCAGCGCGACGCGGCGCTCGGCACTGGCTGCCGTCAAAGTCAAAAGCAAGGCGAGCGCCGCAAACCCAGCAGCGCGAAAAAGGCCACCGCAACGGGCGATCAGATCGCACCCCACCGGAACCTCAGAGCTTGGTAGCGGAAAACTCGATCCGCCGATTGAGCGCCTTGTTCTTGGGCGTGTCGTTGGCGGCAACCGGCCGCTCCTCGCCATAGCCGGCGGCTCTGATCTGGTTGCGCGGAATGCCCGCGGCAACCAGGGCGTCGGCAACCGCCTGGGCGCGCCGCTCCGACAGTTGCTTGTTTGCGTCCGGCGATCCATCGGAATCGGTATAGCCGGAGACCTCGACCTTCAGGCTTGGGCATTTGCCGACAACACCTTCGACCTCCGTCAGCAACGGGCGGCTCTTCGCATCGAGCCGCGCGCTGGCCGGCCGGAAGTAAATGGCGCCGGTGCGTGAGAGCACGGCAAACCTGTTCAGGCATTCCTCATCGCTGAAGTTCGCCTTGGCGGCGTCGGTGGCAACAGGGCCCACATCGGCCGGAGTCGCTGCGGCGGTCTGGGTGGCGGCTGGCTTGCTGCCGTCGGCGGTGAAGACGAAATCGAACGACACCGACGCGGTGGGCACGATGTTGGTCACATTGGCCGCCTGCTGGAGTTTGTCGACGTTCGGCAGCAAGCCGAAATCTTCGACATGGACAGCGACAGGGGCCTCCGAAGCAACCGACACCATGGTGTCGCTGATCATGGTGACGACGATGCTGGCCTCGAGGTCCTTTTCGACGCCATGCAGATTGAGACGGAACGGCAAAGTTGCCTTCACCCTGCGCTTTGTCGCGAGATCGGCGAATGCGGCGGGGTCCACCTTCGCCGTCAGCTCGGCGGTCGGGTATTTGAATGTCTCGAAAAACAGGAAGCGCATGCGGACATTGCGCAGGTCGACGCCGGTATCGACCGAATTGAGGTCGAAGGTGACCTTGGCATCACCCGCCGAGCTGAGCGTGCCGGTGATGTTCCTGATCTTGTTTGTCTCGACGATCGTGTTCTTCTTCACCGACTGGTAGGTGATGACCGAAGCTGCGGGATCAAGCGTCCAGTTCGGCGCTGCGTTGGCGGCCTGCGATCCGAGCAGCAGCAAGCCGGAAAGCGCGACGACAAGGCCAAGACCTCGTGTGGCGGGGCCTTTCAGCCTCGTCTTCCACCAGAATGCGACGACTTCGAACATGGAATGCCCCTGCCCAGGACCGCTATCGACACCACACCTGGCAGGAGCATAGAGCACTTGCGACTGCTTGGCGAGCAACTCCCGGAAATCCCGAGGTAGTGCTCTGGGGAACCCAAGCCGTTGTCAAAACGGTGCAAAAATCAGTTCAGCAACAACCAGAACGCAGCCGTAGTTACTGCCAACCCTCTCGATGCCTGGTCAACCTCCCCAGCCGCCACCGCCGCTGCTGCCTCCGCCGCTCCCGCCGCCGCCACCACCACCTCCACTTGTGGCAGGGACGACCGGCAGGGGAACAGTGGTTTCCTCAACCGGCTTGACCACCTTCTTGGCGATGACCTTCTTCTGCTTGGTGATCTTTGGCGTGGTCGTCGTGCGAATGAGCTTCGGCCTGTGCTTGGTCGTCGTCACCGTCGGTTCGGCCTTGGGCGCAACGGACATGCAGCCCGTTAGTGCCGCCAGAGCGCTGGATAGAACTGTGGCGATCAATGCCTGCTTCACTGCCCTGCCCACCATTGCCTCCTCGTGGATCAAAACAAATCCCGACGCGGATTGGCTTGCTCCCAGACCGCTCTGGCCACGTCGACCAGTTGGTCGTCGAGCGAGCCCTTCGCCGGGGTCTTCGACTTGAGTTCGCCGCGCAATTGCATGAGCGCGGCCGTTTTCGTCTTCACTGCGAACTTCGTTAGCGTCGTCTGAGCGCCCGGCAATTCCTTGCGAAGATCAAGCGCGACCGCGAAGGCCAGATAACGTACCGCTCTCGTCTGGTCCGCATTGGCGCCCTTCTGCATTTCGAGCGCTGCGCGGTCATATGCACCGGACTGATCGCCGCGTGCCGTTGCCAACTCGAACAGTCTTTGCGCTTCGTCGAGGTTTTGCTCGACACCAACGCCATCCCGGTACATGCGCGCAAGGCTCGCCGGAGCGTAGGGCTGGCCTAGATCCATGGCCTTCTGGAATAGCCCTTGCGCCTGCCTCGGATCCTTCTCGACGCCCACACCGGCTAGGTAGTTACGGCCGAGCAGGTTCATCGAATACATGTCCTGCCGCTCGACGCCTGCCTTCAAGAAGGCAATGGCGCGGGCAGGATCGGCGGGCATGCCGTTGCGCCCTTCCGTGAAGATCGCGGCGAGATCGTTCATGGCATAGGTATGCCCCATCGCCGCCCCCTTGAGCAGCAGGTCCAGACCCTTGCCGGTGTCGCGTTCGACCCCATAACCATTGAACAAGGCACGTCCCCATGACGTCATCCCGTAAGGATCGCCCTTGTCGGAGGCCGCCGCATAGAAGGTGTTGGCCTGCTTGCGGTCGGTGGGCATTCCCGTTCCCGTTGCGTTGAGGTAGCCGAGTTCGAACACGGCGCGGAAATGGCCCCTGTCGGCCGCCTCCTGAATGGCTTTCTTCGCCTGATCGACCTTGCCAGCCGCCAGCAGCGCTCGGCCCAGTTCGTAGCGGAAGCGGGCGACATCGGGATAGGCCTTCACCGCCGCCTCGCAGGCCTTCTCGGCCTCGGCGCCGATTTCATTCGGCAGCAGGCCGGGGACAACGCCCTGCAGATCAAGAGGTTCTCCGGCAGCCTGGTCGCAAGGATCGACGCTTGGCGACAGCTTCATCGTGGCCGGCTTGGCGGAAGTGCTGTCGGCCCGGATTTCGAAGCCGACCTCGACCGGTTCAGCGGCACCGATCTGGGGTTCATAGCGCAAATTATCGACCTCATCCGCCATCAGGCTCGACTCTGGCGACAAGGCACGATCCGGCAGGGACAGCGTTCCCGTTGCCGGATAGCTCGCGAGTTTCAGACTGACCGCGGGATCCTTGGTCGGGAAGTCCAGCTTCAGCGGAACCGGGCCGACACCGACCGGAACGCTGATCTCACGGTTCTCGATCGCCTCGGCGGCACCGGTGATGTGGATGCCTCGCTCCAGCACCTGCTGTTTCTGCTCGGTCTCGAGCGAGGCCACAATCTGTTCGCCCTCGGCGCCCAGGCCGCTTTTGACACGGAACACCATGATGCCCTGGGCTTCGCCGCCCCAATTGTCATGCGTGGCGTAGGCCAGCATGTCGACCTCTTCCGTCCCACCGGCCCCCTTGGGCACATCCAGCTTCAGGCGCGGCAGGTCCTTGCCCTGGATCTGTTCGCCGACCGCCACTGCCTTGCCGTCCAGCAGCAGGCGCCCAAGTGCCGGCGGCCTTTCGATGCTGACGGTGATTGATCCGCCATCGACATCGACCGGTTCCGGCAAGTCCAGCGCAACCGGCCCGACACCCGACGGCACAACCTTCTCCAGAACCGGCGGCAGCGAAGGCCGGCTGGCGCGGCGCATCAGCACAACTTCGTCGATGAGCGACGAGTTTTCCCAGGGAACCTGCTTGCCGTCGGTGGCCTCGACCACATCGCGCCGCACCGCGGCCATGACCGTGCGTATCTCTTGATTCGGCGCCAGCGCCCGACGCGAAAATGCGGATGAAAACGGGCTGAGGTCTCCCGCTCCGTCATAAGCCACCGCGCCTGGCTCGGTGGCAAAGGCAATCAGCGTGTTCAGCGAGCTTTTGACCTGCGCAAGGCCGGTGTTGCCTGCCGTGATCAGTTGGTCCCTCAGCCAATAATCCTTGCGCGGAAACGGATTGTTGCGGCAGGCATCGAGGATGATCACCTGGATCTTCGATTTGGCGCGCAATTGCTGGAGGACATCGTCCAGCTTGACCGCCTGGACCTCTATGTCGGCCGCATTCTTCAGCGAAGCATCGACAGGGATCAGGAAATTCTCGCCGCCGATCTGAAAGCCGTGACCTGAATAGTAGACGACGGACAGATCGGCGCCGTCCGCCGCCGCGAGATAGTTACGGAACTGTGCCTCGAACTGCAGCTTTGTGAGATCCTTGGCGACGAACACTTCGAAACCAGCCAACCGAAACGTCTTGGATACATCGTCGGCATCCTTGTCAGGATTCTTGAGAGCGGGGATTTCGCGGTACTGAGAATTGCCGATCACAAGGGCGACCCTGCGATCGGCCGACGCATCGAAGGTCGTAAGGGCCGCTGCAAGGAAGACCGCGATCAATCCGCAAAGTCGGAGCATGGCAACTGTTTCAACCGCCGCAACCTGATGACCACAAGCCCCCAGGTTGCGGTACCAAGGTTCGTTAGAGAGCTCACAATCTGCCGAGACGGGAACAGAGAGAAAACCGTCTCGACAGCAGGCACTTTCCCCATCCGATTGGGGTCTAAGTTACCTCAGAGCCGAACCATCCGCAATGAGTGTCAAAGTGCACCGGCGTGGCTGTCTAGATCCGACGCACGCCGCCAGGTTTCAATCCAGCGACGGGTGCGCACAATGCTATCCATCGGCTCCCACGGTCGACGGGAAGCGGCCCATCCAAGCCCTTCCGGTTCGATTTTCTTCGCCATGAATCCTGGCGGTTCCGACAATGATCGTCGCGTTGTCGCAAAGAGCTTTTTGCTATCAATCTCTTCGCGTCGCGTTCCGAGCGCGCCCAACTTCTATTGTGATACAACTTCGCCAAAGGTAAAACGTCACATTAATTCAATTAGTTACTGGAACTGATGGTACCGTCGGCGGGATCAGTCAGCCGGTCAACTAACTGCGTTGTTACGTTTTTCCTTCCTGCCGGATCGTTTGTATCACAATGCGTATCACAAGTAGGTAGCACGATCTCGGCCGCGGATATTCCGCCGGCGCCACGGACAGACGGCAACCCTGCATCGGCGTACGAGGCTGCGCAATTTTTTGCAAAAGCAGGAACATAGCTGCATCGCCCAAGTTAAATACCAACGGCATTGGACCACGGATTCATTTTCGCATTTTCCAGGCTGCCAGAATGCTCCGGGATTCTTTGATGCTCGAACGAATGGGCAGGACAATGTATCGCTGTCAGCATTTGCTATCAGCCTTTGGTCTGGTGTTGTTGACGAGTGGCCTGTTCCCACAGGGCGGCCAGGCCATGGCACAGGCGCCCTGCCCGACCGACCACGATAAGCTGCTCGCCGCCCTCAAGGCCAATGTGAAAGCAAGCGGCGGACCTGCCAACGGAGGCTTTGAGACCAACGAATGGGCCGCTGTCGTTGCCCGCGATGGCGCCGTGTGCGCGATCGCTTTCAGCGGTCCCACCGCAGATTCGCAATGGCCAGGCAGCCGCCTCGTCGCCGCGGAGAAGGCCAATACGGCCAACGGACTCAGCCTGGCGCAAATGGCCCTATCGACGGCCAATCTCTACGCGGGGGCGCAGCCGGGTGGGCCGCTTTTCGGCTTGCAGGAGACCAACCCGGTTAACCAGGCCGCAGCCTATGCGGGCGATCCCAAAACCTTCGGAAGCGCCAGCGATCCCCTCATCGGCAAGCCGATCGGAGGCGTCGTTGTGTTTGGCGGCGGGCTTGCCCTCTATGACGGCAAGAACATCGTCGGAGGCCTCGGGGTCTCCGGAGATTCCTCGTGCGCCGATCACAATGTCGCCTGGCGTGTTCGCGCGGCGCTTGGCCTCGACAAGGTTCCCGCCGGAGTCAATCCCAATCGCAAGGACGCCATCGTCTACGATGTCGAACCCGGCGGCAAAAGCGCCTCGGGCTGGGGCCATCCGCTTTGCGCCGGCACCGAGGCCGATATAGCGACGGAGCTCGGCGCCGGCGTGGGAGGCTCGATCCACAAATGAAAGGCATGCTGCACCCGGCACCAGCGCGCGTTGACGCAGGACAAGGCGCCCGCGCATTGGCGATCTGGAATTCTTTTCGCACGGGCATACTCTCGGTGATGCTGCTGGCATGCGGCCCATTTCTGAGCGGTGCCTCGGAGCCCCCATCGGCGGCGGCTATTGCCCCGCCCGCCGCCGCGGCGCCACCCGATGACGGGCAATGGACAATGCCGGCCAAGAATTACGCGTCGACCCGCTTCAGCGAACTGACCGAGATCAACGAAGGCAACGTCAAGAACCTGCAGGTCGCCTTCACCTTCTCGACCGGCGTGAACAAGGGCCAGGAAGCAGCGCCGCTGGTCGTCGGCAACAACATGTACGTCGTCACGCCCTTTCCCAACATCGTCTACGCGCTCGACCTTTCCAAGCCCGGCGCGCCGATGAAGTGGAAGTACGAGCCCAACCCCGAGCCGGCGGCACAAGGGGTGGCCTGCTGCGATGTCGTCAACCGCGGAGCGGCCTTCGCCAACGGACGCATCTTCTTCAACACGCTGGACGGCCACACGATCGCGCTCGATGCCTATACGGGCAAGCCGATCTGGAACGCTCATATTGGAAACATCAACATTGGCGAGACCATCACCATGGCTCCGCTGGTGGTGAAGGGCAAAGTTCTGGTCGGCAATTCCGGGGGCGAAATGGGCGTCCGCGGCTGGGTCAAGGCGCTGGATGCCGGAGACGGGCATGTTATCTGGACGGCTTATGGCACTGGACCCGACAAGGATGTGCTGATTGGCCCGGACTTCAAGCCCCACTACGACATGGATAAGGGCACAGACCTTGGCGTGACGACATGGCCGCCGGAAGCCTGGAAGATCGGCGGCGGCAATATGTGGGGCTGGATCTCCTATGATCCGGACTTGAACTTGATCTTCCACGGCACAGGCAATCCAGGACCTTGGAATCCGGATTTGCGGCCAGGCGACAACAAATGGACGTCCGGTATTTTCGCGCGTGACGCCGATACCGGAGCGGCGAAGTGGTTCTATCAGTGGAGCCCGCATGACCTCCATGACTATGACGGCATCAACGAGCAGATCCTTCTGGACATGACCTGGCAAGGCAAGCCGCGCAAGGTCCTTGTCCGACCGGAACGCAACGGCTACCTCTATATCCTCGATCGGACCACTGGAGAGGTGCTTTCGGCCACAGCCTATGGCCCGGTCAATTCCAGCAAAGGCGTCGATCTGAAGACCGGCCGCCTGATTGCAAACCCCGACAAGAGAACCGGCACCGGCAAGGTGGTCCGAGACATTTGCCCGACAGCGTCCGGCCTCAAGGACTGGCAGCCATCGGCGTTTTCGCCGAGGACCGGCCTGCTCTACATCCCCCACAACAATCTCTGCATGGATGAAGAAGGCGTCGAGGTAAACTACATCGCAGGCACGCCCTATGTCGGCATGAACGTACGCATGATCCCCGGGCCGGGCGGCAATCGTGGTGCCTTCACCGCCTGGGATGTTGCCGCCGCCAAGCCGGCCTGGGTCCTGAAGGAGAACTTTCCGGTGTGGAGCGGCACCGTCGTCACTGCCGGCGATGTCGTCTTTTACGGCACCATGGAAGGCTGGTTCAAGGCGATCAGCGCCAGGACTGGCGATCTGCTTTGGCAGTTCAAGACATCGTCCGGCATCATCGGCCAGCCAATAACCTATCGCGGCCCCGATGGGCACCAGTATGTCGCAATTCTGTCAGGCGTCGGTGGCTGGGCCGGCGCCATCGTTTCGGGCGACTTAGACCCACGCGATGCCACTGCGGCACTTGGCTTCGTCAACGCGATGAAGGATCTAAAGAACGCTACCACGGCGGGAGGCACGCTTTATGTGTTCCGGCTGCCTTGATGGATTGAACTTGACCGTACGTCCGGCGCGAAAGGCGTTCCAACGGGTGGCGATCGGCATGGCCGGGCTCGCCTTGTTGCTCTTGCCGGCTGTTGCCAACGCACGTGAATTGAGAGTGTGCGCCGACCCGAACAACATGCCGTTTTCCAACGCGGCCGGTCAAGGCTTCGAGAACAGGATCGCGAAAATTGTCGCCACTGATCTCGGCGCCAAGCTGACGTATACCTGGTGGGCGCAACGCCGTGGCTTCATCCGCAACACGCTGAAGGCAGGCCTTTGCGATCTCGTGCCCGGCACGCCTGCCAATCTCGAAATGCTGCGCACCACCACTCCTTACTATCGTTCGTCCTATGTCTTCGTGACCCGCCAGGACGGCCCGGACGTGACGTCCTTCAACGACCCGCGGTTGCAAGAATTGCGCATCGGTGTTCAGCTCATCGGCGACGATGGCGCCAACTCACCGCCTGTCCAGGCGCTTGGCCGCCGCGGCATCGTCGGGCACCTCATCGGCTACCCCGTCTATGGCGACTACTCCGCTCCCAACCCTCCAGCGCGCATTGTCGAAGCTGTCGCGAACGGCGAGATCGATCTTGCCGTGGTCTGGGGTCCGCTCGCCGGCTATTTCGCCCAGAGGCAAAAGGTGCCGCTCCGGATCACGCCGGTCACGCCGCGCATCGACGGGCCGCAACTGCCGCTAATGTACGACATCTCAATGGGTGTGCGACGCGAGGACAGTGCGCTGCGTGGCGATGTGAATAGCGCGCTTGCCCGACACAAGGCCGAGATCGACGCGGTTCTGGCGCAATACGGCGTACCGCGTCTGGACATGGCCGGGAGACCGGCGCGATGAGGAAGGCTCTGGCGATGTTGCTGCCCTTGACGCTGGCCTTGGTCGCCTGCCAGCGCGAGGAGCGCGACACGCGACCGCAATCGGCGCTCGGCTCAGGTGAGCAGCCGACGCCTGTGACCACGTTGGAGCCGGGCGGAAAGCGACCCTCCCCCACCGACAACAAGGCGGCGAGCTTCGAGGCCAACGCCTTCCACATGAGCGAGGGCAAACGCCTGTTCGGCTGGTTCAACTGCTCGGGCTGCCATGCCAATGGCGGTGGCGGTATGGGCCCGGCGCTCATGGACGAGAAGTGGCTCTACGGCAACTCGATCGAAAGCATCCACGCCACGATCCGCGACGGCAGGCCCAACGGGATGCCAAGCTTCGGCCAGAAGATACCTGACGACCAGATATGGGAGTTGGCGGCCTTCGTGCGCGCACTGGGAGGCAACGCGCCCTCCTCCGCCGCGCCGCAACGCAATGACGACATGATGGTGCATCCCTCGGAAAACCGCCTGCCGGATGCCGCGACACTGGGCAAATCACCGTGAAGCGCCCGGCCTCAATGGCCTTCGCCTTCTGTGTCCTGCTTCTGCAGGGATGCGCAGGCTGGCAGTCGGCGCTTGACCCGAAAGGCCCCGCAGCCGGCGAGCTGGCCTGGCTTATCTGGTTCTTCACCGCGCTTTGCGCGGTTGTTTGGGCGCTGGTGATGATCGCTCTCGCAGCACCGCTGGTCATGCGATCGCGTTCCGGCGATGAACCCCTCTTACTCGACGAAGCGGCAGAACGCCGCAAGATGCGCGTGGTCGTGTCCGCCATCGGAGTGACCGCCATCATCCTGATCGGACTGACGCTGCTAAGCTTTTTCGCCAACAGGACGCTGGCTGCGATCGGCTCGGAGACTGCGCTGACAATCAGGGTGACCGGGCACCAGTGGTGGTGGGAGGTGCGCTACGAGGATGCTACGCCGAGCCGCATCCTGACGACGGCAAACGAGATTCATATCCCTGCCGGCGAGCCGGTGCGGCTGCTTTTGACCTCGACCGATGTGATCCATTCCTTCTGGATCCCAAGCCTGGCCGGCAAGCTCGACCTTATCCCGGGCCACATGAACGTCCTGGATATCAAGGCGGACAAGCCAGGCGTCTACCGTGGTCAATGCGCTGAATTCTGCGGTGCGCAGCATGCCAATATGGGCACCTTCATCATCGCCGAGCCGCGTGAAAAGTTCGACGCCTGGTGGAACGACCAGTTGCAGCCGGCCGCGGCTCCGACCGGTGACGAGGCCAAAGCCGGCCAATATCTGTTTCTGAGGCGCCCCTGCGTGATGTGCCACCGAATAGGCGGCACGCCCGCGGGAGGAACGGTCGCTCCCGATCTCACCCATATAGCCGGCCGGAAAACGCTGGCGGCGGGAACGCTGACGATGAGCCGAGGCAATCTCGCCGCCTGGATAGCCGACCCGCAAGGCATCAAGCCCGGATCCCACATGCCGGTGGTGGAACTCAACGGCGATGAGCTTAACGCCATCGTCGCCTATCTTGAGGGGCTGAAATGAGCAGTGCCGATACCACAGGCGACCGCCACATCCCGGAACCGGGTCCCGCCAGGCGCGACCTTGTTCCCGAACATGACGGTCCCCGCGATACGGGCATGGATGATGCCGGCCTGCATCGCTGGCTTGAGCGCACCTGGCGGACGCCCTCCGGCATCGTCGGAGCGCTGTCGAGCGTCGATCACAAGGTGATCGCACGACGCTATTTGATCACCGCTTTCGTCTTCCTTGGTCTTGGCGGCCTCAACGCTGTCGTCATGCGCATCCAGCTTTCTGGACCACAACGCGGCCTGATAGGGCCCGACCTCTACAACCAGCTGTTCACCATGCATGGCGTTACAATGATGTTTCTGTTCGCCGTGCCCATCGTGCAGGCGACCGGCATCTACCTGGTGCCGCTGATGGTCGGCACCCGCAACATCGCTTTTCCGCGCCTGAACGCGTTCAGCTATTGGATCTACGTTTCGGGCGGCGCTTTCGCCTGGGTGTCCTTCGCCCTCAACATGGCCCCTGATGTGGGCTGGTTCGCTTACGTACCGCTGTCCGGCCCCGAATTCGCACCGGGCAAGCGGGCTGACGTCTGGGCGCAGATGATCACCTATACCGAAGTGTCGTCACTGGCCGTCGCGGTGGCGACCATCGTCACGGTGTTCAAGCAGCGGGCCCCCGGCATGTCGCTGGACAAGATCCCACTCTATGTCTGGGCGATGCTGGTCACTTCTTTCGTCGTCGTCTTCGCGATGCCGGCGGTGATGATCACCTCGACTTTCCTGATCCTTGACCGGCTGGTCGGCACGCACATCTTCAACCCGGCCGAAGGTGGGGATGCTCTGCTGTTCCAACATCTCTTCTGGTTCTTCGGCCATCCGGAAGTTTACATCATCTTCCTGCCGGCGACGGGCATGGTGTCCTCGATCATCCCCGCTTTCGCCAGGCGACAGACCTTCGGTCATCTCGGGCTGGTCCTGTCGCTGATCGCGGTCGGCTTCCTGTCGTTCGGGCTTTGGGTCCATCACATGTTCGCCACCGGCTTGCCGAAGCTTGGCGCCAGCTTCTTCACCGCATCCAGCATGATGATCGCCATCCCGAACGGCGTACAGATCTTCTGCTGGCTGGCAACATTATGGGACGGCAGACCGGTGATCCGAACTCCGTTGCTGTTCGTCTTCGGCTTCTTCTTCATCTTCGTCATCGGCGGGCTGACCGGCGTGATGCTCGCCTCGGTGCCACTGGATCTTCAGGTCCACGACACCTATTTCGTCGTCGCGCATTTCCACTACGTGCTGATCGGCGGCTCGGTGTTCCCGCTGCTTGGCGCGGCTTATTTCTGGTTCCCGAAGATCAGCGGCCGCATGATGAGCGAACGCCTCGGCCGCTGGCATTTCTGGCTGGCGTTCATCGGGTTTAATGCCACCTTTTTCCCGATGCATCTCGTCGGGCTGTGGGGCATGCCGCGAAGGGTCTACACCTATCCGGCCGAACTTGGTTGGGGAAACATCAACCTTTTCATCTCGGCCGGGGCGGTGCTCTTCTTCTTGAGCTTCGTCCTGTTCACTTTCAACCTTGCGCATGGCGCGTTGAAGGGCGCACCGGCCGGAAACAATCCGTGGGATGCCGGAACGTTGGAATGGGCGACATTTTCGCCGCCGCCAAGCTATAATTTCGCGCGCATCCCGATCGTCACGCATGTCGAGCCGCTCTGGGCCGAGCGCGAAGCGCTGCCTGTGGCGACCGGGTTACGGGTCGACGCGCGCGAGCTCCTCATCTCGACCGTTGCGGAAGCCCATCCAGACATTCGCGAGAAATCGGCAACGCCGTCGATCTGGCCGCTGCTGGCGGCGCTCTCCGTCGGCGGTACATTTGTCTATTCGATCTTCACGCCATGGGCGCTTGTCTGGGGCGCCGCGCCGATCGCCATCACTTTGGTCGGATGGTTTTGGCCCAAGGGCGATCCGGAGGACGAGGAATGAACCAGCGCCCCGCCGCCGATATTTCCGGCCTGCCGACCTTCGGGCATGGTCCGCGCAGCCCGACGTGGTGGGGCACGCTGGGCTTCATGGCACTCGAAGGCACCGGCTTCGCGCTGGCGGCGGGCGCTTATCTCTATCTAGCGACGTTGTGGCCCAACTGGCGTCTGAGCGCTCCGCAGCCCAACCATTGGCCGGGGACGATCGTGACGCTGCTTCTCATCCTCAGCCTAGTGCCGAACCACATCCTCAACCGTTACGCGAAGCAATGCGCGATCGGGCCGGTGCGGATCGGCATGGTGGTGATGTCGCTGCTCGGTCTGGCCCCGCTTGTCGTGCGCTGGTTCGAGTTTCCGGCGCTGAACATCTATTGGGACACCAATGCCTATGGATCCATGCTCTGGGTGCTGCTCGGGCTGCACACCATGCATCTCATAACAGATGTCGGCGACACCCTCGTGCTGACGGTGCTGATGTTCACGCGCCATGGCCACAGCGGCCGGCGCTTTGGCGATGTCGGCGACAATGTCTTTTACTGGGACTTCGTGGTCCTGACCTGGATTCCGATCTATTTGCTCATCTATTGGATGCCGAGGTTAGGCTGAGATGCGTGCATTGCGTTTCGGAACGTCTTGGGGTGGCCTTCTGTCGGGCCCGCTGGCCTGGGCACTCTCGACGCAACTGAATTATGCGCTGGTCCCCTGGCAGTGCAACCGCCAGGTGCCGGTCGTGCTTCCCTTGGCGCTGCTGCTCGTCGTGTTGTCGCTGCTCGGCGGCGCGCTGTCGTGGCGGGCGAAGCGGCGAGGCGGTGCCGCATTCAAGCCGGAGCGCACGCCCGGCACAGAGCGCTTCGTCGCCAATCTCGGCATGCTGTCGGCGCTGCTGTTTGCACTTGTCATCGTCATGCAAGGCAGTGCCGCGCTCATCCTGGACGAGTGCCTGCGATGAACCTCGACGCGCTGTTCTCAACATCGATCTGCTATGGTGCCGGCGCGCCCGAGGCCGGGTGGACGCTCGCACTGCCAATTACGCTGCCGCTTGCTGTCCTCGGCCTCGTCTATGTCGTGGGTGCGAGCCGGCTTTGGCGGCGGAGCGGCCGCGGCAGGACTTTGCGGCTGCGCCAGGCGCTGCTGTTCACGGCCGGATGGGGCGTATTGACAGCCGCATTGGTCAGCCCCATTCACGCGCTCGGCGAGCAAGTGTTTGCGGCGCATATGATCGAGCATGAACTGCTGATGGCCGTGGCGGCGCCGCTGTTGGTCGCTGCCTGCCCGGCCGCGGCCCTGATGTGGGGCCTCCCTAGCCGGTTCCGCCGCGTTCTGGGAATTGCCGGGCACGCCGAATGGCTGAAGGCGGTCTGGGCTTTCGCAACCCGGCCGCTCAGCGCGACCATCATTCACGGCATCGCCATATGGATCTGGCATATTCCGGCGCTGTTCGTGGCCGCGCTGGAGCGCGGCGTGCTGCACTATGCCCAGCATGCGAGCTTCCTTGGAACCGGCCTGCTGTTCTGGTGGGTGATCTTGCCGCGCTCCGGCTGCCAACAGAGCCATGGCGGCGCGGTCATGCATCTTTTCGTCACCTCGCTGCACACCGGCCTGCTCGGCGTCCTCCTGCTGCTCTCGCCACGGCTCTGGTACCCGGAGAATGCCGTGGGTGCGGCGCTGTGGAATTTGAGCCCCCTGGAGGACCAGCAACTTGCCGGGCTGGTGATGTGGGTTCCGGCTGGATTGATATATGGCGGCGCAGCGCTGCTGCTGGCCGCGTTGTGGATCAAGGCGAGCGGAAGGAGGGAGGCGGCGCATGCGTACGAGCTTGTCTAAACTGCTTGCCGCCGTCACCGCCGCGCTGGTGCTGCTCGTTGCGGGCGTGGCCGCACTGACCTGGTGGTCCGATCGGGCCGCGCGCGTCCGCCACGAGGCGGAGGTGGCCACAGGCGGTCACGTTGGCCGCGCCATTTCGGTCATGACTGCGAATGGCTGTTCCGGCTGCCATACGATTTCGGGCGTGCCGGGCGCGCAAGGGCAGGTCGGTCCACGCCTCGATGCCAGTCTTGCTGGCCGCGTCTTTATCGGCGGCAGGCTGGCCAACAATCCAGAGAACCTGATCCGCTGGATACGATCGGCAAGGGAAGTCGACCCGCACACGGCCATGCCATCGACACGGATCACGGAGCAGCAGGCGCGCGATATCGCGGCCTACCTCTACGCTCTAAAATGATTTTAGCGGTTCATCGTCTGAACAACAACGCCGGCCCTTCTGAAGAGACCGATTATCGTTGATCCAGGATCATTCAAGCTAGGTTTGACGCTGAGATGGGTCGGAAATCCGTTCACGCACGGCGTGCTCGGTTTTGTCTGCTGTGGACTTCACGATCTCGCCGAGCTGATCGGCCATCGTGTCTGCTTCCATATGTTGCCGGCCTGCTTCCTGCTTGATGGTTTCATAGGCGTCGGCGGCGACCTGCTTGGCCTCATCGAGACCCCTGTCGAGCATGGTTCCGGCAGTATCGCGAAGCTTGTCACCAAAGGCGCCTAGTTGCTCATCCTCCGTTGCGGTATGCGGCAGCATTGCACCTATAGCGGCGCCGACGGCGATACCGACGGCCGCTACGGCCAAGGGTTGGTCCTCCAACAGATCTTGCACGGAGCGGCTGGCTTTCGCCGCCATGTCACCAGTCATCGAGCTTGCATTGGCCGCGCTTCCCGTCAGACCCGCCGCAGCGGCCCTTGCGGTGCTCGATATGGTATCGCCGACGCTGGTAGCGCTCGATGAGAGCGATTCCGCGGCATCGGAGAGCGTGCCGCCGAAGCCGCCGCGATCCCCTTCATCATGTCGTCCCGGCGCTGAAGGCAATGGGTAGCCAGCCGAACCGTGGGCCGTGTTTGAGGTACCGCTGCCGAACAGTAGCCAAGCCAGACCCGCGCCCACCATGGTGACCGGTAAAGGATTGTCTCGAACCTGCGTTCTGAGATTGCTGAGCATGGCCGAGCTCTCCCCTCCCGAGAACAGCCCGGTGAACTCATCCAGCAATTGTCCGGGCGTCATCTTGCCTCGAATGGATTCAGCGGTCTCCATCACCCGGGCGCGGGCTGCCTCGGCCTCGCGTTCAAGTTCGGCTGCGGATTTCTCTTTCATCTCACCTGTTCCTTGATCACACTAGCGTCGCGCTTGAGTTGTTCCTGGGTCCGGTCGGGGGTAAGTTCCGAAGGCGCCATGCTGGCCATCCCGGTCCGTAGCAGGATGACGCCGAGGACCGCCACGACCACACCGACCAGCAGGGAAGACCACCCCGCGCCAAGCCCTGCCCGCGTCAGTGCGATAACGAGTGCCTGCAGCAAAACCAATAGCGCGGCGAGCAGGCAGATCGCGCCGCCCAGCACTTCAGCGGCACCTGCTCCGGCCTTGGTAAGCTTTTCAGAGAGCTCGGCCCGAAACAGCCTGGCCTCCGTTTGCACCAGAGTGCTGACATTCTGGGCCAAGTCGGTGATCAGTCCGGTAAGGCTGGGATTGTCCTGGGTGTTCATCTGTCCTGCTCCGCGTTGTGCGTGGGCCCATCACCCCCGCCGAGGCCCGAATCCTGCGAACGATCAACGGACCAACCCTGTGCCTGATCGGTGTGTGATTTGATGTCTCCCGCAGCATCCTGAAATTCTGGACCCGCCGGCGGTGAGGCCCTGATGAACCGCCCGAGAGCCAATCCGGCCAATACCGATCCGGCAAGCAGGACACCGGGATTTTGCCGGCCAAAGGACTGCACGTCCTCCAGGACTTGGCCGAACGGTTTCTGTTTCAATGACGATGAAAGCCGCTCAAGCCCACCGGCAGCATCCAAAGCGAACTTCGATGCGTTCCTTTCATCGTTGTTGGCAAGGTGATCGCTGGCCGCGCGCAGTGCACCGCCCAACGTCGCCAGGCTCGATCCGATGTCGCGCTGCGCCTCCTCCGCCTTGTCAGAGATGACCTGCGTGGCTTCAGATGCATAGTCGCCAGCCTTGCGGGTCACCTCGTCCCGCGCATCGTGAAGCAACTCGCTGGCACGCTCATTTTCCTGGCGAAGCCTCTCGGAAACGTCGCTTTTCGCCTTGTCGAAATCGGTGGGCTGTCCGCCCTGATCGTTCTCATGCTGCATGGGTCACCTAATGAAAACCGAGGAAGGAGAGGACCGCGAGCACGACAACGATGAGGCCGATAAGATAAATGACACTGTTCATGAGCGGGTTCCTCCGTGGCTTTCCAACTTCGAGAAACCTGCGATGTTCCCTTAGGTGAAAGCATTTATGATCAGGCTGAAACGGAGAGCTTGTCAGGCACGCAACAATCAGGAACGAGCTGCACTGCCCCTCGTACGAGCGCCCAGTTGCTCGATACAACCGGGTACGCCCGAGGCTGCGGGAGCGGCAAGCAGAAGACAGCCGAGTGCCGGCTGCCTCCGGTATTCCTGATCTTTGCCTATTCGGCTGCCCGCCTGTCGATCATCTGCTCGCTCTGGGCGCCGGAACTTGGCCGGGGCGGCGACAGCATGGGCTCCTCGCCCATTGGCGAACCGGCGACGAGGGAGAACTCGCCCTTGCCGTCCATCGACGGTCCTTCGCTCCAACGTCCCTGCGCTGGTTCTACACCTTCGACGAAGCAATTGATGAAGGCATAGGATACGTCCTGATGCTCCTTCTCCTGCGGGAAGGAGTTGGGGACCGGCAGAGACGCGTTCAGTCCGCCCATATCTTCGATTGCCGCGAGCCACTGCTGTTGGTGCATGGTGTCGCGCGCAATGAGGAAGGACAGCATGTCCTTCATGCCGGGATCGCTGGTCATGTTGAACAGGCGGGTAGCAAGCACGCGGCCGCTTCCTTCCGCGGTGACGTTTGCGACCATATCCGCGGCAAGATTGCCGCTGGCATAAACATGCGAAGCATTGAAGGGAACGCCGTTGGCGTTTTCAGGCAGTGCGGCCAAGCCGGTCGACAAGATATGGCGGAAGTTCATCCCGTTGAGGACCGAGCCGCCGACCGTGTCCGACGAGATGTCCTCCTGCAGCGAAAGTGGTGCACCCTCAAGATTGAGGGCGACCGCAGTCGCCAGCATTTCGATATGGCCGAGTTCCTCGGTCGCTGTGTTCAACAACAGGTCGCGGTATTTGGCCGGCCCGCGGCATCCCCATGCCTGGAAGAAATACTGCAAGGCGACGCGGATCTCGCCCTCTACTCCGCCTATGGCCTGCTGCAAGGCACGGGCAAATACTGGATTGGGCGTTTCCACACGAACCGGGTACTGCAATTTCTTGTCGGTGTAGTACATGGCTGACTCCTGGTTGGAAGTCAGCCGAACCTCAGCTCGGACGCATTGTTCCGTGCGAGGAACACTTAATTCCGCAGGCTTTCCGCGGGAATGTTTCGAGCCGCGGACGCTCATTCGCAATGCGAGCCGTCCAGTCGGTCGACGCCGTCGGTGTCCAGTGGCGCCGGCCGGATCACGCGACCCTGGAAAGCAGAGCAACGTCACACCTGGCCAAGCCATAGCGCCACCGATGATCGGTCGTGGCGACCCGGCTCTGATAAAACAGTGAAAGTTGGCTGCCTTCGATCATCACTGTCGAGTGGCCGTTCTCTCCCGGCTGGCCTGGTTCCAGCACCGGGCCGATCGAGACGTAAGGTCCAGCAACGTTATCCGCGATGGCAAAAAACACGCGTTGCCGGTTCCCGCGAAGGCCATTGGGCAGAAAGCAAGTGGCATTGAGAAGCACGCGACCGTCCGGCAATTCGACCAGTTGTGCGCCCTCAATGCCCCATTCATAGTCGGGATCCTCTCTCGTGTTGTGGTGAGGCACATCATTGTGGTCGAGGATCTTGCCGATCCGCTTCCAAGGACCGAACCACGAGTCGGATTGGCTGCGTGCGAGATAGATGTCGGGCTGCGGCACCCTGGTGAATTTTGGCATGGCGGAATAGACGAGGTAGCGCTTGCCGCCAATAACTGCGGGATGCGGATCGTAAATGCCATCTTCCTCCGTGTCCGGGATGGCGAGGATTGCGGGGCTAAGAACCACCCAATGGAAGCCGTCATTGGAAACCGCATGCTCGCAGCGGCCACCAGACTTCATGAACTCGGTCTGGATGAACATGTGAAAGACGCCGCTTTCGTGGATGACCCCCGGAGCCGCAACACCACTCCCATTGATAGGAAGCTCGATCGACTGATGCTCGGTCCACGGCCCATAAAGGTCCGGCGCCGTGGCGTGCAGTATCGTCCACGTCTCGGTGGTCACCGTGCCGCTCGAGCCGAAGACGTGCCACAGGCTGCCATCAAAGACGGGGCAAGGGTCTTTGAGATCATCCACGCTTTGCGGATGAAACAGCGGAAAAACATTGGTCGAAAAGTCGATCTTCATATCAGCCCCGGAATTCGCCTGGCACGGACTCGCCAGTGATGCGGGCGAATCAACTTGATGTCCTGCACATTTTATAACCAGCGACTTCAACGCAAATACGGCAGGTCCGTTCTCCACCGACATTCCCCCGTCGCTCACGCTTTCAAAGCCCGGCGACGCGTGGTGGCCGTTCTCAGCTTCGCGGAAATATCGTCGCATTCGTCATCCCAGCGGTGACTGAGAGCTCTTCACTTCACCTTGGAACAACTCACGCGCCGGAAAGTTAGGAGCTGGCATCGAAGTCTATTTCCGCTCGGTCCGCGCTTAACAAATGTTAGTCGTAACATAAACGAAAGATTACGGGAAGGAACATCTCAATGGAAGCAGCCTTGGGCAGGGTATCCGCCAGTAAACACACTGGCAGGGAAAATCTACTGGTTTGCTTCTCCCACTTGCGATGGAATTTCGTTCATCAACGGCCGCAGCATATCCTCACCCTCGCATCCAAGCAGCAGAGAGTGGTCTACTTTGAGGAGCCTGTTTTCGAAGAACTGCCACATCCGCAGATGCGGACGAGCGAGGCGTCGCCAAACATTCTAATCGTGACACCAGTGCTGCCGCTCGGCGCGTCGGCCGCGAAATCAGATGCCGTGCAGCGGAGATTTGTTCAGCAGATCATAGCTTCTATGCCGCACAGCCGGCTGATCGCCTGGTATTACACGCCGATGGCTCTCCGCTTCACGGAGTTCCTTGACTCAGACATATGCGTCTACGACTGCATGGACGAACTCTCCGCCTTCAAGAACGCGCCGCCCGAACTGGCGCAGATGGAAAAGGCACTTCTGCGCCGCGCCGATCTCGTTTTCACCGGTGGCGTGAGCCTGTTCGAGACCAAGCGCCGCCTGCATCAGGCTATTTACCCCTTTCCGAGCAGCATCGATGTGAAACATTTTCACAACGCAAGGCTGCCAGGAAAGGACCCAGCCGATCAGGCCGGCATTCCTCACCCGAGGGTGGGATATTTCGGTGTCATCGACGAGCGGCTGGACACCGGACTCGTGGCGCTAGCGGCGCGGACGTTGCCGGACGTGCATTTCGTCATGATTGGCCCCGTGGTCAAAATCGATCCTGCAATCCTGCCAAAGGCCGACAACCTGCATTGGTTGGGCGCGAAGACCTACTGCGACCTGCCCGATTATCTGCGCCATTGGGATGCCGGGTGGATGCCGTTTGCACTCAACGAAGCGACCCGGTTCATCAGCCCAACCAAGACGCCAGAGTTCCTGGCTGCGGGCCTGCCCGTAATCTCGACGGCAATCGTTGACGTTGTGCGCAGCTACGGCGCTGCTGGACTGGTAGAAATCGCCGACAGTGACGACTTGGAGAGCAAGCTGCGCTCCATGCTTTTGCGACCGCGTGAGATGCTGCTGCCGCAAGTCGATGCCTACCTGGCTGATATGTCGTGGGAAAGAACATGGAAAGCCATGGCCGCTCACATTGAGGGCGCCTACCGACGCAAGAAGGTCGTCCCGTTGCGCAGGAGCGCATAGCCATGTTCGATTGGCTGATCGTCGGCGCGGGATTTGCCGGCAGCGTGCTTGCCGAAAGAATAGCCTCGCAGCGTCATGAAAGCGTTCTCTTGGTCGATCGCCGCAGTCATGTCGGCGGCAACGCCTATGATTGCTATAATGAAGCCGGCATCCTCATCCACCGCTATGGGCCACATATTTTTCACACCAACAGCCAGTCGATCGTGGACTACCTCTCGCAGTTCACCCAATGGCGCAAATACGAGCATAGGGTTCTAGCGGCGGTGGATGGGATACTGCTCCCCATCCCGATCAATCTCGACACGATAAACCGCCTTTATGGCCTCGCGCTGAATTCTGCACAGTTGGAGGAGTTCTTCGCGTCGCGGCGCGAAACGGTAGAGGACGTGCGTACGGCCGAGGATGTTGTCGTCAGCACCGTGGGACGCGAGCTCTACGAGAAGTTCTTCCGTGGCTATACAAGGAAGCAATGGGGCGTGGATCCGAACCAGCTGAGCAAATCGGTGACGGCACGAGTGCCGACCAGGACCAACCGCGATGACCGATATTTCAGCGACAGCTTCCAGAAGATGCCTGCCGGCGGATACACGAGGATGTTCGAGCGCATGCTCGACCATCCGAACATCAAGATCATGCTGCAGACCGACTTCCGCGAAATTCGTGACGAGATACCGTTCAACCGCCTGATCTATACCGGCCCGATCGACGAGTACTTCGGCTGGCAGCTAGGGCGTCTTCCTTATCGCTCGCTCCGTTTCGAGCACGTCACCCTCGACCAAGAGCAGTTTCAGCCGGTTGCCGTCGTCAACTATCCCCAGACGGAAGATTACACCCGCATCACCGAGTACAAACATCTGACCGGCCAGCAGAACGCGCGGACCAGCCTGACCTACGAATATCCCACCGATATCGGGGACCCGTACTATCCGGTGCCGCGGGCCGAAAACGAAGAGCTCTTCAAGCGCTACGAAGCGCTTGGCGCAACCTGTCCCGACGTGTGGTTTGTCGGTCGCCTGGCAACCTACCGCTACTACAACATGGATCAGGTGGTCGGGCAGGCCCTGGCAACCTTCGCCCGCATTCAAAAGAGCGTCCCGGAATGGGCGAGCACGGGGAAGGCGTCGTTGGCCGAAGGGGCGCTGTAGCTCCTCCACCCGGACGTACTTGGGAGCATCGAGCGTGGCAACGCGGCCGACAGGCGCTCGCAACATCCCTCGTGCCGCTCATGTATTAACGCGTCAGGTTCGCCGCGAACAAAGCTTGCTGGCGGACCAATTCTTCCGCGATGGGCTTGCGGACGTGCCGACTGCCGTCCGCCTGAACGACCGAAAATAATCCCACCTCCGCATGCCGCGAATTGTCCCAGCCCGGATAGGCGGTTATCGGGTATAGGCAAATACCTTCGATCGGCGCTTCGAGATCAATTGCGGCACGCACCTCGTCGCAGACATAATGGAGCCACGCCGCCCCGCCTGATCCCTCGGAGCCGGTCTCGGAGATGAACATCGACTTGCCGTATCGATGCGCGACCTCGATTAGCATCTCGGATAGGGCACGGTACTCGTGGTGCCCCATGGGAATCGTCGGCCCGTTGAGATACCACTGATTGTGCGGGTAGAAATTCAGGCCAACGACATCGACAACATCGTCGCTGCCCCCCAACTCAGGCTCTGCCCGGCCCAGCAGCATGTCGTAAGCTTCGAACTGTCCGAGACGGGCATTTTCGGCCCGACGCCGTTCGGTCCGCGTCCGGTCGCGAGGGGCAATGTGGATGAGCGGCTCGGCCCAGACAAATCTGCAAGCGGGATCGACCTCACGCATCGCGCGAACGCCAGCTATTGCAGCTCTCACGAGGTGTCGCTTGAACCATCCCCGCTTCTTCGGGCCTACGCGCGGGAAATAGCCAACCTCAACAGCCCAGGCGAAAAACGAGATTTCGTTGATCGGGCACAACAAAGGCGCTGTACCGGCGATTGAACGATGAACCCTCACAGCTTCCGCAGCGAACGAGGCATAGGCATCGATGAAATGCATCGACCCTTGATCAACGTGGTCTGGAGATCCGTAGTGGAAGATGTCCCAGATGACCTGGACACCTGCCGATTGCGCTGCTTCGACCATCGGCGTCCAGCTTGACCAGTCATAGTTTCCAGGAGCGGTTTCGATCAGGTGCCAGCGCAACCCGTCGCGGACGGTACGAAGACCGAGTTCGGCGCAACCGCGGTAGTCGCCCAGGGCGTGCAAATAATGCGACGTCGCACGGATAAGATCGAGGCGAACGCCGTCCTTGCGCCGGTGCGACGAGCACTCAAAGCCAGCCATGAAAAAACTGGCGAAGGGCGACGTGACCGCAATCGAAGTCACCTCATTGCCTTCGCTGTGTCGTGCTTCGCTCATACGAAGTCTCCTGCAGGCATTTGGGCTCAGTCTCGGCTGCCGAATGCAGATCGAAGCAGCCAGAGCAATCCGACTGCCGTCTCTCATCCGCCAGGCTGCACTTTCGTCCTGTGCTTAACGGGATGGTTCCAAACCGGATGATCGAGCCTTTGTTCCCGTCGACTCGTCAGAGGGCAGACAGCAGCCAGGGAAGAAGCTGCGCGAGGCAAGTCGGGGGTCAGGCACATGCCGTGATCGGATCATCCACCGCTCCGACGAAGGCAGGGAACAGTCCGTTCAAATTTCGACTTTCCAGCATCGATCATGCAGGCGAGAGGGACGCGGCCTGTCGCGTCAAGCCGCTCCGTCGATCTTTGCCGGCAGAGCGTGCGCCATTCAGCTCAAGCGGGAACATTGGCTACGTCAGCAAGTTTGATCGCCATAGCAATGGGCCGCAGAGCGGGCGCGCAGATGAGACATCTGGTCAAGGAAATCCTGGTCGAGATCGCTGAAATCCTTCCAGCGATGGCTCAAAAGGGCGACAAATCGGCCGAAGCACTGCCCGTCCATGCGCCGAACTTCCCCCACGATCTGGAGCCGGTTATCCGGGCAGACCCTTCCTACGAGGTGCCATCGCAACGTGCCGACGATCGGCATAAATCAGTCGCAGTTCCGAGCAAGCCGCAAGCTGTATGGAGGGATACGGCGCCGGCTCGGATGATCTTACCTTTGCCAGTCACTGCAGATGACCCCACGGTCAAGGCTCACGCCTCTGACGGGCACCACGCACGGCGTCGAGTGCCGAGCGAACGGCTCCAACGTTTGAGGTGTGGGGCTGGGCTTACGGCCTGAAGATCAACGGCGGTTGGCCCTGCGCCTCTTCATCGCGCCATCGCTTCGGTCCGCCTGCGACGCTACGCGGCACAGTCGCGCGTGAGCCAACCCGTACCCACGGGTCAATCTCTTCTCCCAAAAAGGCCGCGCCATGGAGGGACCAATAGCGCGGCCCGGCTGAGGTATGACCCACTAGCCCTCGTCGGATGCCAGTGACAACATCCGAGCATGAACTCAACTGTTCGAAATAGCTAATATTCCTTTGGCATCTGGCTCAAGCGCCGACCAGCAGCAGTTCCCTTGGACGGTCGTGTTCTGGCAATGAAGCGCGTGGTAGCGGGAGCGGTCATGACACCCTCCGTTGGGGCGGAAGCATGTTCTTCGCTCACAGCCGGCGGAGCCCAGAACCTACCGCCGCGAGCGCTAATAATTTTCAGTCGAGATCGTGTGACCGGCAGAAGCATTCTAGTGCCTCTCTTTCAGAAATCGGGCTTCACGAAGCAGCGAATTCCAATCCGTGCCGATAAGCTTGATCAGACCGCGCGCATCCGGCTCTGAAATACCGACTTCTTCAGACAGACGTCGGGCAAGCAATTGCTGATTGCCCTTGTCGACACGGCCATCGCCATCCTTTTTCATTGGTTTCCTCCTTTGGGAAGCCAACTTACGGAATGACCTTTCGTTTCACGAAATAAGAAAAAAGCCCGCGTCGATTCGCTGCAGCGAGGATAGCGCGACTCGCTAGGGACTGTCGCAGGCGGTGCAAAGCAGGTGCCACATGGGGCGAACCAACACCGCACACCTTCGATAACGTACGCAAACCGGTCCCAACCGAACCTGCGCGAACCCGTGCAAGCCGCGCCGAAACGCCCCGCAGCCACCCAGAATTAATGGGGATTGGCATCCGTGGTGTGTTTTGGGACGTGGGTGGTCAAGCGGGTCTCCTTACCCCCATGTTGAGGAAATGCTTCGGTCGGGGGCCGCCACGGTCCTCGAACGTAGCGGCTATGACGCCAAGGATTGGCATTTCAATGACCGCTATAGGAGATGGTCCAACGGCGCGGGATCGCTCGGATCAAAAACCGCGGGAACGCGACCGTATTTTCTTTGATCACTGCCTGATGAACATGCCCGTATAGGTCTGGCCGGCGAGCGTATGGGTTGCGGTCAGCGTACCGTCGGGCATCATCATGAAACTGACGTCCGCGCCATTCGGGAGGCGCCCCAGCTTCAACGTAGTCCCTACAATTTTTCCTTCGCCCGCGGCCTCACCCGGATTGTCATCGCTCAGAATTCCCCATGCGTAGGTTACGGTCACCTTTCCGTTTGAAGAAACAGATTGAACAGACAGTTTACCTTCGTATGTGCCTTCCAATCGCCCGGCCCAATTGCCCGAAAAAGCAGCGTACTTTGGTGGAACGCCCTTTGAAGGAGGAGTGATTGCCACGGATTGATCCATTATTGCAGGGCCAGGGGGAGCAACGGCAGGATCCAAGGCGGATTGGGAGGGAATGGTAGCAGGTTCGATAGCGGCGGATTGCAGCGGTTCAGGAGCCGATTGGCACGCGGATAGGGCAAATGCTGCGAAGGCCAGTATAAGGTTCCGCATCAATTTCTCCACGTCGTTTCCGACGGACATATCCGAAAGCCCACTGATCGGCAAAAGTTCCATTCCCCACTAGGCCGGGTCTTTGGAGATGCCTGATGGACCCAAGAGTGGCCCTAATAGATAGCCGCTCGTCAACCGTGTAGCGACATTGCGCGGCCGGACCTCAAGCGGGCTCGTTGAGATGCCCATTTGCAAGGCCAGATTTCTCGCTTCAGGTGAGACGCCTTTTGCCTGAGTCCTGGCCGGAGCCATCTGGCCCTCATAGGTGAGGTTGCAGCGTCAAGCCTTGGCGGATCAACCACCTCATGTGATGTCGCAGCGACAATTGCGAGCGCAGCCTATGTCATAGGTTAATGCGCTGCTCGAGGGGCTCGATTATGGGTGTGCAGCACTCCTGTGCCGCCGTGCAATGAAGTCCCGGCCAAGGACCTGCCTCGGCATTCTGAATTCCCAGTTCCCGACCAGCAGTCCGGCGCCTCATTACGGCTATCCGGAACTTTTGAAGCGGATGCAAGTTCGATAACCAACATCAGCTAGGTAGCCACTTTGTCACCCACTTCATCCTCGGATGTACTTATCCGCAAGCTCCAAAGCATCTCGGATCTCCGAGAGGGCGATATTGATGTTTTGAAAGGCATCCAAATTCAGGAGAAGGATTTTCTTGCCAATTACGACCTGGTGAGTGAGGGTGACCGCCCTGTCAATTCGTTCGTGGTTTTGGATGGCCTGCTCGGTTCCACCAAACTTACCGGCGATGGCAAACGGCAGATTACATCCTTCTTTGTGGCTGGGGACATTCCCGATCTGCATGGACTGCATCTGTCGGTCATGGATTGCAATTTCACGACCCTGACAGCAGCCCGACTGGGCTTCATGCGACATGACGCTCTTCGCGCCATTTGCGAACAGCATCCCCGAATCGCGACGGCTTTTTGGCGCTCGACGCTGATCGATGCAGCGATTTACAGGGAATGGGTTACGAATGTGGGACGACGCGAGGCCTATACGCGCATGGCTCACATCTTGTGCGAACTGATCTTTCGCTTGCGCTCGGTTGGACGCATCCAAGATCACGTCGCGGATCTTCCCATTACCCAGGCAGCACTTGGCGATGCATTGGGCTTGTCTACAGTCCACGTCAACCGAATGCTTCAGGAACTTCGACGTAGAGGCCTCATCGCCACCACAGGCCCAAGGGTGCATGCTCTTGATTGGCTCGGCCTCACTCGTGCAGGTGATTTCGACACGACCTACCTGCACCAAAGGAACCCCGCAGCTTAGTGGTGACGGAAGCTTTCGGATGGCACGATTTTTCTTTGATAGTGGCGAACACAATGTGGTCATCGAGGACGAAATCGGCATCGAATGTGCCGGTCTGGAGGAGGTGCGCCGCGTAGGCTTCGAAGGCCTTATCGACCTTACGAAAGATGCACTGACCGAGGCGGACGGGCAGCAAGTATTTGTTGAAGTGCGGAACGAAAATGGCGACAGGATTCTGAGGCTGAGCATCTCGCTTCAGATCAAGCTGATGAGATAACGTGCGATAGGACTTGCTGCGACAGAATGCTGCCGAACGCCGGCACATCAAACGGAGCGGCGACGAAACCGAATGCCGCGTGCCCGGACAGTCGCACGAAGATGCCGCCGCCATTTGCGACCAGAGCCGCAGCAGAAGGGCATGCCCGCCTCAGTGGCGCAATCCGACTGATTTAATCGACGTCGCGGTTTTTGTATGAAGTTCTGGAACGCGCACTCTCAGCGCTCGTTCATGTTGTATCAGCAGAGGTCGTCGAAATGCAAAGAAAAGCGAATGAGGCAAGCCGGGTTGCGAAAGGCCAGGACCTTGAGGTCGATCATCTGGTCGAGCTCACGGAAATTGACCCCAAGCAGGCACGAACGCTGCTTCGCAAGCATGGCGCCGATTGGCCGAAGCTCAAAGACGAGGCGGAAGCTCTGAAGAAAGAAGACTAATCGTCACCTTCCGAGCGGTTGGCGAGAAAGCTGTTCTAGCTCATCCTCATCCGTGACCCCAGCCTGGTAGTAAGCCAGAATACGTGATGCGCGCCGCTCCTTCTCGGTTGCGGTTTCGTTTTTGATTTTGCTGCGTGCGAAGACGCGACTGAGCAGGGCAAGTTCTGATGGGGTGAAGGCGTCTCTATGCATCGCATCTCAACTCCCGCGCGCCCGTCTCGAGAGCGTCGAGGCGGGCTGAAGCTGTGTTGCAGCCTCTGCGCGTCTTTCGGAGATTAAACAAAAAGGCTGTCCGCACCAGCCAGAAACGGTCTTTTACCGGGTTCACGGCGTGATCTGCCCAACTGCATCGGCGGCCGCGACATCTGGCTCGATGGCGACAGCGGAGAACCCGGCATCAACCCGATCGCAAGACGCCTGGCTCCTCTGTTTCCTTGAACTCTTCCGTATCCCTGGGCGCAGCGACCAGATCCTGGAATCCGAGAGTGGCGACGAGATAGCCTGCTTCGTCGTAAACCTTCGTCACCCAACTGGTCGGGTCCACGCCATCGACAATTCCGTCGAGCATGGCCTCCTTGGCTGCACGCTTCGCCTCTCTGACAGCCTCATCTCGATCAGCCATATCGGCAAAGATTGCAGGCTGGGACATGCCTTCGATAAACTCGAAGCGAAATTTCGGCATCGGTCGCTCCAGTCATTGTACCAGCGCATCGGACATTTCTGGCAGGTTTGACGCTCAACGCGGCGGCGTCGAAAAGGATGCAGCGGGTTGATTGCGCGTGATCATCAAACCTCAGGCAGCATTGCTGCCTCCCATCTCCCAGTCGCCCTGCCAACGTGCGCGCACGGCAATCATCAGTGTGGCCGCTTCCGTCATTCCTGTTTCAAACAACCTGATCAGTTCTCTCGCTACGGCGTTGGCCGCCGCCGTGTCGGGCAAAATAGCAAATTCCTGGCACAGCGCGTCGAACGCGTCGCGAAGGATGTTCAGGTCACTGGGGTAGAGAGCTTCCGTATTCGTGCGGGTTGGTCGGCTAAGCATCAGGCGCTCCTATTTGGCTACAGTGGGATTGCTCCCAAGCAGCGGCGCCCGTTACACAGCCGCTGACAATGGCTTTATGCGGCACAGCCCAGCAGGTGTCATTAAACTATGATGCACGGCGCGTCGTTCGCCCGTTGAGGGCGCATATGGAGTTGTCCTTCGCTGATCGTGACGCAAGTTTCTTCGCAATGCGTCGGCCTAGCCCCGACCTGTTGTCAGGCGCCTGGAACTCTTCGCGACTGACGGCATTATCTAGTCCGACCGAACCGGGGGCGAAATGGGAGTCACGTCACGCGAACGTTTGTCTGAAGTGCAGCGCTTCGAGCTTTTGGCGGGGTTGGGTGACAGGATTCGGGAGATCGATGATCCTGCCGGACTGGCCTTCGCGGCAGCGGAATTGCTTGGGAAGCATTTTGGCATCAGTCGAGCCGGATATGGCACGATCGATCTCGAGAAAGAAACGATAGTCATCGACAGAGACTGGAACGCGCCGGGAATCCGAAGTCTGGCCGGAACTCTGAATTTCAGGGACTACGGCTCCTATGTCGATGATTTGAAGCGAGGCGAGACGGTCGTCTTCGAGAATGCCGAGACAGACCCGCGAACCCACGACCATGCCGAGGCTCTCAAGGCAATCAGCGCCCAATCCGTCATCAACATGCCGGTCACGGAGCACGGCGGGTTGGTTGCGTTATTGTACCTCAATCACTCCGAGCCAAGACACTGGACGCCAGCCGAGATTGCTCTGATTTCGGAAGTGGCTGACCGGACGCGCACCGCAGTTGAACGGCTTCGTGCGGAGAAGGCCCTGCGTGAAAATGCCGAGCGCCTGGCCTTTCTGGACCGCCTCGGCAGAGAGATCTCCCCGGCGACAGATGCCGACGCTGTCATGGAGGTCACCACCCGTCTACTTGGCGAACATCTAGGCGTTTCGATTTGCGCCTACGCTGACATGGAGCCGGACCAGGACCACTTCACCATTCGCGGCGACTGGAGCGCTCCTGGCTCGCCTAGCATCAGGGGATACTACAGTCTTGCCGATTTCGGTCGCCTCGCTGTTGGCAATCTGACCGCCAATCGGCCGCTCGTCATCAACAACAATCTCGAGGAAATTGCACCCGAGGAAGCAAAGACCTTTCAGGATATCGGCATAACGGCAACGATCTGCATGCCCTTGGTCAAGCAAGGCCGGCTGGCTGCGCTAATGGCCGTTCACGACACGCAGCGCCGCGTCTGGTCGCAGCGCGAACTGTCCTTGCTGGCGGAGGTGACAGAGCGGTCATGGGCTCACATCGAGCGCGTCCGCTCGGAACAGGCTGCCCGAGCGAGCGAGGAGCGGCTAAGGCTAGCAACCGATGCAGCCGCTATCGGAACGTGGGACTATGATCCCATCACAAGGGTGCTGCGTTGGGACGACCGATGCAAAGCTCTCTTCGGTCTGCCACCTGAGGCGGAGGTGACATATGAGAGCGCGTTCCTGGCCGGTCTCCATCCAGAAGACCGTGAACGGGCGGATGAGGCCGTACGCCGGGCGCTCGCGCCGGGCGAGTCTTCCCGCTACGACATCGAATATCGGACGATCGGGCTGCGCGACGGAAAGGAGCGTTGGATAGCTGCAACGGGCGAATCTCTTTTCCGGTCCGGACGCGCGGTGCGTTTCATCGGCACCGTCATGGATATTACCGCGCGAAAGCGGGTGGAGAACCAGCTTCAGATGATGAATGCGACTGCCGCCACCGTGGCAGCCGAGCTGGACGTGGAGCGCATTGTCCAGATTGTCACCGACGCTGGCGTCGCGCTGTCAGGCGCGCAATTCGGAGCTTTTTTCTACAATGTCCTCGATGACAAGGGGGACAGCTATATGCTCTACGCGCTGTCGGGAGCGCCACGCTCCGCTTTCGAAAACTTCCCCATGCCACGCAACACGGCCGTCTTCGAGCCTACTTTTCGCGGGACGGGCGTGGTGCGTTCCGATGATATCCTCATGGATGTGCGCTATGGAAAAAATCCGCCGAGGAAGGGAATGCCGGAAGGCCATCTTCCCGTGCGATCCTATCTTGCAGTGCCGGTCATTTCGCGATCAGGCGAAGTGCTGGGTGGCCTGTTCTTCGGACATTCCGGTTGCGGTGTCTTTGCCGCAGAGCATGAGACAGCCTTGCTGGGGCTTGCCGGTCATGCCGCCACGGCAATCGACAACTCCCGACTGTTCAAAGCGCTGCAGACACTCAATGCCACTCTTGAGCAGCGTGTGGCTGAGGAAGTTGCTGAACGCATCCGAGCAGAAGAGCACCTGCGCCAGGCGCAGAAGATGGAGGCCGTGGGACAGCTTACCGGTGGCATCGCCCACGACTTTAACAATATGCTGGCTGTCATCATTGGCGGTTTGAATCTCGTGCAGCGCAAGCTCCGAAACGGCGACACGAACGTGAACCACTTCGTCACCGGTGCAATCGATGGGGCACAACGCGCTGCGGAACTCACCAAGCGGCTGCTTGCCTTCTCCCGCCAGCAGCCCTTGGCACCGACGCGCCTGAACCCTAATCGACTCGTCTCCGGCATGAGCGAACTGCTGAGCCGAACGCTTGGAGAGACCATAGCAATCGAGACGGTGCTCGCCGCTGGGCTGTGGCATGTGGAGGCCGATGCAGGGCAATTGGAAAGCGCATTGCTCAACCTTTGCGTCAACGCACGCGATGCAATGCCCGCCGGCGGAAAGCTCACGATTGAAACGTCTAACGCCCATATTGACGACCGGTATGCGAGAGAAAACGCGATCTCCTCGGGCCAGTATGTGATGATAGCGGTCACCGATACCGGAACGGGCATGACTGCGGACGTGCTGGCAAGAGCCTTCGATCCGTTCTTCACCACAAAGGGAGTCGGCAGGGGTACCGGATTGGGACTTAGCCAAGTGTATGGATTTGTTCGTCAGTCCGGCGGCAGCGTCAAGATCTATTCCGAACTCGGTGTTGGAACCACCTTGAAGATTTTGCTACCGCGGTCGCATGGCGGCATTCCTGACAGCCCGGCCGCCGCCTTGGCGGGCGAGCATCCGGGACATTCAGACGAGGTCATCATGATCGTCGAGGACGAAGATCGTGTACGCCTGATGGCCGCAGAAGCGCTGCGAGAACTGGGCTATTCCGTCCTGGAAATGTCGGGGCCACGAGATGCACTTGCCGCCGTGGAGAGCGGGCAAGTGCCTTCGCTTCTGTTCACCGATGTGGTCATGCCGGAAATGTCAGGCCGCGAACTGGTGGACAAAGTCAGGACATCGCACCCGTCACTAAAGGTGCTCTACACCACCGGCTACACGCGAAACGCGATTGTTCACAATGGCACGCTCGATTTTGGAACGGAGCTTTTGACCAAACCCTACACGATCGACGAGTTGGCCGAGAAGGTCCGAAAGGTGCTCGATCGAAAGTAACGATCGGCCAGAGGCGATGTACTCAAGCGGCCGACCCAAATCCACTGTAGGCACGGCGGGGCGGTATGATGTCTCCCCGGAACCAGGGGGACTGCCGCGAGTTCTCTGGAATGGCAAATCATCCGATCACCAGCGCCCTTACCTCAATCGGCACACTGACTTCCCGTCCCGCTGCGTTCCTGGTCTTGTTGGCTTACGCAATTCTTTGGATGATTTTCGAGCGACAGAGCTTGGATTGGCATGGAGCCGCAACATTGTTCACCTGGGCGATGACGCTGTTCATCCAGCGCGCGGAGCACCGCGACACTCAAGCGATCCATGCCAAGCTGGACGAGATCCTGCGGTCAGATCACGCGGCTTCAAACATCACCCGGATCGACGATGAAGAGCCCGAGGAGATCGAAAAACATCGCCATCGCCAGCAACAGGGCGATTGACGTGCAGCCTTTCGGTTCCGTTGCGTCAGGCGCCCGCAAGAAGACCTCCCGCATTGCGCCTTGGCGAAAGGTGCTCATCTATCTGGCCATTGCCGCCATCGGCAGCCTGCTCACGGTGTTGATCATAAACCTCACTCCACAGCCGCGCGTTCTACGATCTATCGTCCCCCACCGGTTCGAAGCTGCGGATCCCCAATTTTCCAAGACGATGAGCAGCTATTCGCAAGGGCAGATGTTCGGTTCCAACGCGGTCCAAACTCTCGTCAACGGAGACGAAATATTTCCCTCAATGCTGCAAGCAATCGGGGCGGCTCGATCCAGCGTCAACATGGAAACGTATATTTATTGGTCAGGAGCCATCGGCTACGAGTTCGCGATCGCATTGGCGACGAAGGCCCGCGAAGGCGTCGAGGTCCGCGTGAACGTCGACTGGGTTGGCAGCCTTCCCTTCGACGAGGACTTGATCCGCATCATGACGACGGCAGGTGTGAGGTTCGAACGCTATCGGCCGCTACGCTGGTATACGTTGGACCGTGTAAACAACCGAACTCATCGCAAGCTGCTGATCGTCGATGGCCGGATCGCTTTCACTGGCGGGGTCGGCATTGCCGATGATTGGCGCGGGAACGCACGCAACTCAAATGAATGGCGCGACACGCATTACCGGATCGAAGGACCCGCCGTGCCCGCATTCCAGGCGGCGTTCGCCGAAAACTGGCTTGAGACGACCGGCGAGACATTGCAGGGCGGGAAGTTCTACCCTGCAGTTGCGCCCGCTGGTGGTCTCGATGCGCAGTTGATACTTTCTTCGCAGCCAAACGGCTCGGAGAACATGGAGTTGATGATGTTGGCGGCAATAGCCGCGGCCAAGGATCATCTGCGCATCGGCACGGCCTACTTCGTGCCGGACGACATCGCGCTGCAGCAGATTCTTGATGCGAGGAAGCGAGGCGTCTCGGTCGATGTCATCGTTCCCAATTGGCTTACGGATGTGCCTGTGGTGCGAAAGGGCTCGCGCTTTTTCTGGGGCGAATTGCTCAAGGCTGGTGTACGCATCTTTGAGTTTCAACCCACAATGTACCATCCCAAGCTTTTGATCGTCGACGATGTCTGGGTGAGCTTTGGCTCGGCTAATCTGGATGAGCGATCCTTGCGCCTCAACGATGAGGCCAGTCTGAACGTCTACGGCTTGGAATTCGCGCGGACGCAAATAGACGTTTTCAATGAGGACCTGAAGCGATCAAGGCAGGTCAGTCTGGAAGAATGGCAAGCGCGTCCGGTAAGCGAAAAGGTCACCGATTACTTTGCGAGCAGGTTTCGCTCCCAGCTCTAATAATGGCGAGGAGGCGGAGATCCTCCCCGCGATTGCTCGCCAGGTATTTCGAGCCTTGCTGGATCAGGTCGCGGAAGCCCTCCCTCCCAGCCGCGCTCGCCGCTGGACTGGTAATGTTTCTCCCAGTGTTCTGCACGGATGTGGAGAGCCTAAAAGACTTCAATCACCTTACGGCTTCTCTTTTTGAGAGCCTGGATAGGTTTGCGATGAATTTGCGGCTGCGCCGGCGAGGACTCCACCGGACGCTGTGCAAGCCTTGCTTGTCTCAGCCGCGCCGTCTTCTCGGCGCGTTGTGCGCGTTCAGCGTCCAGCGTCTCTTGGCTGATGCGTTTGGCGCGGTCGTATCTTTCCTTGTCATGATTGCGAGTCATGGCACCTCCTAGCCAGCAACAAAAATCCTGCGAACCTTTTTGGTGACGCGCTGCTTGCGTTCGATGGGAGACGGCGTGATCGCTTGTGCGAGGCGCGCTTCCTTCAACCGCGCCGTCTTGGCGGCGCGCTCAACACGTTCCTTGTCGACAATGATTGCCGCAGCTGATGTGGTCTCCTCGTTGCGAGCGTCATTATTGGTCCGCGGCATCTCAGCGCCTCGCCTTAATTCTTGTCGCCCGCAGCGCCATTTTGTACCTGGGTCGTGCTCTAACCTGGTGTATCGCTCCCTTGGGCGAGATTTTGCCTCGATAAGCCGGCTTCTTGCGCAGGTGGTTGTCGTTGTCCGCTTGTGGGATGGCCATCTAGGTTCTCCTATGCGGGCCGAACTTCGATGTGACACAAGTGTTCCAAGGCAACGCACATGCTGCTGGGCTATTTTCGATGTAAGGGAACGCGCGGATGCTCAGGCGTGTGATCGGGGCATTCTGACGGGGGCGTAGCTGGAACTTTGAGAGCGCAGATCGCGTCGGCGCCTGCACATGAACGGCGGCCTTCTCCCCTCTCGCAAAAGCTGTCAGCCGCGGCGGTGCGACTACCGGCAGCAAAGGAGCTTGGTGTCGACGATGAATTTCCTGGCGACGAGATCGTTCAGACTTTGCTGCAGCGCAGGATCCCCCCCGCGAGCGCATTAGCTCGGTATTGTAGGGCGTTAGGGCCGTTGAACCACCACCGGGGTGTGTCAGTAGCACCTTACAGGCAGCCGCAGGTCCAAACGAGCAGCACCGTTCCAAGCACATACGGGACCAGAAGCAAACCTATCGTCACCCAGAAAGCCGGGTCTGCCAAGGCGGCCATGTCCTTGCGAAACTGCTCCATGGGGCTACCCCGGCAACTTCGACAAACGAAAAGAGCTAATCTGGTATGGCCTACGGCCCGCTTTTGGCATCTTCGACCTCCAGCGCATCCATGAGGGCTGCCACATCGCTCGGTTCGCCAGCGGCGTCACCATGCACGCCAGGTCGTGCTTTCTTGAGCGCTTGCTCGATCGCATCTTCAATGTTTCCGAGCTCGTCCTCACGCACCTCGCGACCATAACCGGCCGCTTCGGCATCCTGCTCGAATTGCTGGGCCAGCACGGCGAAGCTCACTCCCTCTTGGCCGGCAAGAGTGCCGACATTCTCCTGCAGCCAGCTTTCAAAAAACTCTTTGGTCGCGTTCATCGGATAACTCCTCCGCCGGATTAAGCGCGGCGGCGATCCGAAGTTCCGCCATGGCGTCACTTTCTCAATCGGACAAACAGACGCGCGTGCGCTGACATTCACAGAAGGCAGCTGAACTTTCAGGGTCACATGGATCGCCGCTTTATTTGGCCTTTTGCGCATCCGGCGCGAACAGGGCCTGGCCTGCCAACTTCGCGTGCAACGTGCGGGCCAGGTCAAGATGTTCAAGCACCGTCGGCAGCTTTTCGGAGGCGAAGCGCTGAAGCGCTGCATCCTCGCCCGAGCCTATCTCCCAAGCCAGGAGCTGCGCCGTCCTTTGGTGATCGACGATCTGCGCCCCCAGGTAAGCCAGCTCAAACGCGGCGCCGTCGAGCTTTTCGAGATCGGAACGGATTTTCTTGTGATCTGGGTCGAGCCCTTCGGGAAGTGGGATTTTGCTTTTATCTGCCACGGATTTCAGCTGCTTATTGGCCTTGTCGTGATCATCGACCATCCGATTTGCAAATTCCCGGAGGTCTTCGTGGCTTGTCTTTCCAGCCGCGAGTCGCCCGAGCTCTATCTCGGCCCTGCCGCCTGCCGTAATTAGCTGTACGAAAAGCCGATCCTGATAATTCGTCTGGTGCGGTGCTGGGACTCCAGGCTTCTCCATACTCGTATCGGGGGCAAGACCGGCTGGATTGCCGATTTGCGCCAGCGCACAGCAGGGCGACACTGCCAGGACTACTGCCATTATGGCGGCACGCATGATGTCCTCCATTCGATACCTAGTTAATTGTCGGCCGCGGTTTTTCCCGGATATCTAGAGCGTGAGCAAATAGGCCACCAATGCTTCCTTTTCCGATTGGTCGAGCTTCGTTCCGAGCACCAGGTTGAAGAACTCAACGGTATCGCCCAGCGTCATCAGACGGCCGTCATGAAGATAGGGCGGAGAATCCTTGATCCCGCGCAACGTGAAGGTCTTGATGGGTCCATCTGGAATGGCAACCTGGTCGTTGAACGTCTGACCAACTTTGTAGAATCGCTCGAGCTTCAGGTTGTGCATATTGTTGTCCATGAAGGACTGGGCTGGAACATGACATTCGCCGCAGCGGCCCTTTCCCATGAACACCTGCTCGCCCTTGATCTCCAGCGCACTGGCGGTAGCCGGGTCAAGTCGTCCAAAGGGATCGAGCTTGGGTGCCGGAGGAAAATCGATGATGTTCTGCATCTGCGCCATCATCGCGACCTGGTTCGGCCGATCCGGCAGGTTCACGCCCTTGCGGGTGGCGCTCACGTGATCGCCGTTGAAATAGGCGGTGCGCTGTTCGAACTCCGTAAAGTCTTCCACGGAACGCAGCGAGCGCTTGGATCCGTGGATCTGCTGGTTGAACAAGCCGCGCAGGCTGGTTGTGTCGAGCCGGAAGCGCTCGGCTTGCGGCCGCACGTCCGGGGTGAGGTGAAACGCCCCGTTGGTGTGGAAATTGGAATGGCAATCGAGGCAAGCGACACCCGTGCTTTGCATCGCTACCTTCCTGTCCTCGGTCTGGTTGAATTCCTCCTGCGGAAATGGCGTCAGCAGCAGACGAAGTCCTTCCATCTGCACGGGCGTGATGATGCCGTTCATGTATTCGTAGAAGTTGCGTATCGTCAGCAGATCCCCTCGCGACACATCTCCAAGCTCCGGGTGCGTGGTCAGAAATATTGGAGGCGGAAACTCCGGCGTAAGGTGATCCGGTAGATCGAAATCGACGTCAAAGCGGCGCAGATCGCGTCCTTCATCAGCGCCGATCTCTCTAATCTCACTTTCAGGAAAGACCTGACCTCCGGCGGCCTGCTTGACGTGCGGCAACGGTAGGAAGCCTTGCGGCAACAGACCACGATCACGAATTTCCTGAGGGGTTTTCGCTGCCAGGCTGCTCCAGGTTTCGCCTGCCGGCAGTTTCACTCGCGAGCCTTCTTGTACAGCCTTGCGCCCGCCTGACATCATGACGCCGGGCATCGGCCGGTCGGCCAGATCGTAACGGCTCTCGAGCAGGCCGCGTTGCCGTTGTGTCACGGCCGGCTTTTGCGCCTCGTCAGTTTCCTTGACCGCAGAAAAAGGCAAGCTTGGCAATGGACGATACGTCAGATCCGGCGGCAGCGGGTCCGAAGCAACATTGAGCGTGAACGTTGCAGCGCCAAGCAGGACCGGCAAACCAAGATTGAAGATACGCGACATATCCCCTCCCCACAGCGTTGAATTTGGCCCCAACCAGTGCGCGCCAGCTTTGTTCCATAGCTTTGATAGCCCCAACGCTCACGCTCGGCTTTTCGATGATGACCGGTGTCGCTGCTTTGGAGGGTGCGATCTGCGTGCCTTGCCTGCGTGCCGCTCTCGCCATCTTCTGGCTGATGACTGCACGTCCGCTGCCGACTCGTGGCCTTGTAGCCCGCACCGAGCGAAGCTATTCTATCCCGACATTCCGGATTGTATCACCCCATCGGCCGACGACCCGTCAGACATCGCCGCATTGTTGATCTGGTCCGTCCCGAACTGAGCGACCTGAACCATCATAGCCTTGGCCTTTGCAATGAGTTCATCGTCGGGAAGAGTATGCCCGGCCTGCAGGGTAACTTTAATACACTCGCCTCCCTCGCCCCGAAATTCCACGACCGGAGCCTGGTCTCGGCTGACGACAACTCCCATCATCTGCATAAAAACCTCCTCGTCGCTTCCTGTATTGGCCAGACGCTCGGCCATCTAATCCTTGACATAGGCCCCAGGTTGACGCCCGCCTCTGGGCGCCTTGGCGTCTTTCGAATGCTCGGCGACCGCAGGGCCTGCTCCGGATATTTTCTCTGGGGCCGGTGAAGGTGTCGCCGGCTTTGACGGGGTCCTGCCGCTCGATTTCTCGGGGCGGGGTGATATGTCAGTTGAAGACTTGTCTGAAGAAGTCATGGCTCTTTCCCTAGCGCGAAAACCCCAATACCAACCTGCGAAACGCCGTGACGTTCCATCGCGATATGATCTCCGTTGTTGAACCTGGAGGCCTCGCTGGGACGCACCGGCAATGGGCTGATTTCGCAAGACGAATGGCAACGGCCAAGGCGCTCGGGCAAGACACAGCCTGACACATCGCGGCGCGGGTATTGGAATACGAGGCGACGCGAAACGCTTCATTGAGATCATCCATCACGGAACCCGCGACAGGCAGCAGCTTCGTCATTTCTGCAGAAATGCGGTTTGCCAACGCGGATACCGCGACCATGCCTCGCCCGCCACTCTCTCCAATTGCCAAGCGCCCGTTTGCAGCGCCGACCTCGAGGAGCCTGCAATACAGGCTGACTCGGCAGCTCAACCGATGAGGAACAATATCTCCCTTTGAAAGTTCTGGCCGACCCATGAAGGAGGTATGAAATGTCAGAATCACGCGAATGGCTTGTCCAATGGCTCAGGGATGCTCACGCCATGGAGGAGCAGGCCGAAACCATGTTGAATGGGCAACTGAACCGGATAGAGAACTATCCTGAGCTCAGCGAGCGGATTCGCCAGCACATCCAGGAGACCAGACAGCAGGCTGCTCGGCTGGAAACCTGTCTTGACCGCATCGGACAAGGATCTTCCACACTGAAGGATGCCGGCGGCAAGCTGACGGCAATGGCGCAGTCGCTCAGTGGGGTGTTCGCCGGGGACGAAGTGATGAAGGGATCGCTTGCAAGCTACACGTTCGAGCACATGGAAATCGCCTCCTACACAATCCTGATCGCCGCCGCCAAATCGCTAGGCGAAGCAGAGGTCGCCCAGCTCTGCGAAGAGAATCTGCATGAGGAAGTTGCGATGGCGGACTGGTTGAAAAGCCATATTCCAGCGACAGCCGAGCAGTTCCTCGCGCGGGCCGACTCGGAGAGTGACAACGCCAAGCGCTGATCTACGATCGTGGCTCGCAGGCGATAAGTGAGCGCCGGTCAGCGCAGCGTACGGGCCCGCGCTGACCGCCGTGGCGCGGGCCCACATAGCAACTACCTTGACCAGGTAATTTTCGTATCGGTCTTGGGGGTGACCGGCCTGTTTGGGCGCTATGCGTCAAATGTTCTGGCATAGTTGCCGGATCCGAAGGTCTTGCCGAACTGCGAAACGTTGCGATACCGATCAGCTCTCTACACTGACGACACGCGCACAGGCGTCCTTGCCGTTCATCCCCGGCCATCGACGCTGTCGCCGCCTGCTTTCACCACGAGAGGAAACTTATCTCCACGGCCGACACGTGGCGTTGCGATCCGGCACCTCTGATGCCGGAAGCCCTATCGCGGTAATTGGTTGGACAGTCCCCCAAATTGCCTGCCTCTTCAAAAGCCCGCTACGCCGGTGGCGGGCTTTTGCTTTGTTGGTGCCGGCATGCGTCAGGAAGGCAGTCGGCGATTGACGGGAACAATTTAGCGAACAGTAAATTCAACGGTCTTCTGGTAGGAGGCCAAAGTGTCCCAGCGAAGCGTCGACAAAGACCGATTGGAGCGCGCAGACCGCGAGGCAAAAGTTGCTAACGCGGCCGAGAGAGAGGCGCGCTATTTGAAAACTGCGCGACTTCGAGAACAACGCCTTGCTGCCGAAGCCAAGGGTCCCCAGGCTGCGAAGAAGGGGCGATCCAGGAGCTAAGGCGCTTTGCCGCCGACGCTGGCCGTGAGACAGCGACGCCCTTCTGATGGAACATTACACTACGCTAATAGTTCTGGCGCGCCGGGGCACGCGACGATCCCGGCACATCCTCCTTGGGGCGCCCGCCGTTGCCGTGAATGGAGGCGGGTACAAGGCGCGCTCGACGCGTCGGCGAGGGGAACATCATGAATCCCGAAAAGCCCAGCATTTATGCGCCGTCCGCCGAGCTGCTCGCTGCCATGGCTAATGAAAAGCGCCTTCTCGCTCTAATGATTCTTGCTGACGGAGAAATATCCGTTTCTGATCTGGCGCCGCGATTAGGGCTTAGCAATTCAGCACTCTCCCAGCATCTCGGCATAATGCGAGAATTTGGTCTGGTCACCCGGAGGCAGGAGCGCCAAAAAGCGTATTACTCGTGCACAGATCCTGCCCTGAAGGTCCTTGAGCTCCTGGACTGGCTTGTTGAGCGGAAAACTCTGCCCGGCCGCGACCATCATCCATAAAGCCCGGACCTTTTGGAAGGTTGCGATGTCGCGACTTCAAGGCTCGTCACCGGATTGTGGAGATTTGTACGCTTCAACCCCGCCGCCAGCGATGGCGGCGGGGCTGGATGGTTCGTTTAGTCGTAAACCTTTATGATTTTTCGGGTACCCGGGTCCACCAGGACCGTGCGGTTGTCGACCACCACGTAGCGGTATTTGACGTTGGGGACCTCATGGATCTCAACCGTGTCCGGCAGAGCTGTCCCGACATTCAGTTCCACGCCGGGGAGCTTGACCGACGCCAGGGGCTGCTTCTTCACATATTCGCGGATGACGGTGTCCTGTTCCGGCTGGATAATGATGTCGTCCGCGGCGGCTGAGCCGATCCCAGCCAATAGCAACATCGCTGCTGCGGTGTTCTTTAGAAGCATGTTCATATCTGCACTCCTGTAGGGACGGGCGCAATACGGTCATCGTCCCGCGCCGCCCGGCAAGTTGAACCTGGAGCCGCCCTAAACGTTCCGCCTAGGTACTTAGGTCTAGTCCCCTTGGGGCCTAAGTCTGGTCCTGGAACACGCATTGGTCCTGTCAGGGGCAGCGACTGGAACGCCTGGCTTCCGCGGCTGTTGTCTCTCGAATTTGGAAGAATGCAGATGGATAAAGTGTGGACCAAGCACCCTGGTTATTCGCGGCTGTTCCCTTTCTCGTGATGGCACTCGTTCTTGGCTGGCATGTGGTGGATCGGCGCAGCAACGTCCCTTCCGACGCCGAACCCCTGAATCTTTAACTTGGAGTAGGTGACCTGATGTTGCGCGACAAAGAGAGTCGGATCTTAGAGGCAGGCTCGCTGGCAGCGGTGCCTGTTTGTGTGGCGATTACCGCAGTGGTCGCCTTGATGACCTTGGCCAGCATATGAATCGGTTCCTTTTCGCGGCCTCCGACTTCCTATCTCGGCCGCCAGGCTTCTATGTCATGCTCATGGCAATGGTTTTGTGCACCGCCCTGGTGCCTTTTGGACTGACAAATGCGGTCACCTATGCCCTGTCGGTTGCCGCCATCGTGATCACCGGTGTTGTCCTTTTACAAGGCTATCGCGATACCGCCGCCATTCACGCAAAACTCGACGAGATTATCGTTTCACTGAACGAAACCAGAAACGACGTTGTCGGATTGGAGCATGCCGAGCCGGACGAGATCAGGGAGAAGCTTGTAAAACTCGAAGAAGAAGCGTCCCGAACGATCGGGGCTGCCAGGCGCGAACTTTCGAAAGCAACAGGAGAGAGATCATGAACAATCTCATTTGGCTCGTTGGTGCGGTGGTCGTCGTCTTGGCGATTTTGAGTTTTTTTGGCCTTCGATAGGCGACGAGCTTTCCGCCGACAACCTGAAGGATCAGGGGGACCACACTTGGCGTCGCAAATTGCTTTCATGAATGACAATCAGCCGCCCCCCGACAAGTTGATATCCGAGCCACCGCCAGATTGGCAGGGCGTGCTTTTTGCCACCGCTGCCCTCGTCTCATCCTTATGCGCTCTGCTGCTGGCATTTTGGATGTCGGTTTGATCGCTGTCGGAGGGGCCCATTGTCCTATTAAGAGCCAAAAAGGTTTGGCATCAAAGTTGCATTGACAAGTTGGGGCGGATGAAGCCCGCCGCTTCGGAAATGGGGCGGCGGGCTTTCATAAGCTAACCCTCAGAAACGAGCCTTGGCCGGCAATTTACGTGGCGAAGGTCACGCATGTCGACTTGCTGACCCCGACGGGATGCCTGGGTAAGCGCAATCTGTGGCGCTACCGACGTCTTTCCGCCTTTGTGGTGATCTTCTGATCGGCCGTCCCGTCTGCTTCAGGCTCTTGCCGGTAAGCATACCAAACTCACCGTCGGATTTCCGCCATCAGGTCCCCTCTGCGAGCAATGACAACTCTTCGATCGGTCTGGGGTTCGCGGCGGGACGAGAGGGGCACTGCTGGCGCCACTAACCGCAGGTTGGCCAGTCCGCGTCAGGCTTGAATATCGGATGTCAGTTCATTGGCCAAACGATCATAAGCATCGGCACAGCAACAATGACTACGAGGAAAGACAGGGCAAGTCCCAGACGCGGATAGTCGCTGAAGCGGTAGCCACCCGGCCCCATGACAAGCGTGTTGCACTGGTGTCCGATCGGGGTGAGAAAATCACAGCCGGCGCCAATGGCGACAGCCATCAAAAACGGTTCGGGCCTGTAGCCCAGATCACTAGCAAATTCGGCGGCGATAGGCGCCATGACAAGGACGGTGGCAGCATTGTTGAGGAATGGCGTAACGGCCATGGCGGCGACAAGGATGAGCGTCAGTGCGCCGGACGCCGGAAGGAGGGTCCCCAGTCTGGCAAGCTCGCCGGCAACTACTCCCGTAGCTCCTGTACTGCGTAGTGAATCGCTCACTGGAATGAGAACGGCGAGCATGACGAGGATAGGCCCATCGAGCGATTGGTAAACGTCGCGGAGCGGAATGACCTTGAAAAGCACAATCGCGACCGCGGCCGCGAAAAAAGCGACAGAGACTGGCAGTAGCCCAAACGCCGTCGCCACCATGGCGAGAGCAAGGACCACTACCGGCACGATGCCCTTGCGGACGCTACCAAGAAGGATAGCCCTTTCTGCCAGCGGTAAGCAGCCGAGTTCACGAAGTATCTCGGGCATCCTCGCTGCACTGCCCCGCAAGACGACAACGTCCCCGAGCCTCAGCTCGACTGCGGCCAGCCTGCGGTCGAGGCGCTCCCCACGACGGCTGACGGCCAGGAGGTTGACATTGAAACGATCGTAAAGGGCAAGGCGCTGGGCGGTCCAGCCGATCAAAGAGGAGCTTTCACCGATTACGGCTTCGATAGCGACCATTTCGTTGGTGGTGTCGTCACCACCGCCCCTATCCCCGGTCACGCTGAGCCTGCCCTGGGAGACAAGGCGATCCAGCGCTTCTGGGTCGCCCTCGAGCAACAGGATGTCATCCACCTTGAGGACCACGTCGGGCAGTGGCGTCATCCGCATCGTGCGATTGCGCAGGATCGACGTCACGATTGCATCGCCGCCGGCGAGCTTCATGAGGTCTGCGACGGTTTTCCCGAGCACCGTGGAGTCGGCGACAATTCGAGCCTCTGTAAGGTAGTTCTTGATGTCGAGGGCTTCATTCAGCGACCCGCCAAGCTTTTCGCGCACCGGCAACAACCAATAGAAAAACAGCAGGAAGATCGTTCCGGCAGCGGCTATGGCAGCTCCAACAGGTGTGAAGTCGAACATTGTGAAGGCGGTTCCGATCAGCTCCTCTCGCACTCGGGACACTACGATGTTGGGTGATGTTCCCACCTGCGTCATTAGTCCGCCGAGCAGTGACCCGAATGCCATGGGCATCAGGAATATCGAGGGTGAAATGTTAGAGCGGCGCGCGAACTGGAAGGCGATCGGAATCATGATAGCGAGCGCCCCGATATTCTTTACAAAGGCAGAGAGGATCGTGACCACGATCACCAGCAGCGCCAGTTGCGACCGAACTCCCGATAATTTCGGAGCAAAGCGCTTGATCGCGGCCTCCATGATACCCGAGCGTGCTATCCCTGCGCTCACAAGCAGAGCACTGCCGACAATAACCACGATATCGTCGCTGAACCCGCTGAAGGCTTCGTCAAAAGGCACAATGCCAACCGCGAGAGCAAGCAACAGTGCCACAGCCGCGACCAGATCATATCGATAGCGACCCCACACGAACGCTGCCATCATCACGAAGGTTACGGCAAACGACAAAATTTGCGGCGTAGTCATGTCTTCGAATGCCCCGGCCGCCAATGCGACTAATGAGAAACCCCAAACCGCCCCTTTTGTTGCCTCGCTCATTGCGGGGCCAAAGCGGTCCGGCGGCGTTTGGCCAGGAGCGGATCGGCAGTGTTTAAAAACGGATTTTACGAAGCGGTCTTCGGACTTTGACAGACATCGATGTGCCCTGACCAATCCGACGCTTCAGCCCCAAACCAAGAAGGCCGAGCCGGGATCAAAAAGGATGCGCTTGCCTCATGTCGAGTCCACCTGGAAATCGCCCGGAGACCACGGATCGGGCGGCGTGCGGAGATCCTTTTCTCACCTGAAGTGCGACAGCAACACCCCCGATATGCAGGGAGGGTGCCTCTGGTGCCTGACCCGTGGGCGAGCAGTTTTCTTCGCTACATTCGATTCTCAGGAAGCTTGAATCACGCGGCTTCTCTTTTGTTTTCGTAGCTGACAGGAGCCCCCCTCGAAAGCCAGATCACACCCTCGAGCCGAGTTCTTCTCAGCATCGATCAGCTCATTCTCCCCAGTCAAGCCGTTCAGAAACAGCCTGAGTACGTGCGCAGCTGTCCGTTCTCCGGCCCGCGAAGCAACAGGTACGCCGCGCTCTTCGCAGACCGTCGCACAAACACGGGCAAGCATCACAATATCGCTCGGCTCCAAAAATCGACCTGGATACAACATACCGTCCTCTGTTGGAAAGCCACGTGAGCCTTTGATTACGCGAGGTCACCGGCAGCAACAATCAACTATGATAGTCTGCACCTCGACTGGTTCAGTAAATTTGAGCGGCCCTCAGACGGTCGGCATTGCGCCACTCCGGATCGGAAGGACGGGGCTATCAGGTAGGTTTTCCCGGAAGGTCGATCCGATCCGAAATCGCGCGGGTTTGGGTAATGCGCACGGTCGCTGATCTAAGGGTAAGTTGGCCGGTGAAATGCCATGTCGGCATTTTCGGGCACCTCGAATTGAAGCCTGATTTGCAGAAGCTGGAATCGCTTGGTGGCGCAGACGCGCAAATCAGATAGAGGCGCGCACCATCGCCCGGTGAAGGCACCTCGACGAGTTGCCGCGAAAATCACCTTCGGAGGCCTGACCGTCGCCTACTCATCCCTCTGCCAACGCAGGGAACAAGATCCTGTTTGCAATGTTGGGCGCAATGCCAAGTTCTTCCCCCGGTCATGTATTTGACGTGGCTATTGTCGGCGGCGGCCCCGCAGGACTTGCCGCAGGCATGTATCTGGCGAGATTCCTGCATTCGGTGATCGTGGTCGACGCTGGCGACGCACGAGCCAAGCTCATTCCAAAATCGCATAACTCTCCTGGCTTCCCGGACGGCGTAGGCGGGCCAGAGTTGCTCGGCCGTCTCAAAGCCCAGGCACAGAGATACGGTGCAGGTGTAGTGGACGGTCGTGTAGCGGGCGCCAAGAAGCGCGACGGGACCTTTGTGCTGACGACCACCTTCGGGACCATCCGAGCAAGGCGCATGGTTCTTGCAACCGGGATCGTGGACAAGGCCCCGGCAATAGAAAGGCTGGAGGAGGCGGTCGCGGCCGGCACCGTCCGACTGTGTCCGGTCTGCGACGCCTATGAGGCCGTGGGCAAGCGCATCGGCGTCGTAGGCCCAGAGCATCTGGCACTCAAGGAGGCTCTGTTTTTGAAGGAGTACAGCGGTCAGGTCACCTTGCTCGCCAACCATCCGGAGGATATTTCCGAGGCCGCTCGCGGCATGGCCTCGGCAGGCGGCATTGACATCTGGGACACCGTCGAGGATCTGGTCGCTCGGGCAACTGGGTTCGACGTTGTCATGGCCGAAGGTGCGCCAATGCGGGAATTGGATGTGGTGTACCCCGCAATGGGGTCTGATGTGCGCTCTGAACTTGCCGTCGCACTCGGTGCAGAGTGTGACGCGCAAGGATATGTTCTGGTCAGCCGACACCTCGAAACGTCGACTGCGGGTCTCTATGCCATTGGAGACGTGGCTGAGGGCCTCAATCAAATTGATTGCGTTTGGCCATGCCGCCACCGCAGCAACACATATCCACAATGCACTTCAGTCTAGACCGGAAAGCTGACCGGCCACCCTGCCATAGGGCGCGCGCCATAACGCTCTAGGTCAGCTTCTACATCTAGGTCGATGAAGCGAATTGGGCAGAGCCCTCCGTTTCTCCTGGGCCAGGCGGTGAACCGACGCGCCATGATCCGAAGCCTCTGCGCGCATCTAAGATGCGCTTCGAAGGACGCTTCAGATCCGCTCATTGGTGGCAGGCCTCGGGCGCGAAACGTTCAAATCAATTTTGTTCGGCAGGTCTGGCCAGGCATTTTTGATGGCGGTGGTTGTCATTCGATGGTCAGGCGGGATGATTACCATCCGGACGTGTCGTTCAGGCCAGAGCGGGTTCCCGAAAATCAAAAAAACGACTGCTACCAGGACGCTGACCAACCCCGCTGCAAACACGTTCGCGATGATCTCACCAGGTTGCATACGCTCTCCATGAATGAGTACCCGCCACGCCAAGCGAGCCGTGGCGGGTGATCAACCAACCGACGATGAAGGGACGATGATCGACGGTCACATTCCAAATGTGGAAAAGGCTTCCTTGTTTCATAGGTCGGACCTTTGCGATTCCATGTCGGGCTTTAGTCGGACCCAGACACGGTAGAGTGCTTGCAAGGAAGTGTGTAGCAGCGCCAGCGCGAAGGCCCGTCTACGGCCAGCAACAAACCAGGTTGCCTTAATCCGCAACATATTTAGTGGGTCCGCCCCCACTTGCGGGTAGAGGCGGACCCGGGCTTGGGGACCTCGACCGGCAGCGGGGGACGCTGCCGCTCTTCCAACCTGCCCTGGCATATCAGGTTCCGCTGATTCACAAAAAGCCCGCCACCGCGAAGTGGTAGCGGGCAGGTTCTGGAGTGTGCTGGGACCAACCAGCATAGGTCAACGAGCCGCAACAGGGTTGGTTGCGATAGCCGGCGGACGCCCGCCCACCCGCAGCGCTCGCTTCAGGCGCCCACTGCTTGCCCCCCCCTCGTCCCAGTGCCCGCCTATTGCCTGTCGCATGCATTCCTGAGACATCGCTCGTGACGACCGTCCCCCGCGATGGGAATTGCTCGATCCTTCGATCGTCGAATAGATCGAAGGAACATTTTAGACGTATTGAATGTTCAAATCCTATGGACAGCCGAACCCAACTTTCACCAGCTCAATCGAGAGCAGCACGCGCCCTGCTGAACTGGCCGCGAGTACGGCTTGCCGCAAAAGCGAGCGTTAGCGAAATGACGATCAGAGATTTTGAGAACGGTATTCGAAATCCGCGTCCCCACAAGATCGCGGCAATGCGCGAGGCGTTTGAGGACGCGGGAATTGCATTCACCTTCGAAGGCGCTCCATCGCTAGCCCGCCCTGAAGGGCATAGCAGTCTCGCCACCACCAATAGAATGTGGCGCAGCCGGCAGAGACAAGCATAACGATAAATGTCCTTGAGCCACGTATTAGCAATCCACTTGACCAACAGCCCACCTAAAGGGGCGAGCCAAGAAACCGGTCAAGCCGGAGGCGTCGTTGCAGTAATGCATCGTTCGAACATAACTTCGGATACGCTCCGGGTTTCTTCATTGAACCCGTCAGGCTTGGTACCGGCATCACGGGCGGCTTTCATCAACGGGTCCGCAAGGTCGCTGCAGCCATGGGGGAGCGGGTTCTGGAAACCGGCAGATGGCTCGCGATCCAATCGTCGAGGAACCTGCGGCCGCGAGCACTCTTCGGTCAAACCAGGATCGTAGTGGACGATGGCATCGTGGATCGTGCTATAGAGGCTGTCCGACCTCTTCCAATTTCGCCGCGCTTGATACCGAGCGATCTGGCATCTGCGATGAGCTTGTGCGCCACTTCATCAACGGAAGCGAGATTACAAACTCGGCAAAGCTGCCGGGCGCAGTGAGCAGGAGGTCATTCCTCTCCCGCCCTCCGACCGGCAACGGCAGCCAGGAGCGGACCGACCTCGGCGTCGAGCCATCCTAAAAATCGTAGGTCGCTGGCCGCAGGCCGGTTCTTCAGTGAATAAGCTCGTCCCATGACAGGCGTGTGACGCCAACGCTTTGTGCGAAGGACGGGCGCGGCGCTGAGCTTCGGGATGTTCGGTCAATCGATCGATGCACAGCGAAGACCCGTCATTGATCAGCAATGACGGGTCTTGCTTTGAGACCACTTGGCCCGGGGTTGTAAGCCAAGCTGCCACCCAAACTTTGATTCGCGACACAGGTTCCCAGCTTGGCCAAATAATGCCGGTGGCGTCATCACCACACAAAAGCCCGCGCTGAACGGACCAAGCAGCGACGGGCGGCACCAGACCGCTTGGCAGTGCAGGCCAAGCTGCATACCGAACATCGATCTTTGCATCAGGTTCCAGCGCCGTGGTTCGGACCGGAGGAGGCCAGTTCTGGTAAGGCAGCGTCCAGGTCGCCGACAGGCACCACACCGACATCTATCCCAAAAATTGCGATCGCATCGGGAGGACTTCGAAGCTGTCGCCAACTTCAGGCACCGATGATGGGAAGCGACGTCGCGCGTGTCCGGCCAAAGTCGCTATAATGTCCAAGGTTGCGTCCCAACAAAAAAGCCCGCCACCTTTCGGCGGCGGGCAGTCTCACAGGGGGGAAAACACACTGAATGGGAACAGTGCCCCCTTCGAAGCTTGTTGATGCGAGAATGTTCCAGCGCGTTCGCCAGAATAGTTGAAAGCTCACTTGGGAGATCGCATGCTCTATGGGATGCGATTTCAAACTGGCCACACAAACTGGCCATGATCGCCTCTGGAACGACGTTCGCTGCCATAGGGCGTCCCTTGAGAGCCCCGCCTAGCTGCCTCTGGACCTGACTGTTTCAATCGCTCTTTGTCTGACGACGGTTCCCTCGTGGGTCGTCTCTCCAGGCTCGGCTCCGTCCCCAACCATCTCCGCCAGCCGGCTGAGGAAGTCCACCAAAGCAGCCTGCGGCTCGTCGATTTCGCCGACGACGACCGAAATGCCCCAACGTCCAAGCACGGCCTCCTCCACAGGGTTTCGGCTGGTCATGAAGATGAACGACGGCGGGCGATCTTTCTCATAGCCGGACCGATGCCACGTCTGCCAGAGACGGTGCAGCAACAACCGAATGTTTGGGTCGGAAAGGCTATAGCCAATGAAGAGGATCGTGCTGCCGAGTGCATCCGAGCGAAAACGCACGTCCAGCGGAGAATTGAAGGAGAGACGATCAAGGTAGTCCGTTTCGGTGAGGACGAGGGAAGAATCCTCGTCGAAATCACCATGGAATTTGACGATGTGGGTAACGCCTTGGCGGGCCTGCGCTACATCGCGTGCATTGGCCACTTTCACGTAGTCCCGACCGTATATTTCATAAGCCAGTTCTAGGTTCCGGTCATAATTAGTTGTGTAGATGACAGGGAAATCGAGCTTCACGATGAGACGATGCAACTCGGATTTCTCGATCCGGTCTTTGGGGACGGACCAATTTCGGTCCATCCAACTGCGAAGTGGCCCGATGCTGCCATGCTTGATCCGATAGTACTCGGCCAGGGTTTGAAAACGATCGCGTCGCTTGGAAAATTCGTCGTCGACACCGAGCTCCTTTGCCATTCGCTCTATCAGCTTCTCCCAAGAAGGGAGTCCAACACTGATCGACACCCCTGCCCCAACAAACAGAATTGCGCTGCGGTGGTGAATTGCGTTGGCGAGCGAATCTACAGGGTCATCATTCATGGCCAAGTCTTTCGAGACCACCCAGGCAGGACCCTAAAGGTGTTTGTAGTTTCGGGTGCGATCCATCTTGGAATGCGGCCAACCCTCTGAAACCGCACGGCCGATGGCGGCCGCATTTTTCGCTGCCAGCGACCGGCTCCTGTTTCGGCTTACCGGTCATGCCGATCCGGTTCTCCGCCAGCCACTTGCCGCAACTTTTTTCCAGTCGCGCAATTCCTGAGAGCCTGCGTCGCTTCGGGCCAATGAAGACGGCGAGAGGGTAGTCATTGTCGTGACGGCGATGATTGTCATTCCGGCCTAAACCTTCCTAGGCTGACATGTTCCTTTGTGCTCGAAAATATTCCATGTGGTGCCTTCGCCAGAGCTACGGGTTCAACGCGGGAATGGTCTCACGTCCAGGGTTGCCGAAAAGCGTTGCAGATCTGAAAAATCCATCGTGGCAACGATGTCGCCGCGATGTTCTCGCGCTCTGATGGCCCAGCCAATGGGGGCTTCACCACGTTACAGAGCGTCTATCCACAGGTCCTCGGCTGATCGCCCTACATTCGTCGCGTCCCGCCTCGCCGAAAGTGGCGGCATGCAACAGCATGGTCTTCGACTCCTTATCAACTCCTCAGGGCGCCAACGCCGACTCGTGCGTGACCTGTCGCGGTATGCGGTCACCGCCTCCCCCCGGAATTCGACCACCTTGACCACGACGATTTCCTGCACCTGCATGTCTTCCTCCCCTTCACATCTGATCGTTGTAGGGGTGCTTGGTTATGCCGACTTGCCTGGCCAGCTCCGCAAACGGGGGCACACCCGCTTCGAACTGTTTGGTGTTAGCCAACCGCAAAAGCCGCAAAGGAAAACAGACTGCGTCCCGGTTGGCTGGCGACATATCCTCGAAGAGGCGCTCATCGGCCGTGAACGAGGCCTCCGCGGTTTTCAAAGCGATATCGATATCATCAACTGAAAGAAGGCCCCTCCGGACTAAGGCGTTATTGACCGCAGCGACCGCCATAAGCAAACCTTCCAATTGCAGGTTGGCGACGTTCATGGCCATTGTCCTTCATATCGTTGGGAGCGCGTCTATCGATAATCCTGCTCCGGAAGCCTTGTACGTGCCGGCGATGCGATTGCAGGCTTGCCAGAGCGTTTCGGTTGCGCGGCGGCGCCGGAATTGGCAGCTGGTGGCGCCATGGCTTGGATCTCCGCTGGGCTGCTGGACAACTCTCCACATGCCTCGAGGTTCCGGATCGCCATGGCAACCTTGCAAGGCAGAGGCAAGGCTTCAGCCGGAGCCAACAGCGTCTGTCGGCGAGCCATGGGCGGGAAATCTCGCGGATGGAACCGGAATACCACATCCGAACTCAGGCTGTGGAAGTAGCTTTCACCATAACCATGCCCCTGTGAGGATGATCCGTCGCAACAAAAACTCTTTCGGTTCGGGCCCCTTGAAGTCGTCAAGGACCTCGTCACCAAAGCCACCTCTTTTGGGCCGGCGCTTGAAATGCGATCAATCGGGTGGTTGCCAACTGCTCCTCGCGCGCTACCTGCTTCGCCCAAGCCGGGCGCGAAGGGTGGGAGCGTGCCTTCGGGGATCGAACAAATCCGGAGTGAACGTTGATCGCTCAATTCACCGCAGCGGACGACGGACTTGCCTACGACATCTGCATTGTCGGAGGTGGCACTGTCGGCCTGGCCATTGCCGCGGCCCTCGAAAATGCAAAGCTACGCGTCTGCGTTCTGGAAGCGGGAGGCAGGTGGCAAACCAAGAGATCGCAGGAGCTCTACCACGGCATCGTCGCAGATCCCCTCGTCCACCCGCCTGTCCAGAATTTCCGGATACGAGCGCTGGGAGGATCGAGCCGAGCATGGGGTGGCCGCTGCGTGCCGTTCGATAGCATCGACTTCCAGAAGCGGGAATGGGTGTGCAATTCGGGCTGGCCGATCACCTATGAAACCCTGCTGCCCTACTACCGTCGGGCGCACGAGGTGATCGAGGTCGGGTCTTACGACTACGATCCAACAAGCGCGTTGCCTGGTTCTCGCGTTGAACTATTCGAGGGCGTCGACGGCGATTTGTTCAGGACCGCCTGGAGCGGTTTAGTCGACCAACCAACGTGTGGAAACGGCTTTCCGGGTTGCTGCGGACTTCGCGTCATATCCACATCTGGTTAAACGCTGCGGCGACGGGAATTCGCCTGGCGCCGAACGGGCGTTGCGTCCACCACATCGACTGTGTTGACTTGAAGGGCACAAAGCGTGAGGTCACGGCTTGCCATTACATTGTAGCCGCCGGCGGCTTTGAGACCACCCGATTGCTACTTGCCTCGAATGATGTGATGCCAGCTGGTATCGGCAACGCCCGAGATCAGCTCGGTCGTTTCTATATGGCCCATCTGGGAGGCACAGTCGGAGCACTAAAGTTGCCGAACGCCCAGCAGGCGGTTGCTTTTGGCTACGAGCGGGACGCGGCCGGCATCTACTGCCGAAGGCGGCTGTCGCTCACGGAGCGAGCGCAGCGGGAGCATTGCTTGCTCAACCAGATCTTCCGCACCCATCTCCCAGATCCAGCCGATCCCAGCCACAACGACCCGATCCTCTCGGCGATGTATCTCGTGAAAAGGACATTTCTCCCGAAACACCTCAGAGGTCGGCTGCAACATTCAATGACGCTGGACGAAAAGCTCGCGCACGTTCAGAACGTCGTATCCTCGCCAGTGCGCCTCGGGCGCTTCGGTTTGCGCTGGATGGCGAACAGAACTTTCGCACGGCGAAAGCTGCCCTCCATCGTATTGGGGCCGCGCGCCAATGTGGTCAATCTTGAGTTTCATTCGGAACAGGAGCCGAACCCCGCAAGCAGACTGACGTTGGTGAGCGAACGCGACCGATTGGGTATGCCGAAGCTGCGCGTCGATTGGAAAACCACGAGCAACGATCTCCAAAGCATCGCGCGCGCCTATCGACTGCTCGGTTGGAAGTTGGAGAAGATCGGAGCTACCATTTCAGGATTTGAGCCTGGCCATGTGATCGAAATGGCAGGCAAATCAGGCGCCACGGACGGTCATCACCTAGGTACCACGCGAATGTCTGAGCCCGACGGACGGGGTTGTTGACGCTGAATGCCGAGTTCATGGACTGATGAACCTGCACATCGCAGGCGGCTCGGTTCTGGCAACATCCAGCCAGGCGAATCCCACCTTGACGATCTTGGCCCTTGGGCTCCGTCTCGCCGACAGGCTTGCCGGTGATGATCACACCGGCAGCTGCTGAGTGACTGCGCCCAACTCGCGCTGAGTACTCAGGTGGGACTTGCGTCTAGCAGGTCCGGGCCGATAACCGTCGTCCTGAGCTGGCTCCCCAATTCTTGCTGCTTCATCACATTCGGAGGCCGCTTCCTGTGTGTCAGGCGATCTGCTGCCCGCACGCGTATCGCGGCAGCGTGTCTTAGTTCGCGCGAATGTGGGCAAGCTCGCCAGCGAGGCACGCATACTCGTAAGCTGGTGCTTAAGGCTCCGCCACCTTCGCCATCGCTGTGCCATTAAGCGATGAAACACGACGCCACCGCGCAGCCTGTTGGCGGCTGTAGAGCTATTCCGAACGCAGCCCAAAAGGGGGGCTCGCTTATCCACGAAACGACCAGCTAGGCCGAACCAACTCGATTCCGTTCGGCCTTGATTGGCGCCTTTTGCAAAGCAGCGTGCAAGAACCGTGGCTCGGAGCAGGCCTTACCGACTGGAGTCGATAGCGGGGACAGGAGTGCTTCGTTCAAAATCCGCCATCGTGCCCACTTGCGCGCTTGATTGTTCCATTTCAGCACTTGCGCCGCTGTCTCGATTTTGCGGCCGCTTGCCCGAAGTCGGAGTTCCTTAAAATCAAAGCGGCCGCCTAGCAACTTCGGCCGTAGTCGTACGTTGTGCGATTCACTGCGTAGGAGTTCACAACATGCCGATAATAACCCGGAAGCAAAAGAGCGACTTTGCCAATGACAAACCTATCCCCGAGGAGGATGCTGCCGTACTGGAGAGCATCGCAGGCCACGAGGATAGACACGGTGCGGGACCGGGCGTTTTGGGGTCCGACGACATCGAACAGCCCATCGGCGCGCAGCCTCGAAGCGAGATCACGGGCCGCCACGACGACGGCGCAGGCGCAAATGAAACGGTCGACGGGTTGAACGACACCGAAGAGATGACCCGCAGCTTCGCGGAAGACATTCCTACGGGACAAAGCGAAGGAGATGATGAAGACGTTCCGGTTTTTGAGCGAGGCCGGACCAGAACGGATCTTTGAACCAACGACAATGCTTCTACCCCGCCGGCTCGGTGGCGTGGCGCTTATAGAGCCTCAGACTGGCTCGCCCACAAAACGCACCGCCGGTCCCTCCCCACGCCGGCATGGAATTATACACACCCAGGGCCGACATCAGGCAGCGGCGCTCGGCAGGTTAGCAGATCCGAGGGGGAACAACCCGCCACGGTGATGGTTCGGTGGCATCAAAAGGTGATTGGGAACGATGGGTAAGAAGCCCAAACAGCCCTCAGAAGCCACGGCGGATCGTGAAAAGGCGATCGAAGCCCTCTACTTTGCTCGCAAGTGCGGCCTCACCAAGGAGGAGGCACTCAAGATGCTCATGGAAGCCCAAATCAGGATCGATGATGGACCCGAAAGGAGCTCCGGCAACCGAACTTAGAAGCGATCGTCGATCACTCGTCTCAGCCAGCGGCGGCGCATGATCTTCTTCACCTCCGACACGCATTTCAACGATCCCCGTATTCTGCGGCTTGCCCCCCGCCCCTTCAGTTCATTGGCGGGGCATGACCAAGCACTGATTGAACTTTGGAACGAGACTGTTGCTCCAAGCGACGAGGTTTGGCACCTCGGCGACTTCGCCAAGGGATCTGCCGAGACAGTGTCTTCGCTGCTGTCCCGTCTCCACGGCACCAAGCACCTGATCATCGGCAACAACGACGGCGTGGTAACGCTCGGCGCTTCGGCTTGGGCTAGCGTGCAACACTACAAGGAGCTAACTGTCGAGGGCAGTTTCTTGGTTCTTTGCCACTACCCGTTCCGCACCTGGAACCAGATCGGCAAGAAATCAATAAACCTGCACGGCCATTCTCATGGCCGGCTGAAGCCAATGACGCGCCAGCACGATGTCGGCGTTGACGCCTGGGATTTTCGCCCAGTGACTTTTGCTGCCATTCAGGCCAGCCGCCGCCGAGGTTAGCGCAACAGATGGCCGAACGATCGACGTCGTCACGTGGTGATGCTAGCCGCAAAGAAGAATCCAGAATCCCGGCCCAGGCGTATGCAGCCTTGCCTGGACTGCAGTAAAGCGGGACCGAGGAGCGCCCCACCCGTCTGCACAGGCGTCACAACCTTTGGGACAGGCGTCACAACCTTTGGGACCGGCGTCGGCCCCGTCGTCACCACGGCGGAGCGCTGGCGCGCCAATCGTTCATCCAATCGTTCATCTCGGAACGAGCTTCAATCGCCGTCCTTGGCGACCTCAGTGCCACATTCTCTCTCTAACCCACTTAAGAAACCTGTTCCCTCCGATTGACCGGCGGACTCTAGCGGCAGCCCACTGCCCTCTGAACATGGTTCCGACATGGCAACTGCAGACGATACCATGCAATTCCCCGTCAGACAGTTCGAAGAAGCGTTTTGCTTCCCCATAGGTGTCATCCTTCAGGCCCAACGCACGCAGTAGCGGGTCCTCGAAGGCCACTGTAATCGGCGAGCCCTCGCCGCGCGCTGCGTCGCGAGCTTCCCGCCTCAGATACTCAGTGCCGGTAAGCGCTCTCAGGCGTCGCTCGGGATGTTGTTCCAGCAACTCTGCCCAGCGCTCGATACGCTGTTGTCTGGTCATGATTGGGTATGTCGACAGGGGTTCTACATCTGCAATTGTCTGCAGTTGGCTTAGAGTTTGGTGTTCCATCGTCGGCTCCTTTTGATTGAAGTCCCTTCCCCACAAAAATTATCGCGCACCGAGGCGCTGACAAGAGCTGATAAGGCGGCCTTACCCGACAATGGATCGCGATGACTGCGTGCTGACCTTCAGGACAGGAACCAAAGCGCGCAAACGATGTTTATTGACCGAAGGGCATCTTAATTCCTTGGAGAGTTGAAAATGAGAAGCACCCTGATTCTGGGCGCGCTGGCCCTTTGCCTGGCCGCCCCTGCCGTGGCTTCGGCGGACTCACTCGTCATCACCACGAACAAGCATTACCGTCATAACAACCGCGTTGCCGTCATCAATGAGGATGGAGCTCGCCTTCACCATCGCCGTCACGGCACGGAAGCTTTTTACGACAACGGCAAGCGCCATTGGCATCGCAAGCACCATCGCCGCGATCACGTCGTCGTCACCACGGGCTCGATCGAACGCCGCCATCACCGGCGCCACGTGATCATCGAGGACAACGACGACTGAGATAAGTCGTTCGGCCTGGTTCCTGGTAAAATAATCTAGGAGCCGGGTCGCGATTGCTCTTTCTGGCCGGAACCAAACAGAACAGCCGTACTTTATCGAAGGGACGCAACCGAATAGGAAGCGGAACAATGGCTGAAAGTCTCGATTTCGAACTTGGACGTGCAAGGTTGAGCGTCAAACGAGCGAGAAGTCGCCGTCGCGCGCGAGGGAGGAAGCGGACCGGGAAAATGGCGTCGCGGTCAAATTGCCCTGTGCTGCAGGATTCGGCCAGCCAACAGCGCGTTATGGAGGCTCGGCAGCGCCAGACCAGTATCGTTACGTGGGCGTCATCAAATGACCTCCTATGGCAATGAAAACGGCGAGGAGTAGTCGTAATGACAATACTGTTTGAGCCGCTGGACTCGGACTATCACAAACGCAGCGTGCTTTATCACGCGACGCGGTTGTCGATGCTCCACGATCGAATGCTGATGCGTTTCGACAAGGTAGACGAAGCGGCCGACAAGGTTGAAGCCGCAGCGGCCGTGCTGGTCGATATCACCCACGGCTCTGCCATCGACGCGTTCCAGAACTCGGTGTTGCGGAATTCGTCGGCAGATTTCCTTCAAATGGAAACGGGTCAGACCCTCGGTCTCTGAACTGCGAGGAAGCGTTTCGGCAGCTCGGAGGGCCGCCTAACGTGGTCCCGCATCACCCGGCTAATGGGCAGGGCTCTCGCGGGTGCCCTCCAAGAGAATTGCAGCTTTGGAAGGCCCGCTGCTGAAAGGTGGCGGGCTTTTTGTGCATTAGCGGAGCCTGATATGTCGAGGCAGGTTGGAAACGGCGGCAGCGTCCCCGCTGCCGGGCCGAGGCCCCAAGCCTGGGCCGGGTCCGCCTCTGCCCGCCAGAGGGGCGGACCCGCTGCAACATGGATCCGAAAATTAAGTTTGGATTGCGCCCGGTTTCCCTGGCCGAGCATAACACCGGAAGGCCCGTTACTGCTCCCTTTTCAATGGCAGGTTGGCCTGTAAAGCATCACGTCCCGGTTCTCAGGAACCCGTAACGCTACCCTGAATTGCTGGATTTGGTTGCCCTTGGCATCGCAGACCTTGCATATCAGATCGAGACGGGAGCCAGCACCAGAACGGGCCAACTCTGCCCAGCCATCCCACATGAAGTCGAACAGACCGGAAAGGGTTGCTGTACGGTTTTTACCAAATGGCGCGAAGCTGATCACGGACGGTGGAACAAAATCGCGCTGTCAAACTTCGGCCGTTGCACTGTTCCCATTCAGTGCTTTCCCCATGAGAACTGCCCGCTGGCCTGGCGGCCGGCGGGCTTTTTTATGTCATGTGCTGCGCGACGGTCGGACCCTATTCGTTTGAACGGCCGCTTCGGTGGCTCAGAGACAAAACGGATAGCTGTCGAAACAGGCAAGCGCCGACGACAGCGCCGGCACCGGCGAGCCGACTTCGGCCGCCCTTGCCACGACACGCCGAAGCGACGGGTGTGCCTCCTGCATCAAGGAAACGAATGCCGACGCCATCAACAGGTTGGTGGCTGCGCCCCCAGTGCAGAATGCTTCCGCCATCGAATCCAGCAGTTGCGAACAGATGATGCAGCCGGCCCGCCAGATCTCGGCGATGACCGGCATCGGCAGGTTCCAGTTGAATTTTTTCGACGCGCCGCTCATCACCGCGAAGCCTTGGGCATAGGCGGCGATCGTGCCGGCAAAGCGCCAACTCGAGACCCCCGAACAGGGCGTCCCTGTCGCCGGAGATTTTGCCCACGCCGCCGCCATAGGACTTTTCGGCGACCAGCCGCTCGTCCTTGATCGACGACAGCACGCGCGCCGCCACCGCCCCCTCAGAACCTGACCGACCATCGCTGCGCCAACTACCGCACTCTGCTGCTGGAGACCTTTGTGGCTGGGAGTTGAAAGGATGGGAGAGAGCTGAGTGTCCGGGTGGATGGTGCGCTCGCATGCTCTCGGCGCTGAAGTTGCAGGCTGCCGCGGCCATAGCGGACGTTTCTGACAAAGATTCGCCAGATCAGAATCGAGTTCACCTTCCGTCATCCACTCTTTGGATGATATGGAAAAAGTGCTCGGGAGACGAGAAGGTCGGTTAAGGAGGCGAACTGACATTCGCCGAAGATCGGAGGATGCATGTCGAAGACCGATGCAGTCAACGCATGCGGTGAAGTCGCCAAATGATAGGCGGTTGTTTCAGGCCGGGGACGGGCGGTTGGCTTGCCATTGCGCTCCTGGCCCTCTTGCCTGACGGTCCCGCCTTCGCTTTTGAAAGCCCGGATGAAGTTAGCGCAGCGAATCCCCTGAACTGCGGAGCACCTGACGATTATTCCGAGTCGAGCGAATGGGTCAGCAACTTCAGCATCAGCGACAAGCGTCAACCCGTCGGTCCGGTCTTTCAGCAAACTAGAAGCAACGTTCTTGATCGTAGGGTTGCGCTTCTACAGAGCGTACTCACGGACAAATCTGTTTACGCCTCAGCGATTGATGGAGTGTTTGGTTCGCAGACAGCAAGCGCTGTGAAGTCCTTCCAGAGCACATATGGAATGCCCGTTGACGGCACAGTGGGGATGCAGACCGGTAGTGCACTCGGGCTGCCGTTTTGGGAAGCGAACAAGGCGCGCAGTCTAGCCCCGCCATTTCGCGACGATGCGAAATATCCTGAAGGTACTGAATTCAACTTCAGAAGCCTGGTCGGGATCGGCAATTTCTTTAGCAGCCTGCCGGACGCTGACTATAGTTCCTCAAATGCGCTTACTCGGAGGGCCCTTCGAACAAACAATCCCGGCGCCATAAACATCTCGAAATGGCAGCGAGACAGCATGAGAGGATATGTGGGTTGCACTCTGCCAGACCGGTACGGCAACCAAACTGCCATTTATGAAACCCCGGAGTATGGGGTAGCTGCTTGGGGTTTTCTCCTCCGCAAGATCTATTTCCACGGAAACAAGTCTAAGGTCACCGTCGGCGACATTGTGGATAAGTACAGAGGAAACAATTCCCGCGATCCTTATATTGATGGATATAAGAAATATTCGGATGGCAAATTGGTCGAAGATTATGAAGTCGACCTGTATAGCAATCGTGAACTGGCGCTGCTGGCCATTGCCGCCTACTCGCACGAACTCGGCTCCTGGTATCCTCTCACGGACAAACAGCTTCTGGCAGGCTTTTCAATTACCGATGATTATATTGACTCGGGCGTCAATGACGAAGTCATCGTGTCTTCTGAAGAGATGAATCCGGATCTCTATGTAAAACATCCTGATAGCGAAGGCCCGGCACGCTCGACCGGCTTAACCGCGGTTCAGTTGAGAACGGCCGATGCAAAGGTACAGGCCGGCCTACAGGATCTCCTCGATGCAGATGATGGACCTCCCGGCGCGATCGCCACGCTCTACCGCGACGGTCGCATGACCGTACTCACAGCGGGGCGCGCCGATGTCATATCGGGTGAGGCGCTGGGGGCCGACCAATATATGCGCATCGCCAGCATTTCAAAAGCATTCAACGGCGCCATTGCCCTGCACCTCGTCCAGAAGGGCCGGCTCGGCCTCGACGACACCATCGGCCAGCACCTGCCTGATCTGCCGACGGCATGGTCGGCCGTCACGATCCGCCAGATGCTGAACCACACCAGCGGCCTGCCCGACTACTTGCAGTCCAAGGGCTTGGCCGAGCAGGTCGCGACAAATCCTCAAGGCTACGTGCAGCCCATTGAGATCATCGGCTGGGTCCGCAACGACCCGCTCGAGTTTACGCCTGGCACCCAGTATACCTACTCCAACACGGACAACGTCGTCGTCGGGCTGATCGCCGAGGCGGTCACAGGAATGCCCTACGGGACGCTGCTGAAGAACATCGCGTTTGGTCCTGCCGCCCTCGCCCGGACGAGTTTCCCGACGCGCGACATCGCGCTGCCTGCGCCCGCCATCCACGGCTATGTCGTCGCGTCCGGATCCGAGCCGAAAGACGTCACGACCTTCGTCAGCCCGAGCGGTGCGTGGGCGTCGGGCGCGATCGTGTCGACGCCTGATGATTTGTCGATGTTCATACGGGCAGATCTCGGACTGAAGTTCTTCGGCGCTGCCGAGCAGATTGAACAGATGAAGTTCGTGGCCGGCAATTCCAGTCCGCCCGGACCCGGGACGAACGAGGCCGGTCTCGGACTGTTCCGCTACACCACGCCGTGCGGTGTCGTTTATGGCCACACCGGCAGTTTCCCGGGTTACACGCAGTGGGCGGCGTCAACCGCCGACGGAACGCGCTCGGTCACCACCACGCTGAACATCGCTGAGCCGGCTGGCGCTTTGATCGACCGCTTGCGGGAGGTTCAGGCTCAGGCGGTCTGCGCTTTGTTGGGGCACTGACGGGTGTGCTATCGCGGGATGACGGGCCCCAACATATTTGCTAATTTGCTAAACCAAGTTTCGAATAACCGTTGATTTTCCCTGCCACGATATGTCAGCGAGTTTGATTGATGCCTCTTCGCAAGGCGCTGTCCCAGTGGTTCGACGCAGTACGTCGCGTGTCCATCTGTCTTGCAACCAGTGCCTTCACGGTCGGACCGAGCCTTAGCCAGACGATCCCCGAGCAGATCGATTCGGTGGTTTCGGATCAGAACGAGATCATCCGACGCTATTCCGCTCCGAGGAAGCCCGGCACGATTGACCTGTCAGTTCCGGATGCACGCAAGGCAACGACCTCGGAACAAGCCGAAAAAGCAATGTTTACCTTGAGGTCGATAACCGTTCGAGGCGCGGTGACGGTGCCTAGCGCTACGCTGGAGCAAGCGTGGGCCGCGCAGCTGAACAAAAAGATAAGCGCCGCCGACCTTTACGCCATCGCCGAGCGGATCGACGAGATCTACCAGAAGGCCGGATATTTCTCGTGGGCCGTCGTTCCCGAGCAGGACTTTTCATCCGGCAACGTCGTCATCGTTCTCTACGAATCCTATGTGCGCCGGGTCACCATCAACAGCGCCATCCCTGATATTGAGCGGCGTTTGAAACCTTACATCGATCGCATCGTCGCCATGCGGCCAATCCGGATCAAGGAGGCCGAGCGCGTGCTGTTGCTGATGAGCGATCTTGGCGGCCTGACCATCGAAGGCACTTTCATTCGGCCCGAAACGCCCTCCGCCGGCGGTGACCTGAAACTCGACATTGGCTTCAAGCGGGCCGGCGCAAACGCAATAGTCGACAATCTCGGCAGCAATGCCGTCGGCCCATTTCAGCTGACCGGCACCGGCACCTTCAACGATGCGCTTAGGCTGTTCGATGTGGCGAACATCGCCCTGGTGACCATTCCGGACAGTCCCGAGGAGTTGAAGTTCGTGCTGGCTTCGCACGATGTCCCGATCGGGTATGACGGACTGCATGTAGGATACAGCATCGGTTACGTCTCTTCCCAGCCTGGCGCCGACCTCAAGCCTCTCGATCTCGACATAGGCTCTAGGTTCGGCAGCGCGTATGTCAACTACCCACTGCTGCGGACAATTGACCACAGCCTGTTTAGCCGCCTTGAATTGAACTTCAAGGACAACTCGCTGGCGTTGGGCGGCGAAACGCAGACGGATGAGGACCTCCGATGGCTGGCGGCCTCCCTTAAGTATACCGGTGAGTTGGAAAACGGCGCCATCACGCTGACAGGTACTTTCGGCCAAGGCCTCGACGGCCTTGGCGCGAGCAGCAGCACCGATCCGCTTGCACCGCGTCCAGGCGTTCCTGATGACTACAGGTATTTTCGGGGCGACCTCGACCTTACCAAGGAGATCGCTTCGCTGGCCGTCGCCCACCTCAGAGTGGCTGCGCAATATGCGCCGACGGCGGTGCCATCGTCGGTCCAGTTGGTGCTCGGCGGCGATCCCTATGGCCTGGCTTTCGATGGCTCGGCCGCTTCAGGCGATAGCGGGATAGCGGCCTCGCTGGAATTGGGACGCAACATCGAACTCCCGGAGGCTTTGCCGATCCCAAATCTGAACGTGTTTGCTTATGTCGATTACGGTGCGGTCTGGAACCACGATACGGGCGTGGATTACATCGAGGCGGAACTCGGCTCGGCCGGAATAGGTGCGAAGGCTGCATTCGGGCAACACCTCAATGCAAGGGCGCTTGTTGCGGTACCGTTCAGAGATAACCAAGGTCTGACTGATACCGGCACGCGTTTTTTGTTCCAGCTAATCAGCTCGTATTAGGTGGCGTAGCTCCCGCCTGAACTGCCCTTATCTTGGCGCAAGTTGCGCGACGAGATCATTCGTTGCTGCGACCATCGCCTTGAACCCGCCGACACTGAACTGATTGATCGAGGCGAAGACACCGACACCGCGCGTTGGCGCCAACACCACATAACTGAACTGCCCCTGCAATCCGCCGGTCTTGTTGAGCATCATGGGCTTGTCCTTGTCGGCCAGAACTCCGACCCAGCCAAGCGTCATCATTCCCATCGGCCCCGCATCGTCGATGCCGATTACCGGCGAGAGACCGTCGCGCCAGAGCCAGCCCGCATGGTCGACGGTACGCTCCGCATCGCCGGGCGCATCCTTGCCAAGGTGCCAGGCCATGAACTTCATCATGTCGGCGGCGGAGGTGTAGAGCCCGCCCGCGCATCCGATCGTTTCCGGCGAAGGAACGAGGGGCAACGGTGTGCCGTCGAAGAAATGGCCCTGCATGGTCCGCGCCGCATCACCTTCCGCCAGGTTGAGCTTGGTGTCGGTCAGTTGGCGGGGCGTGAGCACCCGCTCGGCCAGCAGATCGCCGTAGGACTTGCCACCGGCATTGGCGAGCGCGAGGCCGAGCAGATCGTAACCCCAGTTCGAGTAAAAGGCACCCGTGCCCGGAGGGAAAAGATAGGGTTCTGGCTTCGCAAGCTCAGCGCGGCTGAGGTCGAAGGTATTGCCGGCGAACGGGTCGTCCGGCGTGCCGCCTGTCTGGTTCGGTACCTCGCGCGGCAGGCCGGATGCCTGCGTCACCAGATCGATGAGCCTCGGCGTTCGTCCTTCGCGCGCAGGCACGGTCCAGTCCTTCCCGAGGTGTTTGGCAAGGGGATCGGTCGCGCCGATGACGCCATCCACAATCATCGAGCCCATCAGATCGCCGCAGAAGGTCTTGGAGATCGAGGCTATCCGCATCAGCGTATGTTCGTCGGGCACCTGCCCCGAGCCCTTGCGGATTTCGCCGAAGCCAGCGAAGGCCGTCTCGCCGTTGCGAACCGCGGCGATCACGAGGCCAGGAGCGCCCGAGCCCAGGAAGGCGATGCCGCCGGCAAATCCCACGGCTTCCTCAAGCAGACGATCTTTGGCGGCGGCGACGTGAGGAGCCGCAAGGACGCAGGCTGCCGTGAAGCAGAGGATGAGCAAGCGCCTGTGGCCTGAACCGGTCATTGGAATGTCCTCGACGAGAAATCTGATTGTGAGACGAGAGCGCAGTCAGCGGGGTGCGAGCTGATAGACCAGTTCGTTTACTGCGTGCACCATTGCTTCAAAGCCCCCGGCGCTGAACTGGTTGATCGCCGCGAAGACGCCGACGCCGCGCGTCGGCGCGATGGCAACATATGTAAACATGCCTTGTCGCCCTCCGGATTTGTGAAGCACCAGCGGACGGTTGCCGTCGGCCTCTACCACAACCCAACCGAGTGCCATCGCATCCATCGGCGCGCCACCGTCGTCGAGGCCCAGCGCCGGAGAGAGCCCATCCCTCCTGACTAGGCTGGCGTGGTCGATAATGCGGCGTGCATCGTCCTCTGAGCCGCCTTGAGCCAAGTGCCAGGCGATCCACTTCAGCATATCGTTGGGCGTCGTATAAAGCCCCGAGGCGCATTCCATCGTCATCGGTGTCGGCACGAAGGGAAGCGGCGTGCCGTCGAAATTGTGCCCCTGCATCAGCCGGCCCTCGTCACCAGGTCGCGGATTGAAGACCGTGTCCACCATGCCGCGTGGCCGCAACACGCGCTCCTCCAAGACGGTAGCGTACGGCTTGCCAGCCGCTCCGCTGATCGCCAGTCCCAGGAGGTCGAAGCCCAGGTTCGAATAGAGCGCGCCAGTTCCGGGAGGAAACAGAAACGGCTCCCCGTGCATGGCTGCGATCATCGCTTCCTTTGTGTGGCCGGCGTAGGGATCGTTGGGTGTTCCACCTGCCTGCGCCATCTCGCGCGGCAGGCCGGATGTCTGTGTCGCGAGGTCGATGATCCTTAGGGTCCGCCCATCCTTCTCCGGCACCACGAAACCGTCAGGCAGGTGCGTCTGAACAGGGTCAGTCAGGCCGATCTCTCCTTTTACCAACAAACTGGCGAGAGCGTCTCCGCAAAATGCCTTCGAAATGGATGCCACTCGCATCATTGTGTCGGCATTCGGCTCTATGCCGGATCCGCGGACCGTTTCGCCGAAACCGGCAAACGCCGTCTCGCCGTTGCGAACGCCGGCGATCACCAGACCCGGCGCGCCTGAACTCACAAAAGCGAATGTACCGGTGAATTCGACCGATTCGTCCAGCAGCCGATCGGCGTTTGCAGGACTTGCGCAGGTAAGGACGGCAGCGGCAAGGAAAAGACGTAAGGGTATTGTGCGGGTGGCGGTCATCGGCTTCGAGCTCACCATTTCGGAAATCAGGGCGGACTGTCCACTGCCTTTTACAAGGCGATCACTGTGGCCAGTCAACAACAGAAAGGTCAAGCGGCAGCACGTCTTCCAGTTTCTGGGGCGGGACGCGCGGCGTAAGCGTCATCGGCGATCCGGTCGCTTCCGCCTTGTCAAAATCCTGGGTGGCCTCGCCGACCGCGGTGATGGTAAAGCCGTCGAACACGTAGGGGAGGCCGTCCGAGGCCAACGGAGAAGCGCTGTCCATCACATGCAGGTGCAAATGCGGCGCTTGACTGTTCCCGGTATTGCCGACTTCGCCAATCTGATCGCCGCGCTGCACCTTGTCTCCGAGCTTCACCTTAACGCTCCCCGGCCGCATGTGGGCGTAGTTGACGAACAAGCCCGAGCCGATGTCGAGCACGACGAAGTTTCCGTCGGCCTCGTCAATCGGCAAGTTGGCGGGCAGCGCACCGGGCACTTGGTCCTGCAAGTCGTCGCGCGTCCCCACTACGGTGCCGTCGGCAACGGCAAGGATAGGCTTGCCATAGATGTGGTAGTTCGCAGGAACCTTAAGGTCGCCCACGACCAGCGTGTTGTTGTCGTCGATTTGCTCCCAGTCGATAGCGAAACGCTGGGCAAGGTAGAACTTGCCGTCGAGCGACAGCAGGGCGCGGACATGGCGGATGGAATCGCAGCAGCCGTCAGCCGCGACATAACCCTTGCCGCGCAAAGGCGGGCCAAGAGCCACCGGCGCCTTCGCAACGACGGCACCCTCGCCAATCGTCACCGTCATGTCGGCGCCGATGACCGCGAAAAACGCCGTGATCTCGTGGGTAATGCGAGCCGGGACCGCCGCGCCGTCCGCAAGCACGACATGCAGAAAGATGACGGCGAACTGATAGGCGGCCAACTCGCGGTTTTCGTTGCCGCGGCTTGCGCCCGGCGTGACGCGCGTGCGCAATTCATCCGGGCCGAGTTCTGCAAGCGGTGCTCCGCTGTCGGCATCGACGACCTTGAGCTTCTCGAAACGGACATCGCCGCCAGTGATATTCGTCACTGCCAGTTCGTAGACGATGTGACGCCTGCCGTCCGAGCCTGGAATCACATGTGGGGGAGCGATGATCTCCGCAACGAGTGGCGTGAGCTTCGGATTGTCGCCGGCAGCGTGCACCCCGGATGGAAATGTTGCCAACAACAGCACAAAGGTCGAAAGGAGCCAAATTGGAACCCGCATTCGAACGCGCCTCCTCTGCACACGCTGACTTTGCGACGCGAGGGTACGACAATGAAGGCCGGGAGCCAAGGTGGCGTGCGGCACATGGAAGATTCGCCGAACCTGGCGCAACCGCGGCCTCAAGTGTTATCGTTGGCATGTCTGGTTTACGGGAATAAAGCTGCCTAGGCCTCCGCAACAAAGATGTCGGCACCAGTCGCAATGTGGCTCTAGGGTTGTTGCCGGTGGCGCGGCGCGACCCTTGGCCGTCCTGACCGATCATCCCACCGGGCTCGTCCGCATCATTCCCTACCGGCTGCACCTTTGGGTCGATCGCGCCGTAGGCGTGGTGTTTGTCAGCGTTAGGCATCTATTCGAAAAACGAGGGTTTGACCTATTCATCGACATAAGATCGGTTCCGCCCGCCGTCGATTTTCAAGCCGAACTTTGGCGTGGTTTGACCCACACTGCATAGTCGTCGGGCAGCATGTCTTCCAGCTGTGTGAGATTGTGCTTTTCCGGGGAGAGGACCAAGCTATCGGGAAAGGGCGTGGTCGGCTATCGAATCAGTGCTCAAACTGCGATGGAAATACCGCAACTTCAGATGCCGATGATCAAACCTCTGAAACGTCGTACCCAATCCCAACAAGTGCTGGTTACGGGAGGTTCCGGCTTCCTCGGTATGTGCTGTATCTTGCAGCTGCTCGATCTTGGATACCGGGTTAGATGCACCGTACGCTCGCTGACACGCGTCCTCGGGCAAAGTTTCTCTTGTCAGCTCACGACTCCATCCCCCGTCGTTCGCGAGCGAACGGCACTATTCTGATACCCGCCGTTCATCAGGCGGACGACGAACTGGCCTCGAAGTCGGCCTGGAACCTGTGCTGCGGTTAAGGCATCCGACGTGATGATCGCGGTCGACAACTAGGTCGGCGAATTGGAAACGACCGCCACTCCAGCAAATCTGCATTAGAGCAAAATTGCACGCTGGCTTACAGGCTGTGCGCAGCAGAGCCAATTCTCTTGCGATGCCGCCCCGCTTACGACAGGATCGCCGCAACTGGAGGTTAGCCTATGACGCCAGACCCCTTGCGGCCCGACCACCCGCCACTCGACACTCCACCTGTGCAATACCTGAACTTGGACCCGTCGCTTTATGTCCGCGATGATATCTGGCAGCAGGAACGGTGCAACATCTTCGCGCACACCTGGCAGTTCATGGGGCCTGTCGCCTCGGTCGCGATGTCCGGTCAATACCTTGCCATCGACATTGCCGGCACGCCGATCTTCGCCATCCGGGGCCGGGACGGGACCTTGCGTGGATTTAAGAACGTCTGCCGCCACCGGGGGGCGAAACTTCTGGCCGATGGCGCGGGCAAATGTGGGTTGATCGTTTGTCCCTATCACAAATGGTCCTTTGCCGACACCGGACGGCTGGTGCAGGCCCCATGGTATGGCAAGGATCCCGCGATCATCGCCGAGGACTGGCCGCTGGAGACGGTGCAGTTGTCCGAATGGCGTGGGCTGCTCTTCGCGGCACTCGACCCGAAGGAAAGTCTTCTGGATCAACTTGGCTCTCTGCCCGCCGAACTGGCGGACGAGCCGTTGGAGACCTATGCCGCCACCGATCAGGCCACTGTCAGTTTTGCGGCGAACTGGAAGATCTACACCGACAATTTCGTCGAAGGCTACCACATCCCTGGAACGCATCCCTCGTTCTACGCTGCCATCGACTTCGAAGCGTTCCAGACCACCGCCCATCCCGGTTATGTCCGGATGACCGCACCGCCGAAAGACGGTCTGTTCTATCGCGGCAAATGGCTTTGGATGTGGCCGAACTGGACGCTGTCGCTTTTCGATGGGGGCATGAACGTTAGCCGGATCAACCCGACCTCACCGCATCACACCGACCAGCATTACCATTTCTTCTTTGCCGATACCGCTGCAAAAGCATCCGAGAGCAGGGCGAAATCTGTGCAAGGCACTCTGGCCGTGGTACGCGAGGACTACGCCATCTGCGCCGATACGCATCACAACTATGCCGCAAGGGCCTATAGCTCCGGCCCGCTCTCGGGGCGGCATGAGCGGGGAGTGCAGTATTTCCAGGAACGGGTCGCTGCGGCACTGGGGCTTTGACCGCCCCTGGCGTCCTTGTCCGCTAGATACTGCTCCAGCGCGGCGCCGGCGCGAGAGCCCCCGGCCAGTCGAGGGTATAGGGCGGGCACGGTAAGACGATTTACGAGCGTCGCGGCAATCGGAGCTCGCTCGTTGCGGAGAGCAGATCGGCGGAACGCGGCTTTGACGACCAAGTTCAGCGGGCGCTCTTACCGGCCGGACTCTTGACGGCTGGCACGGGAGTCGGGAGCGGACTTTCGGCTTTTCGCCTGCGAGCGCAGGAACCTGCCGTTACAATGCCGACCTTATCTTAGTCGAGGAGAGAGGAACTGCTCTCGCTCCCCCCGAGTCCTCACGGACGAATACGGATAACCGTCTTTCCCGCACGCCGCTCGGTCGAGTTGAAGATCGCAACGGCATCATCGAGGGTCGAGACTTTGCCAATATTCGTCCGCAGTCGCCCGTCCCGCACCCGCTGGACGATCTCGCTCAGCTGGGCACGATCGGACTCGACAACGAAGTCGATCGCTAGGCCATCAGATGGCCGCGCCTCGGTCGGTCCGACGACCGTCACCAGCGTACCCCCGGCTCGGATCAGCGTTGCGGACCGTTTCTGAATATCGCTGCCGATGACATCGAATACCAGATCGACATTGCCGACGTCTTCCAGGGTGTCGTTCCCGAGGTCGACGAATTCATTTGCGCCGAAGTCGAGCGCCTTCTGGCGGTCGGCGGCGCGTCCGGTGCCGATGACGTAGGCTCCGGCCTCCCTCGCAAGCTGCGCGACCATCGAACCGACGGCACCGGCCGCGCCATGCGCGAGAACGCTCTGCCCCACCTGAAGGCGGCCATGCTGGAACAGCCCCTGCCACGCGGTCAGGCCCGAGATCGGCAGGCTCGCGCCCACCGTGAAGTCGACATCGCCCGGCAATGGCGCGAGGTTGCGTGCCTCCATGGCTACATATTCTGCGAGCGTACCCTCGCGATGCCAATCCGCAAGGCCGAACACCCGCTGCCCGACCGAAAGCCCCGTCGTGCCGTAACCCAGTGCAGTGACCACTCCGGCCAGCTCATGGCCGAGGATCGACGGCGTCCGGTCACGGAAGGCTCGATCGGCCCAGGTCGAAGGCCACTCGAGTTCGGTGTTGACGAACCCCGCCGCATGAACCTCAACGACGACGTCGTTTATTGCCGCCTGCGGCTCGGGCCGCTGCACCAACTTCATCCCGGCCGTCCCTGCGGCCTGGTCCGTCACTACGATCGCTTTCATGGGTATTGTCTCCTCAGTGATTTGATGGTTCGAGGTAATTGCAGGCGCGGAAGGTCTTTTCGATACTTCATTGGCGTTCGCAACATCACGATTTCGCCTCACTGATCGCCCGCAAAGTCGCGTGGCGTAGCTTGTCCTCTCGCTTCAAGGTCTTCACACGTCCGACAAGGTCGACGGTGGTGGGGATAACGGTGCTTCTGGCGTCGGAAGTTTGAGATACGCGACCTGATGCCGCTCTCCCAGAAACTATCTTCGGTTGAGATGACACTCAAATGCCCGGATGTGAAACGAGTTCACAAAGCCAGGGCGTCGGTCATCGTTACCGCCCACTATCGGTGCGAAGGTTGCCTGCGCTTACACCGCCTTCCTTATTCAAAAAAAGGTGGAACTGTTCGACAGATACGCCCAAGGGTCTGAAGGCGGGCTCGGCAGCACCGACAGGGGGCCCGCACCGCTTGGGTGAGGACCGATGCGGGCCCGGCCAAGGGTTGCCTTTCCTTGGCCAGCAGCGTGCGGGCGCTGCCGCCAAGAACTGAGGATGAGCAATAAGGTTCCGCTGATAAGTGGCGAAGCTTCGAACAGACGTTGACGCGGAAGTCGGAATTATCGGCTTCGAAGGTATGACCGGCTCTGCGCTCGTTATGGGCGACGATCGGCCAGCGCATAATTGCTACATTCAGTTGGATGCCGAGGTTTTTAGCATCGACGTTGTCCCGTTCACCTCGGTACTTTCAGAGAGCCCGACGCTGCGGGCTTTTCTGCTGCGCTACGTCCATTACTTTCACCTCCAGGCCAGCTTCACCGGGCTCATCAATGCACGTTTAAAACTGGAGAATCGCCTGGCGAGATGGCTGGTGATGTGTAGCGATCGGGTTGACGGCGAGCGGCTGGCGATAACTCATGAGTTCCTGTCAGTGATACTCGGAGCTAGAAGGCCGGGCGTCACGGTCGCGCTACAGACACTGGAGGGGCGCGGGCTGATCCGGTCCGACCGCGGTGAGGTCATCATCCGTGACCGGGCTGGTCTCATCAAGATGGCAAATGGATCTTATGGCAAGCCCGAAGCCGAGTACGCACGCCTAGTGGGACACATCCACTGATCGGCCGTCTGAGGGAATAGGGTGACAGGCTACTATGGCTCGGAGCCGATCCATGAAGGCAGGCATTGGCCAAGGCGACCGTGCAGCGCCTGACGAAGTAGCCCGCCGCTGAGGACACAACTACAGCGGCGGGCCTTACAGAGCTTGGACTTGAGGAGGGAATTTCACCAAGCTGCAAACCCAACTGTAATTTCAGAAACAGGTTCCAGTCCTGCGAAAAGATTGATCGCGGGTGGCCCGCCACCGAGTCTCGGAGCCAGTGGCGGGCCTTGCTCGGCTGTTTCAAGGAGATTTCCTTACCAAGCGCATTCCGAACTTCGACTGCGGACACATGTTCCTCCAGGGTCGTGGGACAGACATTTCAGCCGGTCACTCCTTCACGACACCGCCGGGCGCACGTCGGACAGTCTCTCGATAAAAGGAAATCGACGAGATGCGGGAACAGAGTTCAGACGCCGTCGTTTTTTTGACAGATCACGCGTTTGCGCGTGTAGAACTAAACGGAGGAAAAAATGAGTATCAAAATGCTTACGACGGGCGCGATGGCGCTCGCAATAATGACCGGCTCAGCGCTGGCAGGCAGCAGCACCACTTCCGCGCTCGATGATCCTGCAAAGATGTCACCTTTCTTCACGGATGCCGGCATGAAAACCTTGAGGTCGGAAGCGGATTTCAAGACCGCATGGATGTCTATGAAACCGGATGAACAAAAGGCGGTACTGAAAGACTGCGGCGACACCACGCTCAACAAGTCGCACGCTGATTTCTGTGCCATGGCCAAGAAGATGGGCGGCTGAGAATAACCGCTTCAGGCATTGTTCCCGAAACGTATTTGGCCCGTCCCTTAGGCACGGGCCTTTTTCTGCGGGCCCTTGCGAGCCATGTTGCTAACCGCTCCCGTCGGTCTCGCTTTCCTCGTCAATCATCCGGACTGGCAGATAGGCATTCGTTTCCGGCCACTCACGCAAGACGATCTGAATGAGCTCCGACCAGCCGATTTTCATTTCAGCGGCAATGGAGTTCAGTGCGTCCTGTGTTGATGGCTCTAGCGGGAGGCCGGCGACGTTCCGGAGCATCAACGCAGCGCGCCGAAGCATGATCTGAAGATCGGCTCGCGACATGTCGGCGATGCTATCGGCGGCGTTATCAAGCTCTTTGGCGAACGATGATAGGGGCATGGCTCCCCTCCTAAAGACAACAGCGGAATAATACACAGCAATTCAATTGAACAACGGGTATATCGGGGGAACGCCGCAAAATTATCTTGGTTGGATTGGCAGCAGGGATCACGGTCATCTGGGCGGGCATCAATGGACGAAAGGACATGAGGTGCAACGCGTAACCGAACGCAGACAGGTTTCACGGCACTGACAGACTGCGAGGGTTATCCACAGTTCGCCAAGATCGGTAAAACGCTCCGAGATTCGTTAAGGTCTCGTTAACACTTCTGGGAGCATCGTTTGCGTGGGTTCAGTTCGTCTGAACCCCTTATCGCCTACGAGGCCCGCTGCCTAACCCCAAGCCCCCCGCCCAGGCAGCGGGCTTACTCTTTTCAGGCTCGCCGCGCGACTGCGGCGCCGGCACGATCGGTCTCGTGTCGGCGGCAATCGAGGAAGGCCTGGTGTCGCCTCGTATCCCGGGCAACTCTCGATCGAGACTCCGGCTGGGAGGGTCGATATCGAATATGAGAGGCCAGGCGAGTTCGTGGACTCCGTACGGATGTTCAACGTTGCCAGCTATCTGCATGCTGCGGACGTCGCTGTCGATGTGCGCGGTCTCGGCCGACTCGTCGTCGACATCGCCTACGGCGGGAACTATTACGCCGTCGTCGAGCCGCAGGAATCATGGCCAGGCCTGGGCGGCATGTTGGCAAGCCTTAGCCGCAGTCTGCGCGAGGCGCTCATTGGCTTGTCGGCGACCAGGCCGATGAAGACATCGACGCTCATTTCGCGCTTTGCCTTCCAGCGCTCTTCTGGTCAGGGCCTTTTGTGCGGATTTCGTCGCGCGCAATCTCGTCGAAGTACAGCTTCAGCGCTTCCGATATCTTGTCGTCAGGGCGGGCGACCATGCCGCCGACCGCGTCAACAGATGGTGATTTGGCAGGCTCGCCTATCGTGCTCTCGACTGCCGCAGGATCGTATCGAGGGGCTCGGCGACCAGAATCTCTGCGAGCGGCCGATAGACAAATCCCAGAGACTCGGCACGCTTGACGGCTTGGCGGTATCGGACACGCGCCTTTTATACGGTCAGTGGTGTCGAGGGGCGCGGCGCACGAACACGCAGCGCTCCTCGAGGTCCCTGACCTCTCTAGGCACACGGCGATAGTAATGGAATGATCGCCCCTCCGTTGCAGGAAGCGGTCGGGATCATGCTCTTCGCGTCGTCTTCCCACGTCTCGGATGCACCATTTGTATCACAATTAGTAACACAATAGGTAACACAAAATAGGAGATAGCCGCAGGTCTGACCGCCTTCGGCCAAAAACTCCGCAACAAATTCAACGAGTTATGGGGGTAAGCCGATGGTACCGTTGGCTGGGATCGAACCAGCGACCTCCGGATCCACAATCCGGCGCTCTAACCATCTGAGCTACAACGGCACGTTGCCTGAGCGGATCGAAACAGAAACTCATCCGCCGCTCTGTCGTTCGGCGATGCGTCCTTACGGGCTTATGGATTCTAATTCAAGGCTTTTGGAAAGCAAAGGTCACTTCCCCACATCGGCGCGGCATTCGCCCAGCAAGAAGGCGCAGGCAAGGACCAGGCGACGGACAAAGAAAAAGGCCGGCGGGAGGAGGTGCCGGCCTTTTCCTGTTACGAGCCAGCGGGAGGAGGTGCTGGCTGGTCACCCCGGGGAGCAGAGGGAGGAGGTTCCACTCACCGGGTATTCCTTGATGGCTGCCATCATACACCTGATCGTTTTTAAGAAAATGCGACCTTTTGTTGCATCTTCAGATCATGCGCAAATGTTAGGCAACCTTGATTTCCTTCATCGCCTTCTCGAAGGCGGTCTTGATCGGCTTGGAGACGTCCTCGGCGGCCTTGGAGGCAACGGCCTGGAAGTCCTTGGCCTGCTCGACGGTCGATTCGACGCGCTTGCGCAGGAAGGCGGTCTGCAGCTCGACGACTTCCGACAGCGACTTGGCGCCGATCAGGGCTTCGAGGTGGGAAAAACCGGCCTCGGCATTGGCACGCAAAGCGGAGATGGTCTTGAGCGACAGGTCGTTGGAAACGGTCTTGGCGGTCTCGTAGGTCGACTCCAGAGCCTTCTGGGTCTCCTCGGCGCCGGTCTTCAGCTTGGCATAAGCCTCTTTCGACTGCTCAACGCCCTTTTCGGCGAAAGCGCGAATCTGGTCAGTCGCCTTGGAAGCGTCGAAGCTCGGGAATTCAACGTTTTCGATCGTCTCGGCGGTCTTGGTCCTGGACATTTTCCATCCTTTTCAGCGGCAGCGGCTTTGACAGAAAGCCGTCTCGTTCATGTATGATGGCAATATAAAGGCAAATTTTGTGCATTGCAATATCTTTGTTGCAGTGCACCATAAATTTCTTTTGGGCCGTTAACCAAGAGCCCAGATTCCAGCCTTTGCACGTTCTGGCTTGTGGACCTTCGCGCCTCCGGCTTTTATTAACAAAGCGTTAACTGCAAAATCGCCGCTCCGTGAGGTCCGCCAAGCGCATGCCGTCCGAATATTCCTTCCTCGATGTCGCCGTGCTCGACGCGGTCCGCCAGCGCTTTGCCGCAGGCGACGCGATCGCGATCCTGTCGGCGGATCTGGAGCAGGTGATCTGGGCCAATGGGCCAGGAGCCGCGATGTTCGGTTATCCCGACATCGAGGCGATCATAGGCGCCTCGGCGCAGTTGCCCGTGATCGCCAGGCGCCAGATCATGGCGACCAGCGGATTTCCCGAGATTGGCAGCGACCGCGCCATCATGGTGCGGCTGGCGACCGGCATGACCAGCCGCGCCGTCGGCTTCCTGGCCAGTGCGGTGACCATGCCGGACGCCGAGAAGGCGATCATGCTGGCAGTGCCGGCGGCTCAGACAGGGTCACGCAGTGCCGGCGAAATCGCCGCGCGCGCCATTAGCGGCTTCACCGAGGATGGTCATTTCATCGCCTTTGTCGATGCCAGGGGCAACGTCGAGGCGGCCTCGGAAGGATTTTCGGCACTGGGCATCCGGCCGGAGACGCTGGCAGCACTGGTTGCCGACGTCGCAGCCGAGAGCGACCGCATCGTCAAGCGCCTTGTCCCGGGCGGCACGGCCTCCTACCCGGCAGGTCTGGCAAGATTGACCGAGGAGCGGCATCTGCTGGTGGTGATCGACGAGGACCAGCTCGACGACACAGCCCCTGCGGGCGAACACCTCACGCAAACCATTGCCGAGGCGGCACCAGCTGGCGATGCGGCTTCGCAGCCGGAACAGGGTCGCGAGACACCGACCGAGGAACCAGGCGCCGCACTGCCGACCGAGGACGTCGCCGCATCGCAGCCGCATGCGATCACCGACGCGATCGGGCAGGCGCCGACGGCTGCCAATAGCGATCAGGCGGCAGCAGAGCCCACACCGGCGCAACACGACCATTGGTACTTCAACGCCGGCGAGGACGGAGGGGAACAGGCGCCGCGACCAGCTGCGTCCGGACCTGAAGCGCCTCAAGAACCGGCGGCCCTGGAAGTCCAGTCCACCTCCGCGGCCACGCCGACGACCGTCTCGGCGATAGACCGCGCAGCGGCGCCGGTGCGCTTCGTCTGGCGCACCGATGCCGAAGGCAAGTTCAGCGCGCTGTCGCCGGAATTCGCCGACATCGTCGGCAAGCCGGCGGCCGACGTGATTGGCCGACGCTTCAGGGATGTCGCCGCCACATTCGGCCTCGACCCCTCGGGCGAGATATCGGGGCTCCTCGAACGGCGCGATACCTGGTCCGGACGCTCGGTGCTGTGGCCGGTCGTCGGCACCGATCTGAAGATACCCGTCGACCTGGCGGCGCTGCCTGTCTATGGCCGCAGCCGCGCCTTCGAGGGTTTCCGCGGCTTCGGCGTCGCCCGCGCCAGCGACGCGGTCGTCGATCCGGAGGCCATCGGCATGGCGCTGGTGCCCAATGGCCGGGCGCCGGCAACGCCGGAACCGCAAGTCATCCAACCCGCGCTCGAACAGCCGAAGGCTGAGGAGCCCAGGGCCGAGGACGCTCAGGCATCGGATCCGTTCAAGGGCGAGGTGCCGGCGCTGACCATCGTGCCGAAACAGGAGCGGCGCTTTGCCGACAAGGTGATCCGGCTCGCCGAACATCGGCAGCCAGCCAACGACAAGGGCCTCTCGACCCTGGAACGCAGCGCCTTCCGCGAAATCGGCGAGCGGCTGAAGAAGGAGAGTGCTCCGGTCGAGCCACCAGAGACTGAGACTGCTGAGGCGTCGGCAGCGGAGACCGAGGCTCCGGTCAAGGCGTCCGACGACCCGATGCGCACCGGCGGCACCCCTGCGTCAGGGCCAGAGAACGAACCGGTCGAGCCATCCGAGACCGATGTCGATGCCGAAGACGAGCAGGATCTGGCACGGCTTGACGGTCACCCGGACGAAGCGGCTCGTGAAGCCCCCCCTGGGATGAATGTGACGGGCTCGTTGCTGGACTATGCCGGCCAAGATGACGAACGTGGCCCCGGGGCGGCGGAACCAGAGAACACCGCTGCGGTTTCGCCCGGCGAAGAGCCTGAAGCCACTGACGCGACACATGACGTCCTCGATGACGACAGCATGACGTCAGCAGATTTTCGCGATGCCGAAGACAGCGAGGATTGGGCGCAGCCCGACGAGGAAGCCGCATCGCCTGACGAGCAGGCGGTTGCCGAGCAAGCCGTCAATGCAGGCGACGCTGCGGAAATACGCGTCGAGCGCCCTCGCCTGCAGGTTCCGCCGCTCAAGGCCGAAGGGTTCGTGCCTTCGGCGTTTTCCGCGGGAGATGAACACAAGGCCCCGGACACGTCGCTGCTCGGTAAGCTGCCCGTGCCGCTGCTCATCCATTCCGGAGACCAGTTGCACTATGCGAACGAGGAATTCCTCAGCCTGACCGGCTACGAGGCGCTCGACGATCTGGCGGATGCCGGCGGCCTCGGCGCGTTGTTTGCCGACCCCTATGCCGACGACGGCGTTTCCGACGGCACCGATCGCGCGCTGCGGCTGAAGACGCGTGATGGACAGGAATTCCCGATCGAGGCCATTTTGCGCTCTGTCCCCTGGCGCGACGGCAAGGCGCTGATGCTGGTCGTGCGACGCTCCGGCGAGGATGATGCGCCGGCGAGCCTGCATGTGGTTGGCGACGAGCAGACGCAGCCGGATATTTCCGAGCTCAAGGCGCGCATCGCCGAGATGCGCACCATTATCGACACCGCCACCGACGGCGTCGTGCTGATCGGCCGTGACGGCACCATCCGATCGATCAGCCGGCCGGCCGAAGCACTGTTCGGCTTCGACAGCGACGATGTGACCGGCAAGCCGTTCGCCTCGCTGTTTGCCATCGAAAGCCAGCGCGCGGCACGCGACTATCTCAACGGACTGTCCGAGCCCGGCGTGGCGAGTGTCATGAACGACGGCCGCGAGGTGATCGGGCGCGAATCGCAAGGCCGCTTCATTCCGCTGTTCATGACCATCGGCCGGCTGCCCAACGACAGCGGCTTCTGCGCCGTCGTTCGCGATATCACGCAGTGGAAGCGGGCCGAAGAGGACTTGACGCAGGCACGTGCGGTGGCCGAGCGCGCGTCCTCGCAGAAGACCGATTTCCTCGCCCGCATCAGCCACGAGATCCGCACCCCGCTCAACGCCATCATCGGCTTTTCCGAACTGATGGTCGACGAGAAGTTCGGACCTGTCGCCAACGACCGCTACCGCGACTATCTGCGCGACATCAACCGCTCGGGCAATCATGTGCTCGACCTGGTCAACGACCTGCTCGATATCTCCAAGATCGAGGCCGGCCAGCAGGAGATGGCCTATGAGGCGGTGTCGCTCAACGACACGCTGGCCGAGACGGTGGCGATGATGCAGCCGCAGGCCAATCGCGAACGGGTCATCATCCGCTCCAGCTTCGCTTCGCGGCTGCCGGAAGTGGTGGCGGACCTGCGCAGCGTGCGCCAGATCGCGCTCAACATCCTGTCGAATGCCATCCGCTACACCCAGGCCGGCGGCCAGGTGATCGTCTCGACCGCCTATGAGACGTCGGGCGACGTCGTCATGCGGGTGCGCGACACCGGCATCGGCATGAGCCATGCCGAGATCGAGCAGGCGCTGAAGCCGTTCAAGCAGATCAACGCGCTGAAGCGCGGACGCGGCGACGGCACCGGGCTTGGACTGCCTTTGACCAAAGCGATGGTGGAAGCCAACCGTGCCCGGTTCACCATCAATTCGACACCGGGCGAAGGCACCTTGGTCGAGGTGGCTTTTCCATCGACCCGTGTCCTTGCGGAATAGATCAGCCCTCCACGCTTCGATCCCGATAAAAAGAAAAAGGCGCCCAAAGGCGCCTTAAGAGATGGGATTGCTGTCACAACGGGGGCTTGAGCGAATTCGGATCCTCGGGGCTGAGGAACGGGATTCCTCCCTCAAGTTACCTGCGACTATCGACGCCGGACCTTAACAACTCCTTACCGGGGCGCCGGAAAATTTACGAATGTGTACCACTCATGAAATCTAGGTAAATTCTAGCGAGATATTTCGTTAACCATGCCGGAACGTCTTTTTTCATGCATGTCGTTGTCTCAAAACCGGGCCACTTTTGAGCGACATGCATTAGCAGCTACTCGGCCAATTGCGGCAGGTTCTTGAACAGCTCAAGCGCCTCTGGATTGGCGAGCGCCTCCTTGTTCTTGATGGCGCGGCCATGCACCACGTCGCGCACCGCAAGCTCGGTGATCTTGCCCGATTTGGTGCGAGGGATGTCGGTGACGGCGACGATCCTTGCCGGCACGTGACGCGGGCTCGCGCCGCTACGGATTTTTGCCCGTATGCGTTTTTCCAGATCCTCGTCGAGCTGCACGCCGGCGGCCAGGCGCACGAACAGGATGACGCGCACGTCGTTGTCGAAGTCCTGTCCGATGCACAATGCTTCCAGGATCTCAGGCATCTGCTCGACCTGATTGTAGATCTCCGCCGTGCCGATCCTCACCCCGCCCGGGTTGAGCGTGGCGTCGGAGCGGCCATGGATGATGAGGCCGCCATGCTCGGTCCATTCGGCGAAATCGCCATGACACCAGACATTGTCGAAGCGCTCGAAATAGGCCGCCCGGTACTTCTTGCCATCGGGGTCGTTCCAGAAGCCGATCGGCATCGCCGGAAAGGCTTTTGCGCAGACCAGCTCGCCCTTCTCCTGTCGGACCGGCCTGCCGTCGTCGTCCCAGACATCGACGGCCAGGCCGAGGCCGGGTCCCTGGATCTCGCCGGTCCAGACCGGCTGCGTCGGCACGCCGAGCACGAAGCAGGAGACGATGTCGGTGCCGCCGGAGACCGAGGCCAGATGTACGTCCTTCTTGATGCCGTCATAAACGAAGCGGAAATCTTCCGGCGACAGCGGCGAGCCGGTGGAGGAGATTGCCCGCACAGTGGACAGATCATGCGTGCGGATCGGCTTGAGGCCGGCCTTGCGCACGGAATCGATGAACTTGGCCGAGGTGCCGAGGAAAGTCATCTTCTCGGCATCGGCGAAATCGAACAGCACATTGCCGTCGGGATAGAAGGGCGAGCCGTCATAGAGCAGCAGCGTGGCGCCCGAAGCGAGACCCGACACCAGCCAGTTCCACATCATCCAGCCGCAGGTGGTGAAGTAGAAAAAGCGGTCGCCGTCGGTGAGACCGGCATGCAGCCGGTGTTCCTTGACATGCTGGATCAGCGTGCCGCCGGCCGAATGGACGATGCATTTGGGAATGCCGGTCGTTCCCGACGAAAACAGGATGTAAAGCGGATGCGAAAACGGCAGCGGCTCGAAGGCGACGGGCTTGTCGGCGAAGGGCGACAGCGCCTCTTCCAGCGCTACCGCCTTGTCGATGATCCCGGCGACATCGCTCGATGTGCCGAGATAGTCGACGACCAGGATCTTGCGGACAGTGCCGAGCTTGGCCGCGACCGCGGCGATCTTGTCGGCGACTTCGATCGCCTTGCCATTGTACCAATAGCCATCCGGCGCGATGAAGACGACGGGCTCGATCTGGCCGAACCTGTCGAGCACGCCCTGCTCGCCGAAATCGGGAGAGCAGGACGACCAGACGGCGCCGATCGAGGCGGCGGCCAGCATGGCGGCGACGGTCTCCGGCATGTTGGGCATCATGGCGGCAATGCGGTCGCCCCTCTTCACCTTGAGCGACAGGAAAAGCTGCTGCAGCCGCGAGGTCAGCGCGTGCAACTCGTTCCAGGACAGCCGGCGCTCGACCTTGTCTTCGCCGCGAAACACGATTGCGTCGCCTGAGCCGGTCTTCTTCAGCAGATTCCCGGCGAAATTCAGTGTCGCATTGGGAAAGAAAGAAGCGCCGGGCATCTTGTCGCCGTCGACGAGCAGCTTATCGCCCTTGTCGCCGACGATGCCGCAGAAATCCCAGACCAGGCTCCAGAACCCTTCACGGTCCTCGACCGACCAGGCGTGAAGCTGCGAATACGAGGAAAACGCTACGCCGGCTTTCACTCCGGCGGTTTTGGTGAAGGCGGTCAAGGGTGCTGCGTCAATCTGGTCTTGCGTCGGTGTCCAGAGCGGTTGTTCGGCAGCCATGATCGTTCCTCCACGGTCGCCATCGCTTATGCATATCGCAGCGCAGCAGAGCAAGATTTTGTTCGGCTGATGCGACCAGATGTGCGCAAATGCCATCGCCGGGCCATAAAGACTTGAAATGCCTCAGCCCTAAGTCGTAGTGACAACTTGAAGTCGTAGTGACGGCCGGAAGTCCTGGTGACGACCGGGGCCGTGGTGACGACCGGGGTCGTGGTTACACCTGGGGTTACACCCGTCGGGCGATTGTCGGAATGGAAGCATACGGGGCCATATGCCATCATCTATGATCCGGCGCGGAATATGGGCGATCGGCGCTGCCGTGATCGTCGTCGCGCTGGTCGTTGCCGCCCTGCCGCTGATTGCCTCCACCCGTATCGTGCGCGACCGCATCGCCTGGGAAATGAGTGCGTGGAGCGGCTTCCGTGTCGCCATCGACGGTTCGCCGCGTATCGAGGTCTGGCCGACATTCCGCGCAATCCTGACCGATGTGACGCTGTCACAATGGACCGACACCGAGGCGCCGCCGGTGGTCGAGGCAGAACGGGTCGAGGTCGACCTTTCCGCCATGGCGGCCTTGCGCGGCGACGTGGTGTTTTCGACGGCGCGGCTGGTGCGGCCGACGATCCGGGTCCAGCGCACGCCTGCCGGCCTTTTCCTGCCCGCTGTGCCGACCGGCGGGCGCATCACGCGCTCCATCGACACGGCGCGCGGCCTGGTCAACGCCGACCCCGCCAAACCGGACCTCGACAAGCTGCCTACCGACACCTTCGGCACGGTCGAGTTTCGCGACGGCCGCATGGTAGCCTCCATCGGCGGCAAGGACGTCGAGATCCTGAGCAGCTTGAACGGTCAGGCAAATTGGGCGGCGATGAACAGCAATGCGACGTTGTCGGCAACCGGCATCTGGCGGGGCGAAAGCGTCGCGCTGGATGTCGCCTCGGCCAAACCGCTTGTGCTGTTTGCCGGCGGCACGGCGCCGCTGACGCTGTCCTTCAAGGCGGCGCCCGCCACCTTCTCGTTCGACGGCACGGCCAGCATGTCTGAAAATACCTATTTCGACGGTCAAGCGAAGTTCTCGGCACCCTCGCTGCGGCGTGTCCTGGAATGGTCGCAGGCCGGCATCGCTCCGGGTGCGGCGATCGGCTCGGTCAGCATTTCGAGCAAGATCACCGCGACCGGCGGGCGCGTCAAGTTCGACAACACGGCGATTGCACTCGACAACAATCCGGGGATGGGTGCGCTGGACCTCTCGCTTGGTGAAGCACAACCTGTGATCTCCGGCACACTCGCCTTCGACACGCTCGACCTCAGATCGTTTCTGTCGGCCTTCACCCCGCTGGTGCCGACCGGAGGAGCGGGGCCTGGCGAAATCGACACAAGTTTCGCCGACAAGATCAATCTCGATCTCAGGCTGTCGGCGGCGCACGCCACGGCGGGGCCGATCCAGCTCGCCGACGTCGCCGCCACGGCACAGGTCAAGGATGGTCTGTCCGTCTTCGACATCTCCGATGCCTCGGCCTTCGGCGGCAACATCCAGACCAGCCTTCGCTTCGATCGCAAGCCGGAAGGCTCGCAGGTCGAAATCCGCCTTCTGGCGTCCGACATCGACGGCGGTGCTTTCGGCACGGCGGCGGGGATGACGCGGCTGGTGCCGGTCGGCACGGGCACCGTCTCGGTGATCCTCAAGGGGCCGGGCAGAACCTGGGATTCCATCTTCGACAATGCCGACGGCTCGGTCTCGGCGACCTTCGGGCCGGGTGCGTTGAGCAAGCTCAACCTGCCGGCCTTCCTCAAACATACCGAACAGGGCGGCTTCTTCGCGCTCGACGATGTCTCCGACGGAACATTGCCGATCGACGGTGCCGAGATCAAGGCCACCATTTCGAAGGGCGTGGCGCGAATCGACAAGGCCGAGGCCAATTCAGCGAAGTACAAGATCTGGCTGTCCGGCATCGCGTCCTACGCCGGGCGCGGACTGGCCTTGTCCGGCGGCGTCATTCAGCCTGACCAGGCGGTAACGCAGGCCAACGGCCAGCAAGGCCCCAACCAGTCGTCGTTCTTCGTCGGCGGAACCTGGAGCACGCCGTTCATTTCCCCGATCAGCCGCGGCGTTTCCGGGGAATAAGCGGTCGCCTTTTCGTCTTCAGCCGCGTTGCGCGGCCTGCTCGTCGAGCTGGCGCTGCACCTCACGCCGCTTGTTGGCAAGCGAGGCGATGATGACGCCGATCGCCACGACGGCGATCAGGATGGTGCAGGCGGCGTTGATTTCCGGCGTCACGCCGAGGCGAACCTGGCTGTAGATCTTCATCGGCAGCGTCGTCGCGCCCGGCCCGGAGGTGAAGCTGGCGATGACCAGATCGTCGAGCGAAAGGGTGAAAGCCAGCATCCAGCCGGAGACGATCGCCGGCATGATGACCGGCAATGTGATCTGGAAGAAGGTCTTCACCGGCGTTGCGCCAAGATCCATCGCGGCTTCTTCCAGCGAGCGGTCGAAAGTCATGAGCCGCGACTGCACGACCACGGCGACGAAGCACATGGTCAGCGTGATGTGGGCGAGCGTCACGGTGAGGAAGCCGCGGTCGAGCCCGACGGCGACGAAGAGCAGCAGCAGCGACAGGCCGGTGATGACTTCCGGCATGACCAGCGGCGCAAAGACCATGCCGGAAAACAGCACCCTGCCCTTGAAGCGCGTGTAGCGGGTCAAGGTGAGTGCCGCCAGGGTGCCCAGCACCGTCGCAACCGTGGCCGAGATCAGGCCAACACGCGCCGTCACCCAGGTCGCGTCCATGAGACCCTGGTTGTGGAATAGCGAGACGTACCATTTGGTCGAGAAACCGCCCCAGACCGTGACCAGTTTCGATTCGTTGAACGAGAAGACGATGAGCAGCACGATCGGCAGGTAGAGAAAGGCAAAGCCAAGCACGATCGAGGTGATGTTGAAGCGGCTCCAGGTGGCGTTCATGAGGTCACCTGTCCATTTCCTGAGCGCGCGCCTGAGCCCGCTGGAAGAGCATGATCGGCACGATCAGCAGCAACAGCAGGATGACGGCCACGGCCGACGATACCGGCCAGTCGCGATTGGCGAAGAACTCGTTCCACAACGTCTTGCCGATCATCAGCGTCTGCGATCCGCCGAGCAGATCGGGAATGACGAATTCGCCGACGGCCGGAATGAACACCAGCAGACAACCGGCGATGACGCCGGGCAGCGACAGCGGAAAGGTGATTTTCCAGAACGCACTGGTCGGCGGGCAACCGAGGTCCTTGGCCGCCTCGATCAGCGAATAGTCCATCTTCTCGAGCGCGGAATAGAGCGGCAGCACCATGAACGGCAGGTAGGAATAGACGATGCCGATGAAGATCGCCGTATAGGTGTTGAGGATGATCAGCGGCTGGTGGATGATGCCGGTGGCGAGCAGCAGCTGATTGAGCAGCCCTTCGGGCTTGAGAATGCCGATCCAGGCGTAGACGCGGATCAGGAACGAGGTCCAGAACGGCAGGATGACCAGCATCAGCAAGGTCGGGCGGATCGTCGCCGGCGCGCGCGCCATGCCGTAGGCGATGGGGTAGCCGACGAGCAATGTCAGGACCGTCGAGACCGCGGCGATGATGACGCTGGTCACATAGGCGTTGAAGTAGAGCGCGTCCTGCGTCAGCCAGGTGTAGTTGTCGAGGCTGAGCTGTTTCAGCTGAGCCAGGAACCCGGAAATGCCGCCGCTGAAATCGAGCGCCGGCGTATAGGGCGGGATGGCGATCGCCGTCTGCGACAGCGAAATCTTGAAGACGATGACGAACGGAATGAGGAAGAAGAACAGCAGCCAGACATACGGGATGATGATGACCAGTCGGCCAACGAAGGCAGCACCCAGCCTGGCAAGGATGGATTTGCCGGCATTGGATGCCGGCGAGGCTGATGAGGTGGTGACGGCGGCGCTCGACATGGTCGCCCCCTACCGCGTCAGCACGACGCCGGCGTCGGGCCGGAAGGAAACCCAGGCGCGGTCGTTCCAGCTCAACGGATCCTCGGTGATGCGGGCCGCGTTCATGGTGCTGGCGCGCACCACCTGGCCGTCGTCCAGCCTGACATGATAGACGGTCATGTCGCCGAGATAGGCGATATCGTAGACCTCGCCCTCGATGGCGTTGACGGCCTCGGCCGGCTTCTTCGACGACACCTTGATCTTTTCGGGCCTGATGGCGAAGGTGACGGCCGTCCCGGCCCCGGCGGTGCCGGCATTGTCGGTGCGGATGGTGATGCCGTTGCCGGCGTCTATGCTGGCGCTGCCCGCCTCGCCACGCGCGATCTTGCCCTCGAACATATTCACGTTGCCGACGAAGCCAGCGACGAAACGCGATCCCGGCGCCTCGTAAACTTCGGCCGGCGTTGCCACCTGCATCACCTCGCCCTTGTCGATGATGGCGATGCGATCGGCCATGGTCATCGCCTCTTCCTGGTCGTGGGTGACGACGACGAAGGTCAGGCCGAGATTCTGCTGCAGGTCCATCAGTTCGAACTGCGTCTCTTCGCGCAGCTTCTTGTCCAACGCGCCGAGCGGCTCGTCGAGCAGCAGCACCTTCGGCCGCTTGGCGACCGAGCGGGCGAGCGCGACGCGCTGGCGCTGGCCGCCGGACAGTTGATGCGGCTTGCGCTTGGCGAACTGCTCAAGCTTGACCAGCTTCAGCATCTCGGCAACGCGCGATGCGATTTCGGGCTTCGGCATGCCGTCCTGCTTGAGGCCGAAGGCGATGTTGTTCTCGACCGTCATATGCGGGAACAGCGCATAGGACTGGAACATCATGTTGACAGGCCGCCGGTAGGGCGGGATGCCGCGCAGATCCTGGCCATCGAGCAGAATGCGGCCGGCTGTCGGCTCCTCGAAGCCGGCGAGCATTCTGAGCAGCGTCGACTTTCCGCAACCGGAAGCACCGAGCAGCGCGAAGAACTCGCGCTCGAAGATGGTCAGAGACAGATTGTTGACGGCGGTGAAGTCACCGAACTTCTTGGTGACGTTGTCGAACTGGATGTACGGCTTGGCGTTCGGGTCGTTCCACGGTGCAAAATCCCTGCGGATGCTGCCAAGCGATTTCATGTCCCACTCCGTCCTGATTTTCTTGCTTCTTGCCCCAGGTAAAAACGGTCCCGGCAGGTGACTGCCGGGACCGTGTCGGATTGCTTACTGGCCGGTGACGATCTTGGTCCAGGTGCGCGTGATGACGCGCTGTGTCTTGGGATCGTATGGCGAGACGGTGTAGAGCTTCTTTATGGTCTCGGCATCAGGATAAACCGAGGGATCCTCCAACAGTGCCTTGTCGACGAATTGCTGCGAAGCCTTGTTGCCGTTTGCGTAGAGCACGTAGTTCGACGACTTGGCGATAACTTCCGGCTTCATCATGTAGTTGATGAACTCGAGCGCCTCCGCGACATGCGGCGCGTCGGCAGGGATCGCCATCTGGTCGAACCACATCTGCGCACCCTCCTTCGGCACGGAATAGCCGATCTCGACGCCCTGCTTGGCCTCGACCGCGCGATTGCGGGCCTGGAACACGTCACCCGACCAGCCGACGGCCAGGCAGATATCGCCGTTGGCGAGCGCGTTGATGTATTCGGAGGAATGGAACTTCCTGATATAAGGTCGGACCTTGAGCAAGGTCTCCTCGGCCTTGGCGATATCGTCGGGCGATGTGCTGTTCGGGTCGAGGCCGAGATATTTCAGTGCAGCCGGAATGATGTCGGCCGGCGAGTCCAGCACGTAGACGCCGCAGTCCTTCAGTTTGGCCAGGCTGTCGGGGTTGAAGAAGACATCCCAGCTGTCGATCTTGTCGGTGCCGAGTGCCGCCTGCACCTTCTTGATGTTGTAGCCGATGCCAACCGTGCCCCACATGTAGTTGACCGAGTATTCATTGCCGGGGTCGTACTTGGCCGTGCGTTCCGAAACCGTATCCCACATGTTGGAAATGTTGGGCAGCTTCGACTTGTCGAGCTTCTGGAACACGCCGGCCTGGATCTGGCGCGCAAGGAAATTGCCGCTGGGCACGACGACGTCATAGCCGCTGCCGCCGGCAAGCAGCTTGGTCTCAAGGATTTCGTTGGAATCGAAGGTATCATAGACGACCTTGATGCCGGTTTCCTTGGTGAAATCGTCGATGATCGAACTGTCGATGTAGTCCGACCAGTTGAAGACGTTGACGACACGATCTTCGGCGTGACCGCCGACGGTGAAAAATGTCAGGAATGCCGACGTTGCCGAAAGCCAGAGCGCTTTGCGGATCATGCTATTCTCCTTTGATGAGTGTTCCTTCACCGGCTCGTCGCGACATCAGCGCGACCGGCATTTTCTTCAGACTATTGAGCTTTCCAAGGGGCGACAAGCGCGAACTGCCGAGACCATGCAGGCGGTTCGATGAGATGGTTGGATGCCCCTGAGGCGGCCTGGGAGGCGTGCCAATACCGTCAGAGGCTTTCGCCATGGCGCGGGCAGAGATACGACGATATGGTCCGGTCCCGATCGGACCGGCTGGGAGACTTGGCAAGATACGCCTGTCTTGTTGTTGCCGTATTCCCAGCCTGCCCGTGCCGCAGCGACGTTGTCAATGGCAAAGCTGCAGGCCGCTTCAATTAGGTGACGGCACCCCGGTGACCCCTGCGCGTTCGGGCCTTGCCTGGCGCTTGAATTCGAGCCCGATATGGACGAGCAGCGCCGTGACCACAACCGCGCCGCCGATGATGGTGCGCCCCGACGGCACCTCGGAATGAATGAGCCAGACCCATATCGGGCCGAGGATCGGCTCGAACGTGCCGAGCAGCGCCGCGATGGCCGCCGGGATCAGTCGCGCGCCGGTGGCGAAGAAGGCCAGGCCGAGGCCGAGATTGACCACGCCGAAGGCAAACAGAAAGCCCATGTCACTGACAGATACGGTGAGGGTCGATGCCTGCGAGACGGCAAAGCCGGCCGCGAGCATGGTGCCGAGGCACGTCGCCGGCGTCATGCGCACGCCGGAGAACCGCCGGGTGATGACGGTGGCGACTGAAAACATGACCGCGATCAACAGCGCCAGCCCATCGCCTATGGGCGAGACGGCGCCATCGAGCGATTCCGACACCATGATGGCGACGCCGGTGATGACGGCGGCGATTGCCACCCAGGTCGCGACACCAACCCTTTCGCGAAACAATGCCCAGGCAAACAGCGCCGCCAGCAACGGCACGCCTGCCTGCATCAAAAGGATGTTAGCGACGGTGGTGTAGGCGAGCGCCACGACGAAGGCGGTCGATGCCGTGGCAAAGCAGATCCCGACGGCAAGGCCGGGCAACCCCATGTCACGGAACAGCTTCAGCATGCCACGCCAGCCGTCACGCCAAACCATGAAGCAGACCAGGAAGGCGGCTGCCCACACGGATCGCCAGAAAATGACCGTCCAGCTGTCACCGACAGTGATGAAGCGGGCGATGGCACCGCCGAAACTCCACATCAGCGCCGACAGGAAGACCAAAAGCATGCCGACGCGCTCCTCGCGCGGCGAGACGGCTGGCGATGCGACGATCGGCGATGCGGTATCGATCATGGCTGCCACTGTCGGGCTCTTGTGGACGGGACGATGCGCAAGGGACGACAAAAAGATGCTCTGTTGGCGTAACGCAAAGGCGCAGGCCGGAACTGAGCCAGCGGCCGGCGACAATTGTGGCACCTTGCTCCATTTCAGAAGAACACGGCGTCACTGAAAATCGAAAGCACTCAGGCCCGTCACCATCTCGTCGAGGCCGAGCGGGCGCGTCACCGGCGGTTCTGCCCGTGCCAGGCAGCCGACGCGTTCGCAAAGCCGGCAAGCAGGCCCGACCGGCGTTGCCGCGACGGTGCCGGCCTTTGCGGTGATTGCCGCACCGGGCAATGCCGCGCCATAGACGATGTCGTCACGAAAGCCGATGTCGCAACCGAGCAGCAGCGCGGTGCGGCGCGGGCGTTCCGAGAATGCGCCTTGCGGCCCTTCCAGCGTGCGGGCGATGCACAGGAACTCGGCGCCGTCGGGCATTTCCACTGCCTCGACGAAGACCTGGCCGGGCTGGGTGAAGGCGACATGCACGGGCAGCTTGGGACAGCCGCCGCCAAAGCGGCTTTGAGGAAAGCCCTGGCTGCCGGCCTTGCGGAAGCGGTTGCCGGCATTGTCGACCTCCAGCATGAAAAACGGCACGCCCGAGGCACCCTGCCGCTGCAGCATGGTCAGCCGGTTGGCCGCCTGTTCGAAGGAGACCCCGAAGCGCGAACGCAGGACATCGATGTCATAGCGGGCGCGCACGGCAGCCGCGTGAAAGGCCTGATAGGGCATCATCAGCGCGTGCGCCGCATAACGGCCAAGTTCGAAGCGGGCCAGGCGGCGCGCCTCGTCGGTGCTCAGCTTGAGCGCCTGGATCTCGCCGGCGACCGCGACCGTCATGCGGATCAGGCAGGCCTCCATCGCGACTTCGCGCAACTGGTCGAACGGCGACAGGCGTTCGGACAGGAACAGGCGCTGCGAATGACGATCATAACGGCGGCGCCAGTTCGGCATGGTCGCGACCGGCAGCACCTTGACCACGATGCCATATTCGCGCTTCAGCCAGGCCTTCAGCGCGCCGAACAGATCGTCGCCGGGATCGAGCACCGAGGTGAACGCCGCGGCCTCCTCCTCGAGGGCAGCGAAATGGTTCGGCCGGCGCTCGAAAATCTCGTGCACCTCGTCGATCGGCAGGCGGGCGCCGGAAAGCGCCGTCGCCCGACCCTCGCGTGCCAGCAATTCGTTGAGGTCGGACAGGCGCTCGGCCTGCTCGCGATAGGCGCGGAACAGCTTTATCACGGCCGCGGACGCATTGGGCGCCGCCTCGGCAAGCTCGATCAGTTCCTGATCACCCGGCAACTCGCCGACCAGCAGGGGATCGGTGAACACTTCCTTCAAGGCAGCGACAGATCCCCTCGCCTCGCCCTGCAGCTCGTGTGGATCGACCTTGTAGACGGAGGCCAGCCTGAGGATCAGCTGCACCGTCAGCGGCCGCTGGTTGCGCTCGATCAGATTGAGGTAGGACGGCGAAATGCCGAGACCCTCGGCCATCGCCGTCTGGGTCAGGCCCTTGGCGTTACGAATGCGGCGGATGCGCGGCCCGGCGAAGATCTTCTGGTCAGCCACGGACTGTCCTTTACAGCAATTTACACGATTTCCTGGGCACGGGCCTTTTACAATAATGACAAATTTACAACGCACTTCTGTCAAACGCAACACAGGTTTTCTCTTATATCCTCTCAGTTTACCTGTTTTTTGTGGCTGATTTCACGCGAAAATGTAAATCCAGTCATACCCAACTACCCCCAAATGATTGACGCCTTGACACAGATCAGCAATTCCTCGGAGTGACCAATGACTGATTTTTACAACCTCGTCCCATCGGCGCCGGAAGGTCGCTTCGACGGTATCGAACGACCCTACTCGGCGGCGGATGTGAAGCGTCTGCGCGGTTCGGTGCAGATCCGCCAGAGCCTTGCCGAAATGGGCGCCAATCGGCTGTGGAAGCTCATCCACGAGGAGGACTTCGTCAACGCGCTCGGCGCCATGTCCGGCAATCAGGCGATGCAGCAGGTGCGCGCCGGGCTGAAGGCGATCTACCTGTCGGGCTGGCAGGTTGCCGCCGACGCCAACACGGCTGGCGCGATGTATCCGGATCAGTCGCTCTACCCGGCCAATGCGGCGCCTGAACTGGTCAAGCGCATCAACCGGACGCTGCAGCGCGCCGACCAGATCGAGACCTCCGAAGGCAATGGGCTTTCGGTCGAAACCTGGTTCGCGCCGATCGTTGCCGACGCCGCAGCCGGCTTCGCCGGGCCGCTCAACGCCTTCGAAATCATGAAAGCCTTCATCGAGGCGGGCGCCGCCGGCGTCCACTATGAGGACCAGTTGGCGTCGGAAAAGAAATGCGGCCATCTCGGCGGCAAGGTGCTGATCCCGACTGCGGCGCACATCCGCAACCTCAACGCCGCGCGCCTGGCGGCGGACGTGATGGGCACGCCGACCCTGGTCGTCGCGCGCACCGATGCGGAAGCCGCCAAGCTGCTCACCTCCGACATCGACGAGCGCGACCAGCCTTTCGTCGACTACGACGCCGGGCGCACGATTGAGGGTTTCTATCATGTCAGGAACGGCATCGAGCCCTGCATTGCCCGCGCCATCGCCTATGCGCCTTACGCGGATCTGATCTGGTGCGAGACCTCGAAGCCGGACCTGGCACAGGCCAGGAAATTCGCCGACGGCGTGCGCAAGCACCATCCCGACAAGCTGCTCGCCTACAATTGCTCGCCGTCGTTCAACTGGAAGAAGAACCTCGACGACGCGACGATCGCCAAGTTCCAGAAGGAGCTCGGCGCCATGGGCTACAAGTTCCAGTTCATCACGCTCGCCGGCTTTCACCAGCTCAACTACGGCATGTTCGAATTGGCGCGCGGCTACAAGGCGCGGCAGATGGCGGCCTATTCCGAGTTGCAGGAAGCGGAGTTCGCGGCCGAGGCCGATGGCTACACCGCGACCAAGCATCAGCGCGAGGTCGGCACCGGCTATTTCGACGCCGTGTCGATGGCGATCACCGGCGGCCAGTCGTCGACCACCGCCATGCATGAATCGACGGAGCACGCGCAGTTCAAACCGGCCGCCGAATAGCGAACAGAAAAACTCAGAGGAAACGCCCGACAGGGCTTGGGACACAAGGAGAAAACCAATGGCATCGATAAGCCGCGTCAAGGAACGCGCCGAGGAACAGTCGACGACGATGAGCGTCGACCAGCAGGCGACGATCCGCATGCTGGCCAACGACCTGCACCGCCTCAACCAGTCGGTGATGAAGGCGGTCGAGGCGGGCGTCTCGGTGGAACTCGTGCGCTCGGCACGACATCACGGCGGCGACGGCAACTGGGGCGATCTGCTGATTCCGGTGATCGTCACGCAGCAGAGCCACGGCTGACTGAAATCCATGCAACCGACCCTTCACCTGCGCAGCCCCTGCGCAGGTGAATTTTCTTTTTATGAAATGCACGTGTGGACAGTCGAGTACAGTAGCGTTGCTTGAAATTCACTGTCCCGGCGATGATTTCGGGCACTTTTATTTCAACTTGACATAGGCTGCGATCTCACGCCAATTGCGCTCCGGATTCAACTCTGCATTGAAATAGGGGCGAGCTTCTTGGCTGACTTGTGTGCCCGGTGAATCGCGAAGGCGAGACTCCAAGACATCCGAATCTGGTGACCCGCGGCTCAACCACCGAGGCGATCCGTGATCCGTCGCAGGTGCTTGTCGTCGGCAGGTCGCCAATCAATCGCGTGGTGATTTCAAAGATCGTCGAGCGATCCGGGCTCAAGCCGATTTCGGAATCTCCCGACACGGCGGCAAGGATCTTGCGGTCGCTCATTCCCGGCGCGGTTGTCCTTGACGGCGGCGCCGACAACAAGGACTGCGACAATCTGATGTCCAGCATCGACGCGTTGCGCCGCGCCTCGGGCAAATCGCTGCCACCGGTAATCCTGCTGTCAACCAAGAATGGCACCACGGAAAGCCTGGGCCTGTCTGGTGTCATCGACGTGGTGATCGCCAAGCCGATCACGCCCGAACGGTTGCAACCGGTGATCGATCGCCTGATCGGCCGCTGAGGCAATTGCGGGAAAGTGTGTAGCGGTTTTTCCGTCCGGAATCGAAACCAGGTAAGGCCGGGCGACCACGGATCGCCCGGCGATCAGGGATCGATGATGCTTTCGATCAGTCCGGGCAGTTGTCCGAGATCGGATATCTGGCGGAACCTCGATTCGGTTACCGGCGCTTCGACATGCTCCAGCACCCAGGTCAGTTCATGCGGCACATGAACACCCCACCCGCCGGCCTCGATGGCCGGCACCACATCCGACTTCAGCGAGTTGCCGACCATCATGCTTTTCGCCGGACCATCGCCGTGGCGCTTGAAGAGCCTGCTATAGGTGGCAGCATTCTTGTCGCTGACGATCTCGACCGCGTCAAACAGATCGCCAAGGCCTGAGCCAGCCAGCTTGCGCTCCTGGTCGAAGAGGTCGCCCTTGGTGATCAGCACGAGGCGGAATGCGCCGGCAAGCTTTTCGACCGTCTCGCGGGCGTGCGGCAAGGCCTCGATCGGATGGCTCAGCATCTCGCGGCCGGCATCGAGAATCTCCGCTATGACCGAGCCCGGCACGCGGCCTTGCGTGACCTCGATCGCCGTCTCGATCATCGACAGGGTAAATCCCTTGATGCCGAAGCCATAGACAGCGAGGTTGCGCCTTTCGGCCTCCAGCAATCGTGCCGAGATGTGCTCCGCTTCGCCATGGTCGACGAGCATGGCGGCAAAGCGCTTTTCCGTCAGCCGGAAGAACTGCTCGTTCTGCCACAACGTGTCGTCGGCGTCGAAGCCGATCGTCGTCAGTTTGTCATTGCGCCGCATTGAACGCCTCGATTGGAATTGGGACGGCCGAAACTAAGCCGATTGGCGTGTTTTTCAACCGCACCGGGCAATGCCCGACGCGGCTCCCCTTCCCTTCCATAGGAGGGCACGGCTATACTCCACAATCCGCAACCCAATCTGGTGAATGATGCCGCCTGCAAAAAAGGAAGTCCGTCCGTCGAGCCGCGGAGGACGCGCCCGCACGCCTGCCTTCGTGAAAAACCAACGAGGCGTCAAGAACTGGAAGGAAGTCAGCGCCTGGCTGGAATGGCGCGGCATCGAGGACATCGAGTGCATCACGCCCGATCAGGCAGGCGTCGCGCGTGGCAAGATGATGCCATCGAAGAAATTCACCTCCAACACCTCGCTGGCGCTGCCGTCGGCAGTCTTCATGACGACGATATCCGGCGGCTACCCCGAGGATGGCAACGGCTTCCACTACCCCGAAGACGACGGCGACCTCAAACTCATGCCCGACCTGTCGACGCTGACGGTGGTGCCCTGGGAAGAAGACCCGACGGCAGCGGTCATCTGCGACCTCGTCCACCAGGACGGACGCTCGGTCGAGTTCACGCCGCGCAACGTGTTGAAGCGTGTGGTGGCCGCCTATGACAAGCTCGGCCTGAAGCCTGTGGTGGCGCCCGAGATCGAGTTCTACCTGGTGCGCAAGAATCCCGACCCGGACTATCCGCTGACCCCGCCGGTTGGCCGGTCGGGACGCGCGATCGGCGGCGGCGCCGGCTATTCGATCGCCGGCGTCAACGAATTCGACGAACTGATCGACGACATCTACCATTTCTCCGAAAGCCAGGGCCTGGAGATCGATACGCTGATCCACGAGGAAGGTGCCGGCCAGTTGGAGATCAATCTGCGCCATGGCGACCCGATCGAACTGGCCGACCAGGTGTTCATGTTCAAGCGCACCATTCGCGAGGCGGCGCTGAAGCACGAGATCTACGCCACCTTCATGGCCAAGCCGATCCAGGGGCAACCCGGCTCCGCGATGCACATCCATCAGTCGATCATCGACAAGAAGACCGGACAGAACATCTTTTCGGCCGCTGACGGCTCGGAAACCGACGATTTTTTCCACTTTATCGGCGGCATGCAGAAGCATGTGCCGAACGCGCTGGTGATGTTCGCGCCCTATGTCAATTCCTACCGCCGGCTGACACAGGCGGCGTCGGCGCCGGTCAACAACAAATGGGGCTATGACAACCGCACCACGGCGTTTCGCGTGCCACGCTCGGATCCGGCGGCACGGCGCGTCGAAAACCGCATCCCGTCCTCCGATGCCAATCCCTATCTGGCGCTGGCGGCATCGCTTGCCTGCGGGCTGATCGGCATCACCAACAAGATCAAGGCCGAGCCCCCGGTCCTGACAACGGCCAATGCCGACGAGATCGACCTGCCGCGCGGCCTGCTCGAAGCCGTCGACCTGTTCGAGGGCGACGAGGAACTCTGCGCGCATCTGGGCAAGTCGTTCGCCGCGACCTATGCGGCGATCAAGCGCGCGGAATTCGAGACCTTCATGGAAGTGATCAGTCCGTGGGAGCGGGAGTATTTGTTGCTGAATGTGTAGGGGAGTAGGGGAGTAGGGGAGTAG
>NZ_JAIUGP010000016.1:0-175186 GCF_020164655.1 Mesorhizobium sp. AD1-1
CCCCCCCCCCGCCACTGCCGCGAGCAGCCCGGCCGAGGCCGCCGCCCGGGCCGGCAATGCCATCACGTGCCTGCCTTCGCCCAAGGTCAGCGAAGCGGTGCTGGCCGGACCCGGCGGATTGCTGGAGGGCCTACCCCAAGGCGGCACCTGGATCGAGATGTCCACCAACGGCCGCGACGAGATTCTTCGCCTTGCGGCCCTCGCCTCGGCCAGGGGCGTCGAGACGCTGGAATGCCCGGTCACCGGTGGCGTGCATCTGGCGGCGGCTGGCAAGATCACCGCGCTGGTCGGCGGCGATCCAGCGCTCTACGAACGTCATCGGCCGGCCATCGAGGCGATGTGCGCAAAGTCGTTCCTGATGGGTCCGGTCGGCTCGGCGGCGGTGATCAAGGTGATCACCAACATGCTCGCCTTCATCCATCTCGTCGCCGCCGGCGAGGCGCTGATGCTGGCGAAACAGGGCGGGCTCGACCTCGCCCAGTCCTACCATGCCATCTCAGCCTCCTCCGGCAACAGCTTCGTCCACGAGACCGAAAGCCAGCTCATTCTCAACGGCTCCTACGACATCGGCTTCACCATGGACCTGGCGCTGAAGGACCTCGGCTTCGCGCTGGCGATGGGCAGGGAATTCAGACTGCCGCTCCAACTGGCGCCGCTTGTGAGTGAGATTTTCCAGATGGGCAAACAGGAATATGGCGGCAGCGCCTGGTCCACCCAGATCGTCAAATTGCTCGAGGATGCCGTCGATACCGACCTGCGCGCGCCCGGTTTTCCGGCCAAGCTGGAACTCTGACATCAGCCAGTTATCAAGCGATTTCAGGACGTTGGATTGATGGGCGGATTCATCTGAATCAATCTGTCAACGGATTGATTCAGTATCTGAGCGTCAATGCACCCGGCAGGATCTCGAAGGTCGCGGGTATGCGTCCCGGCGACTCGCCGTCTATATCGACCAGGGCGCCATTCTCTGACGCATCGCCGAGCGGCTCGACCACCACTTTCCTGCCGCGCAGGATGGTGATCGCCGGATGGTTGCGGTGCCGGCCGCCATAGAGCAGCCGGATGTCCCAGATCAGCTTCAGCTTGCCGGCGGCGCGCAGGATGACGATGTCGAACTGCCCGTCGGTGATTTCGGCATCCGGCGCGATCATCATGCCGCCGCCGAAGAACTTTCCATTGGCGACCGCCACCAGCGCCATGCGCGCTTCGACGGGTGCGCCGCCGTCGACCGTGATCCTGACGTCCTGAAAACGGTAGCGGATGAACTCCACCACGGTGCGCCACAGGAACAGTGCCTTGGCCGACATCCTGCCCTTGCGCTTGTCGGCATTGACGGCGCGGTCGGTGGCGCCGGAAAGTCCCAGACTGGCGATGTTGATGAAGTGCCGGCTGGCCAGCGCGCCGTGATCGTCGATGTAGCCGATGCGCCCGGCATCGACCTTGCGACCCTTGGCTTCGGCCAACCGCTTCAGCACGGCATCCACCTCTTTCGGCAGGCCGAGCCCGCGCGCGAAATCGATGCCGGTGCCGCACGGCAACAGGCCAAGTTCAGTGATCCGGCCGCTCTCCTGGGCCGCTTGCAGAAGCCCGTCGGCCACTTCGCTGGCGGTGCCGTCACCGCCGGCCGCAATCACCAGATCGAAGCCAATCATTGCGAGATCGATTGCCAGCCTTTCGGCATCGCCTTCGGCCTGCGTTTCGCGCAGCTCGAATTCGCCGAAATGCTTTTTCAGCGACACGGCGACATCGGGCCAATGCCGTTTCAGCCGGCCGCCACCGGCAATCGGGTTGAGAACCACTCCGACTTTCAAAATACCCGCCCTCCCCGGCGCCGGACATGCAGGTCCGATCCTTTGCCGGCATTGAAGCCCGCGACCACCGGCGGAGCAAGGGGCGCTGTCGGCTCGTACGCAAAAAAGCGGGCGGGCTGTCTAAAGCAGCCGGCGCTCGAATTCCCCGGTTTGTGGCTAACGATCCCCGGTAATCCCGCTATCCACAGGGCAGCGGCCATTCCCCAGGACCCTTACCCGGCGTACATTAAACCCATCTCAGGCGGCTACCGATCATCAAGCCGAAAGGCGAAGTGAAAGGCGGATTTCCTGAGGCCCGTACGGCCCGAAGCGAGAGCAGGCTTGCCTGTTTCGAGGGACGGAGCCGAGACCTACGGGGCCGCGGAAAGCGTGCCAACGCCGACGGCGGACCGATGCTGCCATGAAGGACGGCAAAAACCTTCGATGGTGCGCAGGGCAAAGCTCGCAAGGGTGGAGACCGGCGTGGTCCCGAACGGACGCTGCTCTCGGGCGGCGGACTGGCAGGACCGTCAAAATCAAGGCCGGCAAGGCGCGACGACTTTACGGAAGTTGCTGCCGCGACCGCGTCCTGATCTGACAGGGAGGCGCTGGGAGAAATCCCGGCGCCGACTGTCTTTTGGCCTCCCTGATCTCCTTTGCCGACGATCTTGCGAGCGCCGCTTCACCGCGCGCTAAAATCGGTTAGTATCGCCTGGTCAGAGCCCGTTTGAAAATGCGCTCTGCCGAGTCGGATGGCGTGGTTTTCGAGAACCGAAGCGTAGCGGACCTTTGAGTCCGTGAGCATAGGAAGCGCAGAAAACCGCGTCAGGCGGCCGGCAGAGTAGCGTTTACAAATGGGCTCGTAGAAGGGGGATACTTCATGACGCTCGTCCAGAAGCTTGCCGTTGCCTACGCTTTCCTGTTCTTCGGCGTCGTCGCCATCGGCTACATACCGGCGTTCAACGATGCCGACGGCAATCTGTTCGGCCTTTTCTCGCTGCAATGGTACGACGACCTGCTGCACGCCTTCTCCGGCGTCTGGGCGCTGGCCGCCGCCTTCATCTCCCACCGCCAGGCAGTGTTCTATTTCAAGCTGTTCGGCTCGGTCTACCTGTTCGACGGCGTGCTCGGGCTGGTCACCGGTTCCGGCTGCCTCGACGCCGGTATCTTCATCAACGGCTTCCGCTCTCTCAACGATATCGAATTCCCGGCCCGCTTCTTCGCCAACCTGCCGCACATCGTCATTGGCGGCTTCGCCGTCTATGTCGGCTTCCGGCTGGCCAGGCGCGTACACGACCACTTCGCCACGGCCTGACCAGGCATGTTCCTGTTCCGCTGGCTGAAGCGCATCATCAAGACGATCCTCTGGCTGATCGTCGTCGTCATCCTCATCCCGATCGCCGGGCTGAGCTACGGCTTCCTGACGACGTCGTCGCTCGACAAGACGCCGCTGCCCGGCATTGCCGACGGCGCCCCGCCCAAGGCGCTGGCCGACAAGGTCCGCGCCGAGATTCCGGGTTACCAGCGGCCGGAGGAATCGACCTTCCTCACCTATCCGGAATGGGCGATCGTCTACGCCGCACGCGAATATGCCGGCTTCGTCGACAAGGACCAGCCGAGCGGCTTCCCCTACTGGTCCTATATCGGCCGCTTCTGGCAGGACTACGCCATGGTGATCCGCGCCAGCTCTCCCTACAAGTTCAACTACGCCAACCACCAGATGCTGGTCATCATCGGCACCAGCCACTCGATCGAGCATATATTGCAGTGGGCCTATGAGAACACGGTCGGCCGCATCACCGAGGCGACGACGGCCAAGCGCACCGCCGCCGACATTTATCAGGCCAAGGTGGCGGCGGACTATGCCGCGTTTCTCGACCAGGTGCCGTGGTATCAGTTCCCCTATGCCGACAAGCGTGCCGGCCTGTTTGCCGTGCAGCCGGCGCCGGGCGACAGCTCGATCCGCACCAGCGAACGCAAGCTGGCGTTCGGCCTCGCCGACACCATCAAGCAGGGCTATGCCGACCTGATAAAAAAGGCCCTCGCTGCCACGATGGACCCCGCCTTGCTCGACATCCATGTCTGGGCCAAGGGGCCCGTCGGCGAAGCCACGCGCAACGAGCCCGACACCTTGCTCGAACGCGACATGGGCGCTGACGGCACCATCTTCGTCACCAGGCGCTATCAGGTCTTCACCGAAATGATCCTGCGCCTGATCGACAAGGGCGTCTCCTTCGTCGAGATCGGCGGCAATGACGAGATCATGGCCACGGTGCTCTCCACCGATACGATCGCCATTCCCGAAGGCATGCGCATCCTGTTCAGCTATCCGCTGCCGGCCGATCAATCCACGCGCCGCACCGGCATGATCGTTGCCGTGCGCAAGCTGCATCTCGTGTTGCCGGCGCTGATCAAGTCCGGCGCCAGGCTCGAACACGTCTACGATTACTGAGGCCTTTCGGTCACGCCCGGCCAAGATTACGCATTTCCTGGCCTCCGTCACGCCCATTCCACAATCGCGGCCAAATCCCGCCTTGTTCGCGCGCGAAGGAATGGGAAGAAATGGAAGGGCTGCCGGGGGGCATCTCGAAGGGACAAGACCGTGATCAAGACCGCCCTTGTCGCCATGACCATTGTCGGCTGCGACTGTGACGCCAAGCTTTGCGAATATATCGGCGAGACGCCGGCCAAATGGTCGACCGTCGCCGAGTGCGAAGCCGCGATGAAGAGCCAGATGCTGCACGAGCGCAATTTCAACTATCCGCTCGTCTCCGGCATTTGCCGCACGAAGGGTTCGTCGTCCTCCTCGCAACTGGCCGCGACCGCATCGCGCCCGGAACTGAAGCCCGCCAGCCGCGTCGTCAGAACCGAAAGCCCGCTGCCGCCGGAACTCAGCCACCGGCCGAGCGTCTCGGTCGGTTCGCCGACGACCGCCATGGAAGCCGACGCCGCCCGGCCCGTTGCCTATGAACAGGTGGTCGATGGCGGAACCGGTGTGCTCTATCGCACCAAGAACGGCTACGCCGTGGTCAAGACCGATCTCGGCCGCGCCGCCTCGGCAACCGCCGACGCCGCGAAGCGCTCTGTGAACTGGCTGGCTGGCCTGATGCCGAAGGGGCTGTAGGCCCGCTGGCGTCTCGGTTCGACTACGTGATCAGGCAGGCACATAGGTCAACCTGATCACGTCGTCGCCAATCAAATCGCTGGCCACAAAGCGAAGCGGCGGCCGGGGGCCGGCGAAGAATGGCTTGCCATGACCAAGCACGAACGGATGGAGGTAGAGTTGGTACGCATCGACAAGACCAAGGTCGGTCAGGCTTCGCGCCAGGCCTGGTCCAGAAACTGAAATCTCCCCGACGAGCTCAGCCTTAAGCCCGCGTATCACCGCCTCGACGTCATCCGCGACAAGTGTTGCGTTAGGGCCGGCCGACTTCAGAGAGCGCGACACAACCCACTTCGGTTGGCTCCGCCACGCCGCCGCGAATTCATGCGCCTCCGCACTCCACTCAGCATGGTCTTCGTCCCAATAGCGCATGACCTCGTACATGCCGCGACCGTACACACTGCCGCTCAAATTGCGCACTTGCTCTATCCAGTGACGAAAGATCGTCGGGCCCGACGGCATTTTCTGGTGGTCGACATAGCCGTCGAGTGACTGGTTCATTCTGAAAATGAGCTTCGCCATGCTGCAGGATCTCCAACCCGGGGTCATCAGAATAACTTGAGCCGCCGATACGCAAAACCCCAGCCGAAATCCAAACTGAGACACGATCCTAGTCCGGCCTGAACCTGACTTTCAGGCTCTGCCAGAACTTGTCGACAAGCGGCTTTTCGGTCGCTGCATCCTCACCGGCAATGCGGGTGATGAACAGCAGCCCCCGATCGGCCAGGCCGAAGCCGACGATCTCGAAATCGGCGGTGTCGGTGCGTGTCTTCACCTCGGCCCGGATCCCGGTCAATTCCTTGCCGTCGGCGAGTTTGCGCGTGGTCGGCCCCTGCGTCAGCTTGGCGCCGGCCTGCACCGATTGCCTGGTCATCTCCTGCAGCATCAATTGGTTGAGCGACACCGGATTCATGGCGCCATACTCCTGCACGACGACGATCGTGCCCAGCGCCGAGGCCATCAGATACTGCGTGATGTCATCGCCGAGATCGGTCTTGGTCACCGAAATGCCGCTGGGGTGGACGAAGGAAAAATCGCTGCCGGAAAAGGTAGCGAAGTCGTTGCGCGCGAGCGTCACCTTGCTCTGCTTGCCGCCGGGCAGCGTCACATCGGCGCTCTCGCCGGGATCGATATCGACCGTCAAGCCGTCGATGGTCAGCTTGAAGGCCTTGAGATCCTCGCCTCCGGCCGGTCCGGCGCACAGCGCGATGAGGGTGAGTGCCGCCGCCGATACCATCCGCATGGCTGTTCTCCTGCTTCTTACGACACCCCGCTCAGCGCCTTGATGGCACGGTAGAAGGTCGAGGAAAACAGTTCCGTCGGGTCATACTGCCGCTTCGCCGCCAGGAAGGCCGGCAGTTCGGGATAGGAGGCCAGCAATTCCCTGGCCGTATAATGCAGCTGGTAAGGCAGGAAGAAGCGCCCGCCATGCTTGATCGTCACGTCGATCAGCGCCCGCGTCAGCGCCCGCATCCTGGCATTGCCGTCGGCATCGGTCGGCTGGTTGACGTAGAGCACCAGCGAATAGGCCGGCTCCGGCGCGTAGGTCAGCGCCACATCTTCTTTGTGGACGATGCGCACCGAAGCATTGAGCACCGGCAGCGTCTGGTTGCGCAGGATCTCGCGCGCTTCCGCGATGAATTCGACATAGGCGGCACGCGGAATAAAATATTCGTGCAGGATGTCGGTCTCTTCCATCTGATCGTTGAACAGATAGGGCACCGAATCGTGCATCGGGTTGTTGCGGGTGACGAGACAGGCCTCGCCCTCGGCCATGGCCGAGGTGCGCGCCACCGTGCAGCTTTCGAATTTCGGCTCCAGTGTCTTTTCGGTGAACCACTTCAATTCCTGGAACAGGCTGCCCCATTTCGCCAGGTTGATGATCACCCGCTTCAACCCGACCGATCCCGGTTCGCCGATCTCGGGCTGATCGGCCGGCGGCCGCTCGGCCACCTTGTCGTAACGGTAGACGATCATGTCCTCGAGGAAATTGCCGGGCGCCGTCGACAGATGGCCGTAGAACAGGCCGATATCCTTGTTCGGCTCCAGCACCTTGGCGAAGAATTCCGGAAAATCGTCCGATTTGATGATTTCGCGCGAGGTGCGGTAGACGGCGTTGTCGACGATATCGAGCGTCGCCTCCAGCACCACGCCGAACAGGCCGTAACCGCCGACGACGTGGCGGAACAGATCGGTGTTCTCGGTCGGCGAGCAGGTCGTCACCGAACCGTCGGCCAGCATCACCCGCATCGAGCGGATCGAGCCCGCCACCGAACCCGCCTGGTGGTCCATGCCATGCGCATTGACCGACAGCGAACCGCCGACCGAGAAGATGTCGGTCGACTGCATCGCCTTCACCGCGAAGTGCGGATGCAGAAGGTTCTGGATGTCATGCCAGCGCGCGCCCGGCTGCAAGGTCATGGTCTTGGCCGCCGCATCGACGGTGACCCTGTTGAACTTTCTGAGGTCGAGCACCAGCGCGTTGTCGTCGAAGGCATGCCCGCCCATGGAATGGCGGATGGCGGCCAGCGATATTTTCAGCCCATTGGCACGCGCGAAGGCCAGGGCCTTGGCGATGTGCTCGTCCCCGCTGACCTCGACCACGCCGTAGACCGGCGTCATCGACAGGCCGCTGGCATCGTTGATGTCACCACCCTTTGCCGACCAGGGCAGTGACGCATCGAAGGCCGGCGCATTGTCCAGCGGCTTCAGAGGCAGCGCGAAGCCGTCTATATCGGCTATCCGTCCTGCGTTCTTCGGCCCCGAAGGTCCGCGTGCCAGCCGCGCCACCGTGTTGCCGCCCCACAGCACCGCGCCGCCGACGACAGCCGCACCCAGCAGCAATCGCCGCGACAGGCGAAACCCTTTTTGCTCGTCGGCCATGACTATCCCCCGCTGGCCAAGGGATAGCGCGGCTCTTTGGCAAAAACCATAGCGGCGCCGCCGGGACGGCGGTTTGCCTGGCGTCGAGGGTGGAGGGCACGAAATGGCCGGTCCCCTGAGGACCGGCCAGAATGGAACAGGGTCTGAAATTGCGTCAGCAGGTCTGCCGACGAACGACGCTGACGCCTTACGAGGCCTTCTTGATCGACGTCACGATGCCGGTCTTGTCATCGACGGTCACCGCCACCTTGGCGCCGACCTTCAGTTTCCCGATCGTCGCTTCGGGCGACAGCTGGTAGATCTTGCCGTCGTCGAGGGTGATCGACTTGGTCGTCGGATCGACGGCCTGGATGGTGCCCTGAACGGTCGCGGCATAAGCGGTGCCGAGGAAGGCGAGCAGAGCAGCGGTGGTTGCGAGGGTCTTCTTCATTGGTAAGCACTCCGTGCTGTTTCACTTTTCCGGACCGCCGCCTTGGGAAACGACAGCACCGGACGGCCTGAAACTGGACGGAAAGCGTACCCTCCGCAAATCACATTGGGTGAATTTTCGCAAACAATATCATAGGCTTAATTCCGACACATTATCTGCGACCGAGATCATTTCAGGCCGCTTCGGCTCCCCCAATGAACGCACTTCTGTCCGCGAAAAGAGTCACTTGGCCGATTGTGACGGGCGGCTTTCGATCACCACGCAGCCGCCGCAATCCATCTCGGGCGGCATCACGAAACAGAGCGCTGACCGATCGTCGATACACATTTTGTTTCGCGGATCAGTTCAAAAACCGCCACGCCAACGCTGATCAAACTCGCGCTACGGTTGCAAACCGACGTCGAATGCGGGATGGTGTCGACCGTTGACATGAAGGGGCCTTCCATGAAGCTTGCAGTCCGGACTGCGATGTCCCTGATGCTGGCGCTTGCTCCAGGATTGGCCGGCGCACAAGCCACGGATCCGGGCGACGACAAAACAATTATCTTCACTCCCGGCGACCCAGAGATGGCAGCGGCGACCGCGCAGGCGCTCGCCAGCCTGGACGACTTCCTGGCACTGTCCGAGGCGCCTCCCGCCGACACAGAGAGGTTCAAATTGAAGGTCAAGGTACGGGACGGCAACGTCACCGAACACTTCTGGGTCATACCGTTCCGCCGCACCGAAACCGGATTTGTCGGCATATTGGCAAACCAGCCGGAGGAAGTGCACAACGTCGTCCTCGGCCAGAACATAGAATTCACCAGGGACGATATTTCCGACTGGGGATACACACGCGGCGGACGTCAGGTCGGCAGCTTCACCGTGTGCGTCATGTTCAACAAAATGTCGAAAGAAGAGGCGGACTACATGCGTGACAAATACGGCTTCGAGTGCTGAAAGCGCAGCCCGATCAACCCGCTTCGTCCTTCGCGCCGATCTTGCGCACAAGTGCCGCCGTCGCCAGCATCGCGCCCATGTCTGATATCATCGGCGCGACATGCCTGCTGTAGTCCAGCGGCACCGAAATATCCGGCAGCTCGAAGAAGTTCTTCGTCTGCGGCAACAGCAGGAAACCATCGCTGCCGTTGAGCGCGACGCGGGCTGGGTCGTCCGGCCAGGTTTCGCCAAGCCATTTCAGCGCCTGCGCCAGCCGGCCGCTCACCAATGGCTGTGCCGCCCCGAGATTGTCGGTGCGGAACTCGTAGGCGGCGTCGAGCAAAGCGTCGCCGCTGGACAGCTCTTGCAGCTTGCTGGCGAATATGCCGCGAAAGAAGCTGATCACCGCGTTGGTCCGCCGCGTCGCCACCAATATGCCGGGAAACGGCGCGATGGTCTCGAAAGCGACGATGACGCCCTGGAAGGCGGTCGAGGAGCCTTTGCCCGACCCTTCCCGCAGATGCGCCTCGTACAGCTCGAACGGAAACCCCTCATAGCGGCCCGCCACGATGTCGTCGAACGCCTGCCGGTTGAACGGACCAACCGCCGTGCGCGGCAACCGGTCGAAGGAATTCGGCGTCACGCCATGCTGGTAGCGCATGTCGGCGATGAAGCCGAAGATGATCGGCAGCAGCGTCTCGCGGAACGATTGCTGCAGCCGCGTCGCCGGTTTCCTGGCCTGGAAATAGAGCAGGATCGAAGCCGCGAAGCCGATCACATAGAGAAATACATGCGGCGTCGAGACCCATTGCTCGTTGGGGTCGGCGACCTTGTTGAACAGCCAGGCGACCAGCACCACGGCCACCAGCACCAGCCCCACGAACACCGGCACCCGCCAGCGCACCTGCCGGACCGCCGAAGCCCTCGCCGCTTCATAGGCCTCGATGTCTTTCCGGATGCCGGCGATGACCGTTTCACTCGGCATGAAATCCGCTGATTCCACCGCTATCCCCGCAATCCTGCCTCTGCGGGAGCATGATAGTTGGTTTTGCAAGGGCCGCCAGATGGTTAAGCGGGAACGCCTTCATCGGTTGGTGGAGAAGGGAAGACCGCTTTCAGTCGCTCCGCGACCCTGTCACGCATTCGGCCCTCCAAAGCCTCCACCAACACCAGCCGCTCGTGGTCGCCAGCGCGCAGGCGCATGAAGGGATGCATCCGGTAAGACGCGATCCTGCCGCGCGTCCCGGCATCGGCACTGACATCGACAATGAGGATAGAGCCGATGCGGCCCGGCCATGGCTGCCGGGCAAAGGCGGTACCGAGGAAATCGCCGAGCCCATAGGCGACGATCGTCCCATCAATCTTTTCCACCGGCTGCACGACATGGGCATGATGGCCCGCGATCAGCCCGGCGCCCTGCCCGGCCAGCCGCCTGGCCAGCGCTCGCGTCCCGTCGCGCGGAAAATGCCGGAACTCCCAGTCCCAATGCGGCACGGCGCAGAGAAGGTCCAAGCCAGCGGGTGGCCAGCCCGCCGGATCGCTGTCCATCGAAACGCGCCCGGCAAACAGTTTTTCATCGGCGTTCCGCCACAGCGTGAAGGCGGCGAAGCCGATATCAAGCGATCCAACCTGAATCGGCACAACCGGACCGTCGGCCAGGCCGATCGTGCGGATGCCGAGCCGCAGCAACGCCGCGATTGTCCCGTCGAAACCGGCGATGCCCTGATCCAGTACATGGTTGTTGGCCAGCGACAGCACGAGTTTTTCGCGCGCAACACCAACCGCCGTCAGCGCCTCGGCCAGGAACGGCTCGCTCATCGCATGATGCGTGCCGAGCCTTGTGCCCAGCACCGCGCTTGGCCTGTCCACAACAGGGCTTTCGCAATTGCCGATCACCAGATCGGCAGCGCCGAGCAGCGCCTTGATCGCCGGATCGCAATCCGGCGCGCTGCGGTTGGCCACTGCCGAGATGTCGCCGACAAAGGCAAGCCGCACCGCTTGCTTCGGCGGTGGATCCATCAGCGTCCCGGCCATCGGCGCAAAGTCTTGAGCGTCGCCGGCCAGTGACGGCTTCAGGAAACGCGGCAGCCAGGACAGCTTGTAGGAAAACGGATAATTCGACACGCGATGCCCAATTGTTTGCCCTGTGTAGACCGTCCGCGGGGCGGGTTGAAGCGCGACGCTGCAAATGGTGTATGTTTGCACTGCGCGACAAACATTTGGGGGAAAAGATGACACGACTGGCAGGCCTGCTGACATCCGCTTTCATTCTGCTCCTGCCGCTGTCTTCCGCGTCGGCGGCAATGCCAGAAGCGGCAACCACACTGTTCAAGGCGAAGACCGTGGCCGCGCGCGACACCGCTCTCTCGACGCTGGAGGCTGCCGCGCCAAAAGACCCGGCATCCGCCTATGCGGCCGGGGCGGGCGAGTTCTTTACCGCACTGGAGATCCTGGCCACCGGCCTGCACCGTCATGGTTTCGAAAGCCCGCAATCCTTCATGCTGCCGCTGATGCGGTTGCCGGTGCCCGACAATCCCAATCCCGAGCCGCTCACTTACGAGCAGTTCCGCGCCATCCTGGTCGGCTTCCGTGACCGGCTGGAGAAATCCGCAGCCACGTTTGCCTCGGTGCCGCCCAATGCCGATATCGGCATGGTCATCGATCTCACCCATGCCGGCATCGACCTCAACGAGGACGGCACCATCGCGCCGGACGAGAGCATGGCGGCGATCATCGCCTCACTCTCGCGCGGCGGTATCTCGTCGGACGCCGCCGCCCCCACGCTCACCTTCCGCTTCGACCGCGCCGACGGCTACTGGCTGCAGGGCTATGCCGAGTTCCTGATGGCGCAGGCCGATTTCTGGCTGGCGCATGATTTCAGGAGCACCTTCGACGGCTCGTTTCACATGCTGTTCCCGCGCGCCAAATTGCCGCTGCAGGATATTCTGGTGCCGCCGGCCGGCGACATGGGCTCGAGCATCTTCTCCTCGGAATGGCGCATCGCCGATTTCATCTCGATGGTGCATCTCGTCAACTGGCCGGTGATCGAACCGGAGCGCCGGCAAGCGGCGCGCCGCCACCTGCTGGAAATGATCCGGCTGTCGCGCGAGGACTGGAAGGCGATCCGCGCCGAGACCGACAATGACCGCGAATGGCTGCCTGGACCGCAGCAGAAGGGCGAGAACCCGCTCACCGGCCTCGAAGTCGGCGAGGAGCAGGTCCAGGCCTGGCTCGCCGCCTTGACCATGGCCGAGGATCTCCTGGAAGGCCGCAAGCTGCTGCCGCATTTCCGCGTCACCGCCAGTACTGGGCTTGGCATCAACATGAAGCGCTTCTTCGACGAGCCAAAAAACTTCGATCTCGTGCTGTCGATCACCGGCCCGGCCATCGCGCCCTACCTCGAAAGCGGCGAGCTCGCGACCAGCGACGATTTCGACCAGATCCAGCGCCAGTTCGGCGGCGGCGGGTTTTTGACGTTTGCGCTTTGGTTCAACTGAGGGTGGGCCGTTTGAGGCCGCCTTCCCGCGAGAAATCTAGCATGGCAGGCAACAGTTTTACCGGAAACACGCGCGCCTTTTGTAGGCAGGTCTGCCGGCAGTCGGTTCGCTGCATACACCGCGCGGAGGCGCTGCGTAAAAATTAGCAGTGGCTGTTTTGCTTGACTCGGCCGCCAAAAACAGGCAGCAAAACCAGGTCGGAAGGGCGACAACACCACTTTCCTGGCCGTGGACGAAGGCTGATTTGGCCAAAATCCACATCTCGTCGTTGGTTTTGAGAGGAATTGATTAACCAACTTTGTCCATATTTTGAAGCAATCGGCAACCAACTACAGACGCGGTAAACGCGTCGGGGACCACCTGGGATCACTCACAGAATGGTCGTCGCGGCTCTCAAGGCCACGTACGGGGAAACCGATTGAAGCGAGATTGGTTGCATGGCGTTGTTGAGTACACACAAAAAAAACCGGGGACAGCGTGAGGGCGGCGAGTTCGTCGATGCTCCACGTTCCCCTTCCTTCAACGCTGGCCGGGTGGCCCGCTGGGTCGCGCTGCCTTGCGTCAGCACCGCCATCGGCCTTTGGTTGATCGGCACCATGGCTGGCCTCAGTTCCGTCGGCGCCTCTCTATCGGCAACTTCGGTTGGCCTGCCCCAGACACTGTCGACACCGGGATCGCTCGCACTTGCCGATCCGCTGAAACAGCACTTTTTGAAAGCACCCTTCGTGCTGGCCAACGCCAATGGCGGCACTCAGGCCCTGCATGATCATTCGGTGCAGTGCGGCGCCAGCTGTTTCAAGCTGGCCAGGGTAAGCGCGCGGGCGGAAAAATCCGAACGCCTTGTAGCGCAGGCAAAGCCGATGCCCGCCGCCGTGAAGTCGAAGGCGCAGGAGCGCTTCGAACGCATGGAAGCGTCGCTTTCGCCGATGAAGCTGGCCGCTGCCTTTGCCGACGCCGGAAAGCCTGCCGCCAGTGCCAACACCCGCCCGGTGATCTCCACCGTCGCACCGCGAATTGCCGAGGCGTCGTTGGTGCCCTCCGTCCAGGTCACAGCCAGCCTGTCCGATAACATGCCAGTTCCGGCGGCCGAACGTTTCGCCCGGCTGGATACCGACTCGGTGGTCGTGCAGACCGCACCGCCGCCGATGGGTTCTGCCCAATCCGATACGCCGGACAATTCGCAGTTGGCGCTTGCTCTGGTGCAGTCCCTGCCGGCCGACGACGAGGCGTTCGCCTCACCGCTGCCGATCGAGGAATCGTCAGCCGATGTCGTGGTTTCACCCGTCGAAACCCAGCAGGATCAACCCGGCGATGCCGCCGCGCTGCCGGACGCTCTGACCGACGACGTGCCGTTGCCGACCCGGCGTCCACAATTCGACGCGCCGCAGCCCAAAGTGGTCCAGCAGGAGCCTAAGTCCGTCCAGCAGCCGAAATCCGTTCAGCAGCCGAAGCCGGCACGCGAGACGGTCCAGCAGGCCCAGCCGGCAAAACCGACGCGGCAAGGCCGGCCGGCCGATGGCGGCGATGTGCTGGCCTATGCCAAGCCCGATACCCCGTCGGGCGGCCTTGGCAAGGCGTTCAGGAACCTCTTCAACTCGCCAGCCGCCAGGAGCGGAGCCGGCAATGGCGTCGCCGTGTACGACATCAGCAGCGCGACCGTCTACATGCCTGACGGCTCGAGGCTCGAGGCGCATTCAGGCATCGGCGCCATGGCGGACCAGCCGCGTTATGCCGACCAGAAGAATCGCGGACCGACGCCGCCCAACACCTACAATCTGTCGATGCGCGAGTCGCGCTTCCACGGAGTGGAGGCCTTGCGCCTGACACCGGTCGATGGCCGCAACAAATACAATCGCAACGGCCTGCTGGCCCATACCTACCTGCTCCGGGGCCGCTACGCCCAGTCGAGCGGCTGCGTCGCCTTCAAGGACTATGCGCGCTTCCTCGCCGCTTTCAAGAAGGGCAAAATCAAACGCCTCGTCGTGGTGCCGCGCCTGAACGGGTCGGCGACGCAGGTCGCATCAGCCGCCAGGGGCGTGTAACGACAAGAGGCTTTCGGGCGCCTTCCCGCTGCTGCTGACAGCCTGCTGTCAGGAGCAGCGCTGTCCGGCACGCCTCTCCCCACCGCGCTCTTTCCATTTTGGCCAGGAAATCCCATATTCGGGACATGGCCAAATCTCCCGATCAGAAAACGCCGCCGACGGCGAATGACGACCGCGCCGCGCCGAAGCGGCGCAGCCCGCTGACCGATTTCCTCGACGCCTCCGAGCCGCTGCACAAAGGCGGCTTCGCCGAGATGCCGCAGCCGGAGCTCTCTGGCACGCCGCTGACCGGTTCGATCGCGGATTGGGCCGAGCAGATCGAGCAGGAAGCCGAAAACGAAGGACGTCTTGTCGCCAAGGGTGACGGCGGCAAATCGCCGAAGCCGTCGAAGAAGATACCCGAGCGCTCAAGCTCGCCGGGGCGCAGTTCGCGCGGCACCTCGATGGGTGGCGCGGCGTCAGCCAGGGAGCGCACGGCAGCCGGCCTCAATCCGGTCGCCGGCCTCGACATCTCGCTGGAGGACGCCGAGACCATGGCCTCGGGCAGCGTCACCGCGACGGTGGCGGCACTGTCGGCGCTGATCGAATCCGGCAATCCGCTGCACAAGGACGGCGTGCTGTGGACGCCGCACCGCCCTGCCCGCCCCGAAAAATCCGAAGGCGGCATCGCCATCAAGATGGTGTCGGAGTTCGAGCCGGCCGGCGACCAGCCGACCGCGATCAAGGATCTGGTCGAAGGCGTCGATAACCACGACCGCACCCAGGTGCTGCTCGGCGTCACCGGCTCAGGAAAAACCTTCACCATGGCCAAGGTGATCGAGGAGACGCAGCGCCCTGCCTTGATCTTGGCGCCGAACAAGACGCTTGCCGCGCAGCTCTATTCCGAGTTCAAGAAATTCTTCCCGGAAAACGCCGTCGAGTATTTCGTCTCCTACTACGATTATTACCAGCCGGAAGCCTACGTCCCGCGCACCGACACTTTCATCGAGAAGGAATCCTCGATCAACGAGCAGATCGACCGCATGCGCCACTCGGCGACGCGTTCGCTGCTTGAGCGCGACGACGTCATCATCGTCGCCTCTGTGTCCTGCATCTACGGTATCGGCTCGGTCGAAACCTATACGGCGATGACCTTCCAGATGCAGATCGGCGACCGGCTCGACCAGCGCGCGCTGCTCGCCGATCTCGTCGCCCAGCAGTACAAGCGGCAGGACATCAACTTTGTCCGCGGCTCGTTCCGCGTGCGCGGCGACACCATCGAAATCTTCCCGGCCCACCTGGAAGACCGCGCCTGGCGCATCTCGATGTTCGGCGACGAGATCGAGCAGATCACCGAATTCGACCCGCTGACCGGCCAGAAGACCGGCGAGCTGAAAAGCGTCAAGATCTACGCCAATTCGCACTATGTGACGCCGCGCCCGACGCTGAACCAGGCGATCAAGTCGATCAAGGAAGAGCTCAAGCACCGGCTGGTCGAACTCGAACGCGCCGGCCGCCTGCTTGAGGCACAGCGGCTGGAACAGCGCTGCCGCTTCGACCTTGAAATGCTGGAAGCCACCGGCTCGTGCGCCGGCATCGAGAACTATTCGCGCTATCTCACCGGCCGCCAGCCGGGCGATCCGCCGCCGACGCTGTTTGAGTACATCCCCGACAACGCACTGGTCTTCATCGACGAAAGCCATGTCACCGTGCCGCAGATCGGCGGCATGTATCGCGGCGACTTTCGCCGCAAGGCGACGCTGGCCGAATACGGCTTCCGTCTGCCGTCCTGCATGGACAACCGGCCGCTGCGCTTCGAGGAGTGGGATGCCATGCGTCCGCTTTCGGTCGCGGTCTCGGCGACCCCTGGCGCCTGGGAGATGGAACAGGCCGGCGGCGTCTTCGCCGAGCAGGTCATCCGTCCGACCGGCCTGATCGATCCGCCGGTCGAGGTCCGCCCGGCCAAGAGCCAGGTCGACGATGTCGTCGGCGAGATTCGCGATACCACCAAGGCCGGCTACCGCACCTTGGTCACCGTGCTGACCAAGCGCATGGCCGAGGATTTGACCGAGTATCTGCATGAGCAGGGCATCCGCGTCCGCTACATGCACTCCGACATCGATACGCTGGAGCGCATCGAGATCCTGCGCGATCTGCGCCTCGGCGCCTTCGACGTGCTGGTCGGGATCAATCTTCTGCGCGAAGGCCTCGACATTCCCGAATGCGGCTTCGTCGCCATTCTCGACGCCGACAAGGAAGGTTTCCTGCGATCGGAAACCTCGCTGATCCAGACCATCGGGCGCGCCGCCAGAAACGTCGACGGCAAGGTCATCCTCTATGCCGACCAGGTGACCGGCTCGATGGAACGGGCGATGGCCGAAACCAACCGTCGCCGCGAAAAGCAGATGGAGTGGAACGCGGCCAACGGCATCACACCGGAATCGGTCAAGTCGCGCATCTCCGACATTCTCGATTCGGTCTACGAGAAGGACCACGTCCGCGCCGATATCTCGCAGTTCACCGACGGTGCCGGCGCCATGATGGGCAACAACCTCAAGGCCCATCTCGACGCGATGGAAAAGCAGATGCGCGATGCCGCGGCCAATCTCGACTTCGAGAAGGCGGCCCGCATCCGCGACGAAATCAAGCGCCTGCGTGAGATGGAACTGTCCATCTCCGAAGACCCGCTGGCCAAATACGCCGACATGGAAAGCCCGGCCTCCGGCCGCGAAAAGGGCAAGCACAACAAGGGCGTGGCCAAACATCGGACAGCAGAGGAACAGGAGCGTTTTCGCAAGCTCGACGCAGCGCGTGCCGCCGAAGAGGCAGCCAAGGCTGCCCGGCCCAACCTCTTCCGCAAGCCTGATCTCGACGAGATGGGCGCCGATGGCACTGTGCCGGTGAAAAAGCCGCTGTTTTCGAAACCCTCGATCGACGACATGGGTCCAGGTACCGACATGCCGACGCCGGCCGGCGCGGTGTCACGCTCGCTGTTCAAGAAACAGTCGGCCGAAGAGGCGCACGGCTCCGACTTCGGCATTCCCGGCGACGTCACCAAGCCACTGTTCAAGAAGAACTCGCTCGATGAAATGACTGTACGGCGGACGGAAAAACCGATCGAAGGAAAAGTGCCGGCCAAGCCGCAGCCAATCTCCCCCCTCGTGGGGGACGAATCCGCCAAGCCAGTTGTTCGCCAGCGAACAGGCATTGGCTCCTACGAAGACCCCGCCGACGCCCGTCGGGAAAAGCGCCGGCCGGGCAAGACGGGTAGGCCGGGAAAGTAGCGCCTTCCCCTTCTCCCAGAAGGGGAAGGGAAGCGCTCCGCCGCCGCCGCATTCCGCCGACCCACTTGCCACCAGCCCCGCCTTTGGTGTAATCGCTCCCCACACTCGAACGTCTTGAAAGGAGGGCTCACGTGTTTACGTTTTTTCGTCACCATCGTCAGCGTGGCCCGATTTCTGCCCTGCGAGCTTGCTTGCAGGGCTGACCAGGGACGGTCCGGGTTTTTCCCGCTTCGATTTTTTGGTCTGCCCTTCGTGGTGTTGCAACGCCGAGCCTGATGGCCAGCCTGCGCACCGTCAAAGTGCATTGAACCGGACTTTTCCTCCGGCAAGACCAGAGAAATCAAATGGCCCTGATCAGCCTCAAATCCCTCGGCGTCACCATGAGTGCGCCGCTGTTTGCCAATCTCGACCTCACCATCGGCACCGGCGACCGGCTCGGCATTGTCGCCGCCAATGGCCGCGGCAAGTCGACTTTGCTGAAATGCCTGACCGGCGGGATGGAGCCGACCTCCGGTGACATCACCCGCACGCGCGGCCTGCGCGTCGGTCATGTCGAACAGTCGGTTGCCCAGGCCCTTCTCACCCGTACGTTCCGGCAGGTGGTGGCGGATGCCTTGCCGTCCGAGCAGGCCGAAAGCGAGATGTGGCGTGTCGACGTGGTTCTGGATTCACTCGACGTGCCCGAGCCGATGCGCGAGCGGCCAATGCAGGCGCTGAGTGGCGGCTGGCAGAGGCTTGCGCTAATCGCACGCGTCTGGGTCACCGATCCGGACGTGCTGTTGCTCGACGAGCCGACCAACCATCTCGACCTTGTCCGCATCAGCCAGCTCGAAACCTGGCTGAACACGCTGCCGCGCGAGGTGCCCGTCGTCATCGCCAGCCACGACCGCGCCTTCCTCGACGCCACCACCAACCGGACCCTATTCCTGCGCCCGGAACAGTCGCCGGCGTTTGCCCTGCCCTACTCCCGCGCAAGACAGGCGCTCGACGACGTCGACGCCTCGACCGAGCGCAAGTTCCAGCGCGACATGAAGGCGGCGCAGCAATTGCGCCGGCAGGCGGCCAAGCTCAACAACATCGGCATCAATTCGGGCAGCGACCTTTTGACGGTGAAGACCAAGCAGCTCAACCTGCGGGCCGAAAAACTGGAAGAAGCGGCCGCACCGGCGCACCGCGAAAAGTCGGCGGGTGCCATAAAACTGGCCAATCGCGGCACCCACGCCAAGGTGCTGATCACGCTCGACGACGCGGCTGTGGAAACACCCGACGGCACCCCGCTGTTTCGAACCGGCAAGCGCCATATCTGCCAGGGCGACCGCATCGTGCTGCTCGGCCGCAACGGCGTCGGCAAGTCGCGCTTCGTCACCCTGATCCGCAATGCCATTGTCGAACCGGACACGGTGCCGAATGTGAAGGTGACGCCGTCGACGGTGCTAGGCTACAGCGACCAGGCGCTGTCGGGCATCAGCGGCGACGACACGCCGCTGATGCTGGTCTCGCGCCGCTACGATGTCGGCGAGCAGCGTGCCCGCTCGCTGCTGGCAGGCGCCGGCGTGGTCATCGAGATGCAGGAGAAAAAGATCGGTGCGCTGTCCGGCGGCCAGAAGGCGCGGCTGATGATGCTGGCGCTGAGGCTCGCCAATCCCAACTTCTATCTGCTGGACGAGCCGACCAACCATCTCGACATCGACGGCCAGGAAGCCCTGGAAGCGGAACTGCTGGCACATCAGGCAAGCTGTGTGCTCGCCTCGCACGACCGCTCCTTCATCCGCGCCATCGGCAACCGCTTCTGGCTGATCGAGAAACGGCGGCTGACCGAAGTCGAAGACCCAGAGGATTTCTTCCGCTCGGTGGCGGAGGGCGCTGGCTAATCGGTGAACAAAACTGCCGATGAAGTTCCGGCCTGTCGAGCGCAGGCCGGAGTTTCGTATCATGTTACGAGACGTCTTCTTGACTTCCGAAGCGTATCATGCCATGGTACGCCACTCGGGTCGGCAAGATGATACGCTCCTTCAAAGACAAGACCAGCGAAGCCGTTTCGAACGGCAAGGCTCCGAAGGGCTTCCCATCGGACCTTGTTCGCTCAGCCCAGCGGAAGCTGTTCATGATCGACAACGCCGCCGAACTGTCGGATCTGAAGACCTCCCGGCAACAGGCTTGAGCCGCTGAAAGGTAACCGTGCGGGCCAGCATTCGATCCGCATCAACGATCAATTCCGCGTCTGCTTTCGGTGGGTGGAAGGGCAAGCGGAGGATGTTGAAATCACCGACTATCATTGAAGAGGGTTCAAAATGCTGAACATCAACCCACCTATCCATCCCGGAGAAATTCTCCGTGAGGAATATCTCGTGCCGCTCAATCTGAAGCCTTACACGCTGGCCAAAAAGCTGCATGTGCCCCGCACACGCATCGAGCGCCTGGCCAGCGAGACGACACCGGTAACGCCCGACACCGCTTTGCGCCTTGCGAAGTTCTTCGGAACCACGCCGCAGTTCTGGATGAATATGCAGGCGAGCTACGACCTCGCCGTAGAGGGAGAGGCGAAGAAGGCCGATCTTGAAACAATCGAACGTCTACAACCGCGGCCTGAAGTAATCGCGTTAGCAACAACCCGCTTCAAGCAGGCTGCGGAGCTAGCGATAAAAAAATCTCGGCGGTCTGTCGGATAGCCTCAGCCCGTCGCGTCCTTGGGATGCCGACACGATGATGCCGGCCCAACCCAGGGAGAATTATCATGTCGGTTCTTTCGTCCATCGGTCGCATGGCAACCCGGTATGCGGCAGCGCGCGCTCGTCACCGCAGCGAACGCGTCCTGCGTTCACTGCCTGCCTCGCTGCGCAAGGATATCGGGTTTCCGGACGTCTTCGATGCGCAAAACGGCCGCCGCCCCTGACCTCGCGGGGCGCCAGTCAGTCATGCGTATCGCCCGAAAGCGGCGTCGCCTGCATCGATACGCGTTTTTCGAAAGCCTCGAACCAGCGCGTCAGCAGTGCCCGTGAGCGAAAAGGCGGAAGGTGACGGAACGCCATCCAGGACAGCGTGGTGGCCAAGGCGATGTGGCCGATATGGAGCGGCGCCTCGTCGTCCAGCGTGCTCTCGATCCAGTCGTAGCTCGCCTCGATCTTTTCCCGGTATCCGTCGGCGAGAGCACCATAGCGCAACTTTTCGGGTCTCCTTTCCGTCTCCCAGCGCAAGGCTATACCCGTCTGCGCCAGGCCCTGGGCGACCGCCTGCAACCGCAATGCCTGCCAGCGCGCCTCGCCGTCCTGCGGCAGCAGCTTGCGACCGTCATGCAGCGTGTCGAGATAGGCGCAGATGACATCGGAATCGAAGATCGGCGACGCGTCGGGCCGCAATAGCACCGGCACTTTGCCGAGCGGGTTTTCGGCGTAGACGCGGGCATTGCGCAAGGTCGGACTGGTCTCGTGATGAATGACCTCCAGCCGATCGGCAATGCCAACCTCGTGGGCGAAGACGAGCGCCTTGCGCGCGAAGGGTGAGTGGGTCTGATAGTAGAGGATCATTGTCGTCCCAGGATTTGAAGAGGCGTTCGCCTGATCCATCTGTTCTAGCCTGCGAGCCGAGAGAATTGCGCTCTGATTGGGCGCGGTCGACGCAAGTTCGTTTCACGCCTCTCGTCCAACTGCGGCTGCGTGGACTGTCCAGGGCCGGTCGGCCAAAAAAATCTGCCGGCCATGTAGGAACGCCGGCACCTCATCCGTCCTTTGGCTCGCAAGGCCAAACGCAAAGAGGAACAACAGATGACCGATCAGACCCCCGTTCAGCCCGCGGCCAAAGTGCTCGGCGGATTGACCCCCTATCTGCAGCTGGATGGCGCCTTCAAGGCTGCCGAATTCTACAAGAAGGCCTTTGGTGCCGAGCAGGTCTTTGCCTATCCGGCGGACGAAAAAGGCCGCACCATGCACATCCACCTCCACATCAACGGCTCGACGCTGATGCTCTCCGACTTCTATCCCGAAAACGGCATGCCTGCCGTCAAGCCGCAGGGTTACACCATGCAGCTTCACCTCGGCAGCGACGACATCGAAGCCTGGTGGAAGCGCGCCGTCGATGCCGGCTGCGAAGTCGCCGTGCCGCTCCAGATCATGTTCTGGGGTGACCAGTGGGGCAATATGCGCGACCCGTTCGGCGTCGAATGGGCGATGAACGCGCCGGTCAAGAAAGCCTGATCTATCGCAAATGGCGAAGTCCCTCACCGGCTGGCGTCGGTGAGGGATTGTGAACTTCCAGGAGGAGACCCACAATGTCCTATGTCGATGGCTTCGTGCTTGCCGTGCCCAAGGCAAATCTCGATGACTACAAGAGGCTGGCCAACCTCGCAGGCCCTATATGGATGGAACACGGCGCGCTCGGCTATGTCGAATGCATCGGCGACGACGTGCCCTATGGCGAGGTCACTTCGTTCCCACGCGCCGTGCAGGCCAAGGACGACGAGATCGTCGTCTTCGCCTGGGCCCTCTATGAGTCGCGGGAGAGCCGCGATGCCGTCATGGCCAAAGTGATGGCAGATCCGCGCCTGAAGGCCGATTGGGCGGACATGCCGTTCGACGGGAAGCGCATGATCTTCGGCGGCTTCAAGCCATTCATAGAGCTTTGAGCAGCCGGTAGCAGATTGGCAGAAGCCCCTCAGCTTCGTCATCCTAAGACGAAGCAGGAGCGAAGCTCCGTCGTGAAGACCCTAGGATGACGACGCGGGTGCTTAGGCCAATCTCTAAGGCCACGATCAGCTAGAGAGCGTTGCGCTAATCCAGCCTGTCCAGAAGCGGCTTCAGCCGGTCACCATAGCGCTTCCATAGATCGACCGACCCCTGATACATCGGCTGGCGCACCTGTGCGGCTGAAGCCGTGCGCACCGGTCGGTCGGTCTCGTGGAACGATAGTGCCGCGTCGTCCCAGGGCAGGCCGAGATGGGCGATCAATGCCCGCGTCTGGCCTTCCTGGTCGGCGACAAAATCCTCGTAGCGTACATCGTGCACGACGCCTGGCAGCACCGTGTGCCAATGCTTCATGATGTCGGTGTAGAGATTGTGGAAGTCGGCGAGCTCGCCGAGATCGTAGCCATAGCGATGGCTGTCGCCGCGGAAATGCACCTTGTAGATCGACAGGCAGGTGGCCGCCGCATCGCGCGCGCAGTGGATGATCCTGGCCTTCGGCATCATCATGTGGATGAAGCCGACAAGCAGGAAGTTGCCCGGCATTTTGTCGGTGACGTGGCGCATGTTCGGATAGCGGGCATGGAGCATGTCGAGATAGGCTTGGCCTGCCTCGGCAAAATCCGAATCGCCCGTATCCGATACGCCCCATGGGAAGCCACCCGGCATAGTCGCCGGGAACTGCCTGCCGACCGCCTTCTTCAAAATGCTGAGCTCGCCTGCGCCATAGACCTGCGGATGGCTGGCAATGATCTGCTCGACCAGCGTCGTGCCCGAACGCGGCATGCCGACAATGAAGATCGGCGTGTCGTCGCTGATTGAGCTGGGCCTGTGCTTCTCGAAGAAGCCGGCATCGAAGGTGGCCTTCATCGCCTCGAACTCGGCCCGCGTCCTGGCCTGGTCGTAGTCGATGCCTTTGCGGCGGATCGCATTGCCCTCGGCGAAATAGTCGAAGGCCCGGCCATAATCCTTGAGATCGTCATTCGCCTTGCCGAGTCCGAAGGACAGCTGCATGCGCGCCAGGCTGTCCTGCGGCGCCTTGGCATGCTGGGCTTCCATGCCCCCAAGCTCGCTGTCGCGCTCCTTCTGGCGCTTGACCTGCGTCAGCATCAGCCAGGCTGTGGCCATGGCGGGGTTGATCGCCAACGCCTGCCGGAACAGGTCGGCCGCCTCGTCGAGCTTGCCCTTTTCCATCAACCCGACGCCGAGCCCGTGCAGCAGGTCGGCATCCTTGGGTCGGATCGCCAGCGCTTCGCGGAAGGCAGCCAGCGCCTCATCCAGCCGCCCGGCTTCCTGCAGGGTTTCGGCAAGCCCGATGCGGGCGCGCACATGAAATGGGTTGCGTGCAACCGTGCCGCGATAAATCTCTTCGGCCTCTTCGAACTGGCCGACCTGTTTCAGCGATGAGCCGAGATTGTCGCGCGCCGCGAGTTGGTCCGGCCGCAGATCCACTGCGCCGCGGAAGAAATCGATGGCCGCAGCAGGGCGGCCGAGGTCGCGCATCACCGTACCGAAATTGTTGAGGAAATCGGGATTCGTCGGCTGCAGGCTCACCGACCGTTCGATGAGATCCAGCCCTTCTTCGCTGCGCCCGGTCTGGTGAAGCAGCAGTCCCAGGAAATGCGCCGCGGCCGCGTGCTTGGGCTGACGCGCCAGCACCTGCCGGTAGATCGTCTCAGCCTCTTGCCGGCGCCCGGCCTGATGCAGTTGCAACGCCTGCTGCACATACTGGTCGAGGCCCAGCGGCGGCTGTCCGCCTGCGCCAGACCTGGCTCCCGCACCCGCCGCTCGTCTTTGATCTCTGTTGATGGGAAACCTACCGTGTTTTATCCGCCTGTGGCGATCTAGGCCATCGGCGCCGCAGGTTCAAGGCTTCGCTTGCTGTCTCGTCCTTTCGTCGGTGCGGAAAGATCAAATCAGCACACCGCGATCCGGCCCCAGCAAATCTGGCTCGAGGCCACGGAGCGCGCGTTCATCGATATCAACTCGGCCCGCTCAACGCTCGTTCGTGCCCGCGAACTTGGCCACGCAGTGGCAATCGACGACTTCGGCACCGGCTACTCCAGCCTGTCCTATCTCGAGGGGCTGCCGCTCGATGCGCTCCTAATCGACAAATCGTTCATCGATACGATCAGCACGAATTCCGCCACCAATTCCGTCACCGCGCATATCATCGACATGGCCAAGACACTAAAGCTGAAGATCGTTGCCGAAGGCGGGGAAACGCAGGCGCAGGCCGACTACCTCGCGGCGCGCGACGTCGACTACGGCCAGGGCCGGCTGTTTGCCAGACCCATGCCCGCGTCCGAGTTCGTCGCCGACTGTCGCCGGTGAAACCGACGGCTTGATGATTGTCTTCCTCAACGAGGCGCAGCGTTCTCAGCACGGCCCGTCGCCAACGACGCGATAGTCCGCGGCACGGGCTTCGCAGGAATTGGGGAAGGTGCGCATCTCGCCATGCCGGCGCGCGCACACCGGCGCATATTCGCGGGTGCAGAACGTCTGCTCTTCACCACCGCCGCCGCCGCCACCGCCGCCACCGTCGCGGCACGGACCGTCGCGCACGATGCGGTAGCCGGCCCGGTCGGCAAGACAGGCATTGGCGAAGGTCTGGCGATCGCCGCCGCGCCGGGCACAGACCGGCTCGTACTGCTTGCTGCAATATTGCGGTTCCGGCCGGGGCGGACGCGGACGCGGCCCTGGTCCGTCATCGACGACGACGGTGCAGGCGGCAAGAAGTGCCGACAGCAACAGGATGACAAAACCCTGCCGCGAAAAGATTGCCGCCAGATATTTCATGATGATCTCCCACGATCGCGTCCCCGGTTGCCGATCCTCGCCATTCCCTTGCCAAATGCAACCCCCGTTTGCAGCCCTTTCAGTCGGAAACGCGCTGGGGCTGTAGGCGGCGTCGACCTCCTCGGCCACCTCGACATCTGGCCCATTCGTGGCCCGGTTCTGGCCGATGACCCGGCCGGCAAGCAAGCCTATGCCGAGCCCATCGATGCTCAGGTCAGTCGATTGATGCGTCGGGACGCGCCAGTACGGCGGCCCGCGGCGGTATCTTGCAACCATCACGTTTCCGTGCGATAAATTCCGTGTTCGGGCATTTGCGACCCGGAGAGCGGAACGTTTTGGACGACCTTTCCCCGATACTGTGAATCTCTGACGGCCCCGTTTTCGGCGGGGGGTTTGACCATGCGCCAATGCATGACTGCCGAAGCAACCACCGGGAACTGCCCTTTGCGCCAGGCGGCGGGCGGGACCACCAAAGACTGAACGGGTGAAGGAGTTTCCCCAATGGCCCAGACCGGCACCGTTAAATTCTTCAACGCGACCAAAGGCTTCGGTTTCATCACGCCCGATGGTGGCGCCAAGGATGTGTTCGTCCATATCTCCGCGATCGAAGCTTCCGGCTTGCGCACGCTCGTTGACGGCCAGAAGGTCACCTTCGACGTCGAGCCGGACCGCATGGGCAAGGGCCCCAAGGCCGTCAACCTCCGCGCAGCCTGAGCCATCGGCGCGCCGCATGTCACTTAGACGTGCGACGGAGGCTCCATGCCTGCACCTGGCCTGGAGAGGGATCTGAATTTGGAAAGGCGCGGCGATCTTCGTCGCGCCTTTTCCTTATCGAAGGCGCGGGCCAGTGATGTCGCCCAAGCGGCCGGGTTCTGGGCAACGACTTGCATAAAAACAAAGACCCGAAGCATGCCGCAACGTGCTTTAGACGCCCGCAAAACTTTCTCTTGCCGATGACGCTAAAATAAAGGACAAATTTCCACTCGGGCATTTGCCGGCCCGAGACTGGAGTTTATGGGACAAAGGAGCTTCCCATGCCGCAGACCGGCACCGTCAAATTCTTCAATCATGCCAAGGGCTTCGGCTTCATCACGCCCGATGATGGCGCGAAGGATGTTTTCGTCCATATTTCAGCTGTGCAGGCGTCCGGTCTTCCCGGCCTCGAGGATGGGCAGAAAGTGTCGTTCGATACCGAGCCGGATAAGCGCGGCAAGGGTCCCAAGGCCGTCAACCTGTCGGTCGGCTGAGCCGGCTCCGAACCGGCGCTCCCGGGCAGATCGCTCCCTCGAGAGCCTGTGACGTCCGTTTTGAATAAACACGTTAAAATCCGTTCAGCCCCCGTTCAGCCACGGTCGCATATTAGTCTTCGGTAAAGCCGGACCGCATCCCCGAAACTGCACGGGCCGGAACGAAGGAGACCGACATGAACCGAATTTTCAAAACCGCCGTCCTGGCCGCTGCCGTGGCCGCCACCACGCTCACGGCCTTGCCCGCCGCCAATGCGCGCGACTGGCGCCGTCATCATGGCCATCATGGCAATGGCGATGCCATTGCCGCCGGCGTGCTCGGCCTCGCGGCCGGGGCGCTGATCGGTGGCGCATTGGCCAATGACCGCCCGCCGCCCGACGCTGACCGCTACTACGATGACGGTTACTACGATCGTGACGTCGTGGTGCGCCCGGCCCCGGTCCGCCGCTATTATGCGGAGCCGCGGGTGGTCTACGCCAATCGTTATGCCGAACCGTGGACGCGTGACTGGTACGAATATTGCTCGGACCGCTACCGCAGCTTCAATTCCCGTACCGGCACGTTCACCGGCAATGACGGCGAACAGCATTTCTGCACTGCCAACTAACCAAGGGCTTCCCTGCCCCAAAACAGAAAAGCGCTGACCGCAAGGCCAGCGCTTTTTTGTTGTGGTCTCTACAATGTCAACGGTCTGCTTGAGGCTGATGAAAAACAGCAACGGTTCCGAGCCTGGTTCAAGTCAAAAAAGGATTGGTCCGCCTCTCCTCGCCAAAACGTCCGCCGGGACCGTGGCCACAGATGAAGCCGATGTCGTCGCCGAGCGGCAGGAGCTTGTCCTTGATCGAAGCGATCAGCGCCGCGTGGTCGCCGCCCGGCAGGTCGGTGCGGCCGACCGAGCCGCGGAACAGCACGTCGCCGACATGGGCGAACTTGGCTGCGCGGTTGTAGTAGACGACGTGACCGGGCGCATGGCCGGGGCAGTGCAGCACCTCGAACACATGGCCGCCGAACGACACGGTCTCGCCTTCGGCCAGGAACCGGTCGGGCACGCAGTTGCGCGCTCCGGCGATGCCGTAGCGCTTGCCCTGGTTTTCCAGATTGTCGAGCAGCGACTTGTCGGCCTCATGCGGACCGATGATCTCGACGCCGAGCGCCTCCTTCAACTCCATTGCACCGCCGGCATGGTCGATGTGGCCATGCGTTATCCAGATAGCTCCGGCTGAGATCGCATTGTCCTTCAGCACCGCCAGTACCTTGTCGATATCGCCGCCCGGATCGACGACGACGCCATGCTTGTCATCCATGTCGAACAGGATGGTGCAATTCTGCTGGAACGGTGTGACCGGCACGATGCCGGCATTGAGCTGACCCATGATCGTCCTTTCGATGTTCACGGGTGATGTAGAGGTGCCGACAAAGGGCGTCCACCCTCGAAAGACGAACAGTTAGTAGCCCCAAAACGGAAATGGGCGGCCGAAGCCGCCCATTTGGAAAGACCGAAACGGCCTGCTTACTTCTTCATGGCGCCCATGACCGCACCGAGAATGGCGGTCAGGATCGCGCCGCCGCCGGCGCCGCCGACGATGTTCTGCAGGTTCAGCGCGCTGCCGAGACCGCTCGTTGCTGCTGCCGCAGCCGCCGGATCGACCGCACCGCCACCCAGCAGGCTGCCGAGGATCGCCGCACCACCGACGCCGCCAATGGCTCCGCCCAGGATTTTGGGAAGCTGACCCATCGCCGCCGTCTTGAGCGCCGCACCGACCGCCTGACCACCAATGATGCCAGTAATCACCTGTATGATGATCGGAAGAAGCGTGTTCATGTCCATATGATTAGTCCCTCCATAGCTGTCAGCCTCCCGGGCCGACACCATCATGAGACGCCGAATTGGACGAAAGTCAAATGCAGAAACGCTGAAATAAAAGGGGCGGCCCGAAAACCGCCCCTACTTCTTAAAAAAGCTGTGACTTTCGTTATTCTGCGGCGATCGCGTGCTTGGGCTGAACGGCCGCAGAATAGTCATTCATAAGATTCTTGGCTATTTCGCCGACCTCGAATCGGTAAGGCCCGATCTCCGAAACCGGCGTCACTTCCGCTGCCGTCCCGGTCAGGAAGCACTGCTCGAAGCTTTCCAGCTCTTCCGGCAGGATGGCGCGTTCAATTACCTCCAGGCCGCGATCCTTGGCCAACCCGATGACCGTGCGGCGGGTGATGCCGTCGAGGAAGCAGTCGGGCTTGGGTGTGTGGATCTTGCCGTCCTTGACGAAGAAGATGTTGGCTCCGGTCGCTTCGGCGACCTGGCCACGCCAGTCGAGCATCATGGCGTCGGCATAGCCCTTGGCCTCGGCGGCGTGCTTGGACATGGTGCAGATCATGTAGAGCCCGGCGGCCTTCGACTTGGAAGGCGCGGTGCGCGGGTCGGGCCGGCGCCATTCCGCCACATCGAGACGGATGCCTTTCAGCTTCTGCGCAGGATCGAAATAGCTCGGCCATTGCCAGATGGCGATGGCGCAGTTGATGCGGTTGTTCTGCGCCGAGACGCCCATCTGCTCACTGCCGCGCCAGGCGATCGGCCGGACATAGGCGTCCTGGAAACCCTGCTTCTTGAGAAGCGTGGAAGAGGCGTCGTTGAGTTCGGCCACCGAATACGGGATCTTGAAACCGAGCAGGCGTGCCGATTCATGCAGGCGCTCGGTGTGTTCGTTGAGCTTGAAGATCTCGCCGCCATAGGCGCGCTCTCCCTCGAAAACAGCGCTGGCGTAATGCAGCCCGTGCGTCAGCACATGGATCTTGGCGTCACCCCATTGGACGAATTCGCCGTTCATCCAGATGAAGCCATCGAGTTGATCGAAGGGAACGGATGCCATGGTAACCTCCCACGGGCGGCAGCCCGGATAGTTGTATCGTTGTGTGTTTCGTGTCGGCCGCCCAAAGCGGCTTTTATGGTGGAGCGTAGGCGGATAATTGCGCTCTGGCAAACTTAGGAAATTCCGGAAAAACCGGCTTCCCTTGCCTTTTCGTTCGCAATCCGCCCAAAAGCTTGTCAAAAATTACCATTGCAGGGAAATTACGTCAATAGTACTGACATAATCTCTCTTTCCCACGGAGAAATAATGACGGATCGAAGCCCAGCCGCCGGAAAACCGATCAGGACCGCAATGTCGGTCGAGGACGGCATCGACTTCGCCATCATCGAGCTGCTCTTCTTTGCCTATCGCGACTTCACCTCCGATCCGGACCAGATCCTGGCCGATTACGGCTTCGGCCGGGCCCACCACCGGGTGCTGCATTTCGTCAACCGCAGGCCGGGCCTGACGGTCGCCGAACTGCTCGACGTGCTGAAGATCACCAAGCAGAGCCTGGCCCGTGTGCTCAAGCAACTGATCGACACCGACCATATCGTGCAGTTGCAAGGTCCGCGCGACCGCCGCCAGCGCGAACTTTATCCGACAGCCAAAGGCCGTGCGCTGGCGCTGGCGCTGGCGCGGCCACAGTCGCGCCGCATCCATGCTGCATTGGGGGATTCCGGAGTAACCGAACGGACCTTGGTGGAACGGTTCCTCGAAGCGATGGTCAATCCGGAACTGAGGGCGCAGATCGACGTTGGGTCCGCAAAAATGTCAGGGAAAAGCCATGGAGAGCACTGAACGGGTCGATCACGCGGCCGCGCCGGACGACGACGCGCCGCATCTGCTTGTCGTCGACGACGACACCCGCATCCGCAATCTTCTCAAGCAGTATCTGACCGAAAATGGCTTTCGCGTCACCGTTGCCGGCAATGCCGGCGAAGCCAGGCGCAAGCTTGCCGGCCTCGACTTCGACCTTCTGGTGCTGGACGTCATGATGCCCGGCGAGACGGGCGTCGACCTGACCAAGTCGCTGCGGGCCGAAAAGAACGTACCGATCCTGATGCTCACAGCGCTGTCGGAGACCGACAGCCGCATCTCAGGGCTGGAGGCTGGCGCCGACGACTATCTGCCAAAGCCGTTCGATCCGCGCGAGTTGATCCTGCGCATCAACAACATCCTGCGCCGCGGTGGCCCGGCGACCACGCCCAAGGTCGAGCAGTTGGTCTTCGGCCCCTACACCTTCCAGATCGCCCGGCGCGAATTGAAGCGTGGCGGCGAGGCGTTGAAGCTGACCGATCGCGAGCAGGAGATCCTGGCGATCTTCGCCGCGCGGGCGGGCGAGACGATACCCCGCCACGAGCTTGTCGGCGACGATTCGGAAGTCGGCGAGCGCACCATCGACGTCCAGATCAACCGGCTGCGCCGCAAGATCGAGCGCGATCCGTCCAATCCGGTCTGGCTGCAGACCGTACGCGGTATTGGGTATCGGCTCAGCGTGGAATAGAATGCCGCCTGCGGCCGGCTGAACGGCTGCGGGCAAACGAAAAGAGCGAATGGCAACCACGGAACTGGAACAGCCGGGCAATGGCGGCTTGAGCGCACGCGCCGCGCGGACGCTGAAGGCGGTGCCGCGCGCCTGGAACCGCTTCTGGCGCCTCGTCTCGCTCTATATGCCCAAGCGGCTCTATGCCCGCTCGCTGATCATCGTCATCGCGCCGATGATCCTGCTGCAATCGGTCGTCGCCTTCGTCTTCATGGAACGTCACTGGGCAACCGTGACGCAGCGCCTGTCGCAGGCCACCGTGCGCGACATCGCCGCCATCATCGACCTGATCGAGACCTATCCGCGCGATGCCGACTACACCAACATCATCCGCATCGCCCAGGACCGCATGCAGCTGAAGGTCGACCTCTTGCCGCCCGACCCACTTCCCGCGCCCGGTCCAAAGCCGTTTTTCTCGATTTTGGATGATGTTCTCTCGTCCGAGATCACCCGCCAGATCAACCGCCCGTTCTGGATCGACACGGTCGGCAACTCCAACATCGTCGAGGTGCGCGTGCAGCTCGAGGGCAAGGTGCTGCGCGTCTTCGTGCGCCGCAGCCAGGCCTATGCCTCGAACACCCACATCTTCCTGATCTGGATGGTCGGCACCTCGCTGGTGCTGCTGATGATCGCCATTCCCTTCCTGCGCAACCAGATCCGGCCGATCCTGATGCTTGCCGAAGCCGCCGAAAGCTTTGGCAAGGGCCGGCCGATGCCGCGCGATTTCCGGCCGCGCGGCGCCGAGGAGGTTCGCCGCGCCGGCTTTGCCTTCATGCAGATGCGCGAGCGCATCGAACGCCAGATCGAACAGCGCACCGCCATGCTGACCGGCGTCAGCCATGACCTCAGAACCATCCTCACTCGCTTCAAGCTGCAGCTGGCGCTTTCCGGCGGCAAGGCCGAGACCAAGGCAGCGCTCGACCAGGACATCGACGACATGCAGTCGATGCTCGAAGGCTATCTGTCCTTTGCCCGCGGCGAAGCTTCGGAAGACGCCGGACGGTTCGATCTCGAGGCCTATTTCGAAAAGCTCGACGAGGAAGCCAGGCTGCGCAAGCGTAAGCTGTCGACGACGCTTGCCGGCGATCACGATGTGCATGTGCGGCCCAATGCCTTTGCCCGGCTGATGTCCAACGTCATCGGCAACGCCTTCCGCTATGCCAAGACGGTGGAGGTCAACGCCACCCATGGCCGCGGCTCGCTGCTGGTCACCATCGACGACGATGGTCCGGGCATTCCCGCCGACCGACGCGAAGACGTGTTCAAGCCTTTCGTGCGGCTCGACGAGGCCCGCAACCTCGATGCCAGCGGCACCGGGCTCGGCCTGTCGATCGCCCGCGACATCGCCCGCTCCCATGGCGGAGACATCACTCTTGAAGACAGCCCGCTCGGCGGACTGCGCGCCATCATCAAGGTTCCGGCATAACCGGGCACGATTGCGAAAAGTGGAACCGGCTTCATCCGCCCGTCATGAAACCATGATCAAGAGCGCGCATGAAGCGCGCGACCTCAATTGATTCGGCCTTGCCGCCTATCTTCGACCCCGTACCTGTCCGGGTGCGCTGGAGCGAAGCGAGAGCAGCAGGCTGGTCGCCGTTCCGGCATCGTCTCAAGGCAACCGTCGACCTTTCAAGCAAAGGGCCGCCATGCGCATACTGATGGTCACCGATGCCTGGCGCCCGCAGGTCAACGGCGTCGTCCACACGTTGGAGCGGCTCACCGAGACGCTGAAATCCTTCGACGTCGCGGTGGATTTCCTGACGCCCAATATCTTTCGCACCCTGCCCTTGCCGACCTATCCCGACATCAGGCTGGCGCTGACCACGCCCGGCCATGTCGCGCGCCTGATCGACGCCGGCAAGGCCGACCACATCCACATCGTCACCGAAGGACCGCTGGGCATCATGGCGCGGCGCTATTGCCGCAATGCCGGCCGTCCATTCACCACCAGCTATCACACGCGCTTTCCCGAATATCTCAGCGCCCGCCTGCCGGTGCCGGAAAGCTGGGCCTATCGCTGGCTGCGCGATTTTCATAATTCCGGCCAGGGCACGCTGGTGGCCACCCAGTCGCTCGCCGACGACCTTTCCGCGCGCGGCTTCACCAAGCTGCGGCCATGGACGCGCGGCGTCGACACCGACCATTTCCGCCCGGACAGGAAGAAGGACCTCGGCTTCCCCGGCCCGATCTTCCTCTGCGTCGGCCGCGTCGCCATCGAAAAGAACCTGGGTGCTTTCCTCGACCTCGACCTGCCCGGCAGCAAGGTGATCGTCGGCGAAGGCCCCGAGCTTGCCAGACTGAAGGCGAAATATCCGCAAGCGCATTTCCTCGGCCATCGCCCCAACGACGAACTGGCCGAGATCTATGCCTCGGCCGACGTCTTCGTCTTCCCGAGCCGCACCGACACGTTCGGCAACGTCATCATCGAGGCACTGGCCAGCGGCACGCCGGTTGCCGCCTATCCGGTGACCGGGCCGATCGACATTGTCGGCGATGGTTTTGGCGGCGCGGTCTCCAACGATTTGCGCGAGGCCTCACTCGCCGCGCTCAACGTCGACCGTGCCGAAGCCCGCGAACGCGCCATGCGCTACAGCTGGAAGGCCTGTGCGGAAATGTTCCTCGACACGGTCGAGGAAGCACTGGGCACACGGCGAAAGCTGGCGGCCTGATCGTGCTTTTCGTTATCCAAGGGCGAAGCTGACACACCGCCACGGATGACAAAGCGCGGCGACGCACAATCAACCGTTAGTCTGCCACGGCACCTTGTTTCAAAGGGATGGTTCGGCGTGACGTATTGTGCGACTTCGGAGCCATGACCAAGTCAGATTGATAATTGTCGGCGACTCAAAATTTACCATTTCTACCTACATTGTGGCATGCTCGAAGCAACAGCCAGCAACAAAATCAACAGTTACACGAGCCATTTCATCAGGCCCGAAGGTATCTTGCTGATAGTTCTGCTGGTGGTGGCTTTCTTGCCCGTACTGCTCGTCGACATACCCGCTATGGCAGACTATCCAAATCATCTCGCAAGAATGTCGATCCTGATGCGCGCCGGTACGCCCGAAGCCCATCCCTATTATGAAGCCGCGTGGGCACCCTACCCTAATCTAGCCATGGATCTCGTCGTCCCGTTCGCTGGGCGCTTGATCGGGATCGAACTGGCATCAAAGCTTTTCTATCTAGTCTCGCAAATGCTGGTCGTCAGCGGGGCAATGGCCGTCGGAGCGGCCGCACAGGGGCGTGTGATCCTCAGCGGCTTCGTCGCTTCGCTCTTCCTCTACGCCATGCCTTTCGCTTTCGGATTCGTGAATTTTGAATTTGGACTGGGGATCGTTCTTTGGTCCATCGCGGTTTGGATTTGGCTTGCGGAAAGACCTTTGCCGCTGCGCCTTGCGATCCACGCCGTCTTCGTCCTGGTTCTGTATATCTCTCACCTATTTGCCCTCGGCCTGTATGGCATTGTGGTGGGGCTGTACGAACTCTCCCGCTGGCCAGACCATATTGAGAATTGGAAACGCACGATCTTGCTGGTTGCCGGAATGGCTGCTCCGGTCGTCGCAGTTGGCGCCCTGGCGCTCGCCTACGGCGGCAAAGTGGGTGGCGAAGGAACCGAATGGGCCCTGTCGGCGAAATTGTTGGCGCTGGTTCAAGTCAACGGCTTCAGCAGATACACTTCCTCAGCTGTGACCGTGGTGCTGGTCATTCTCAGTTACCTTGCGGTGAAGCACAGGATGGTGGCGGTCTCTCGCGTCGGCTGCTGGATAGGCTTTGGGCTCTTGTGCCTGTTCATTGTCATGCCGTTTCGCGTTGTGGACACGGCCTTTGTCGACGGGCGCGTCCTTCTGGCGCTTATTCTGATCCTGCCAGCCTTCGTCACGATCAAGCGTCCGCAAGACTCGCGTGGAACACTTCTCGTCGCGCTGGCGTTTGGCGCCGGGCTTGCAAACAGTGGCATCGCGATCTGGGCCCAAACGTCGTGCCGCAGCGAATATCGTGCCCTTATGACCGCGTTCGACGCCATTCCAATGGGTTCGCGAATCCTTACCGGCCAGAATGGCCTTCCAGACGACCCGCCAACGAATCTGCTCCTTTATCCAATGTACAATGCTGCCGCGTTGGCCGTAGTCACACGCAATGCACTGATGCCAACGCTGTTCACCTATCCGGGAAAACAGCCGGTCAGGCCCCGGCCGGAAGTGGCAAACCTGACCGTTCCGCAAGGCGGGCCTATCCCGATGTCTGAGCTGGAGGCCTACGCCGCCGGTGCATTACCACCGGTCGAGGCGGCGTATGCAGCGCATTGGACCCGTGACTTTGACTATCTGCTGGTAATCGCGCCGGAGCGCAGCCCGCCACGACACGGCAACCTTGAATTAATCGCCGAAGGCAAACAGTTCAAATTTTACAGAATAAGGAAATTGGTCGACGCGGACAGGAAAAGCGGATGATGTCCACGCGCGACACTCCTGTCACGACATGGCATGAAATTCATGCTGAAGCATCTGCCGAAAGGATTATCAATCCATCCCGGTTCGCGGGGGATTCCGATCCCCAGTTGAGACCCTAAAACAACCGCCCGCCATCCGGCACCTTACGCTCGATCGCGCCGAGCACCACGGCGCCCTCTTCGTCGGGAAAGCCGAGAGTGAGCACTTCCGACATGAATGGACCGATCTGGCGCGGCGGGAAATTGACCACCGCGAACACCTGCCGGCCGATCAGCGTCTCCGGTGTATAGTATTTGGTGATCTGCGCCGACGATTTCTTGATACCGATGCCGGCGCCGAAATCGATCTTCAGCTTGAACGCGGGCTTGCGCGCCTCGGGAAACGGCTCGGCCTCGACGATCGTGCCGGCGCGGATGTCGACACGATCGAAATCGGCAAAACTGATCTCGGGCTTGCGCTCGGTGTTCGAACTCATCTTGGTCTTGTCTGCCTTAACGGGGACTCAGGCGTTGCCGTAGGTCTCGAACAGCACACCGGCCAGGGCGTCCTTGGCCGAGGTTCCCGACCAGACGACGAACTGGAACGCCTGGAAATAGCATTCGCAGGCTTCCAGCGCCGACGACAGCAACACTTCGACCTGCTGGCTCGACGGCTCGACCCCGCCGGCCAGCAGCAGCGACTGGCGGAACATGATCGCGCCCTCCTGCTCCCAGAGGTCGAAATGGCCAAACAGCATCTGCTCGTTGATCAGCGACAAGAGCCGCATCACTTCCAGCGTGCGGGTCTCCGGCACCTTGATATCGAAGGCGCAGGCCAGGTGCAGCGCCTCGAAATCCTCCATCCACGAAAAGGAGACGTGATAGTCGGTCCAGCTTCCGGCAACCGAGATCGAAATCTCGTCGTCGCCGGCCCGCTCGAAGGACCAGTCGTTGTTGTGGGCCACCTGCTCGATAACATCCACCGGATGGATTTCGCGGGAGAATTCGAGTTCGAGAAGTTCCATGGAATGCTTCCTGTCGTTCTGTACGAGCGCCGCCACACGCTCCGCGGGAGGGCACACACAACGAACAATCTTGTCTAGAACTCGGACGGCCAGGACTTTCTTCGCGCAAAGACGACTTCTCGACGCAAAGACCCCAGACCGGACCCCACCGCCCGGTCGCATGATCCTGCTCCGAATCATGCAACAAATTCAGTCTATTGATCGGGAGTCGCGTGAACAGCCCAATTTTTCGCACTGCGTCATTCGCATGTGGAAAGCCGCTGTCACAAAGATTCATGCAATGCCGTTAAGCGATTCACGGCAAAGCGCTTTTCAGGATCGGGCTATGTGGAAAAGTTTAACGATTATTTTTTTGTGCGCGGCTTGGCGGCCGTCGCTGGTGTGGCGTCGCCGGCCAGTTCTGCAAGCTTCGCCTCGAGCGCCTCGATGCGGGCGGCAAGGCGGGTATTCTCTTCCCGCGCTTTGGCGGCCATCTCGCGCGCGGCTTCGAACTCTTCGCGCTGCACCACGTCCATCGTATTGAGAATGCGCTCGGCCTGCCCCTTGAAGGCGGTCTCCACCTCACGGCGCACGCCCTGGGCGGCGCCGGCGGCGTCGGTCATCAGCTTGGCGAATTCATCGAGAATGCGGTTCGGTCCGGTCGACATGGCAAATCCTCGCGCTTGCACAAAATTGACGTAGTGGCGCCGCGCGTCGAATGCAAGCTTGTTGCACCTTGCTGCGGCATCAAGTCGAGTGCGCCCACCTTGCCTTGACCCTGCCAAAACCCTGCCGCATGGTCCGCGCCCAAACACGCTCGCAACCGAGAGTTCCCCGTTGAACGAATATTTCCTGCTGCCGCTGGCCTCCCTGCCCTTCCCCAACATCAACCCGATCCTCATCCAGATCGGGCCGCTGGCGGTGCACTGGTATGGCGTCGGCTATATCGTCGGCATCCTGTTCGCCTGGTGGTATGCCAAGCGGCTCGCCGCCAATGCCAGGCTGTGGCCGAACGGCGTCCTGCCGATGAAGCCGGAGGATCTCGACGATTTCATCGTCTGGGCGGCCATCGGCGTCGTGCTCGGAGGCCGCACCGGCTATGTGCTCTTCTATGATCTGGCGCGCTACATCGCGCACCCGCTCGATATCTTCGCCGTGTGGCAGGGCGGGATGTCGTTCCATGGCGGCCTGCTCGGCGTCATCCTCGCCATGACGCTGTTTTCCATCAAGCGCGGCATCCGCACCTGGTCGCTGTTCGATGTCGTGGCGGCCGGCGTGCCGGTCGGCCTCGGCCTGGTGCGCGTCGCCAACTTCATCAATTCCGAACTGTGGGGCCGACCAACCGACGTGCCCTGGGCGTTCGAGTTTCCCAATGGCGGGCCGTTTGCCCGTCATCCGAGCCAGCTTTACGAGGCGCTGCTCGAGGGTGTGGTGCTGTTCCTCGTGCTGCGCATTCTCACCCATTCGCGCCTCAGGCTGAAGACGCCGCGCTTCGTCGGCGGCGCCTTCATCTGCGGCTATGGCCTGTCGCGCATCTTCGTCGAGTTCTTCCGCGAGCCTGACCAGCAGCTCGGCTATCTCCTCGGCACCAACTGGTTGACCATGGGCATGATCCTGTCGTCGCCGATGGTGCTGGCCGGCATCTGGGCGATGCTGACCGCCAAGCCGGTGGCACAGCCGCAGCCGGCATGACACGGCTGAAGACCCGCATCGTCGACCTGATCGAGGCCCTTGGGCCGCTTCCCGTCAACGAGTACATGGCGCTGTGCCTGTTCGACCCGGCGGACGGCTACTACACGACGCGCGAGCCCTTTGGTGCGGGCGGCGACTTCGTCACCGCGCCGGAGATCAGCCAGATGTTCGGCGAACTGGTCGCGGTCTGGATGTACCAGGTCTGGGCAGCGAGCGGCCGGCCACTGCCGGTCACCATCGCCGAGATCGGACCCGGCCGCGGCACGCTGATGAAGGACATGCTGCGCACGCTGTCGCGGCTCGATCCTGACCTGGCCAACGGCGCCACCTTCGCCATGATCGAGACAAGCCCGCGCCTGACCGAGGTGCAAAAAAAGACGCTTGGCGTCACACCCTTCGCGGTTGGCTGGCACGAAACCATCGAGACCTTGCCGCAACAATCGCTGTTCATCGTCGGCAACGAACTGTTCGACGCAGTGCCCATCCGCCAGTTCATCCGCGCCGGCGCCGGCTGGCGCGAGCGCATGGTCGGCCTCGACGAGACCAACGACCTTTGCTTCTTCGCCGGCGCCGGCTCGGTCGACCCGACGCTGCTGCCCGCCGATGCCGCTGACGCGCCGCAAGGTGCGATCGCCGAAGTGGCGCCTGCCCGCACCGCGCTGATGGCAACAATCGCCGAGCGCATATCCAGGCATGGTGGCGCCGGCCTGTTTCTCGACTACGGCCATTTCCAGCCGGGTGTCGGGGACACCCTGCAGGCCTTGCGCAGCCACGATCACGAAGATGTGCTGGCCAATCCCGGTGAGGCCGACCTCACCTCCCACGTCGATTTCGCCGCCCTTGCCGCGATCGCGCGTGCACATGGCCTCGAAGCCCATCTGACGACACAGGGCGATTTCCTGCTCGGCATGGGCATCCTCGAGCGCGCCGGCCGGCTTGGCGCCGATGCCGGCCAGGCGGCGCGCGAAAGGATCGCCGGCGACGTCGAGCGCCTCGCAGGGCCGCAAGCCATGGGCGAGCTGTTCAAGGTGCTTGCGGTGCTGCCTCGCGGCGTGGCGGTTCGGCCCTTTGCCGAGGCGGATTGACTTTTTACCGCCGCCCCTCCCAATCTCCCGTCCGCGCTTTGCAGCCTGTTCTCGACCAAGCACCTTCTTCTTGACGAAACCGCCCACACGGACAACAACGCCCGCATGCTGAATCAGACCAAACCGGATCCCGTTCGGTCGCCGCTGCTGGACGAGGCGCAGGCACAAGGCATCCGCCACGGCTATTTCACCCGCGTCGGCGGTGTTTCCGGCGGCATCTATCAGGGCCTCAACATCGGCACCGGATCGGATGACGACCAGGTGCTGGTGGCTGAGAACCGCGCCCGTGTCGCTGCCTGGATGGGCGTGCCGGCAAGGCATCTGTTGACCGCCTGGCAAATCCATTCGCCCGATGTCGTCATCGCCAAGGAGCCCTTTGCCGGCGAGCGCCCCAAGGCGGACGCCATCGTCACCGACCGGCCGGGCATCGCCATCGGCGCCTCGACCGCCGATTGCGGTCCCGTGCTGTTCGCTGATGCGCAGGCGCGCATCATCGGCGCCGCGCATGCCGGCTGGAAAGGCGCGTTCACCGGCGTGCTCGAAAACACCATCCTGGCGATGGAAAGCCTCGGCGCCCGGCGCCAAAACATCGTCGCCGTGCTAGGCCCCTCCATCGGCCCGCGAAACTACGAGGTCGGCCCGGAATTCGTCGCCCGCTTTGTCGAAGCCGACGCCGAAAACATCCTCTATTTCGCTCCGTCCGCCAATGCCGGCCATGCGATGTTCGACCTCAACCGCTACACGGTTGACCGGCTGGCCAAGGCAGGCGTGACGGCTGAGGGCCTAGACCGCTGCACTTACGCCGAGGAAGGCCTGTTCTACTCCTATCGGCGCACCACGCATCGCAAGGAGCCCGATTACGGCCGGCAGGTTTCGGCAATTGTCTTGGAGAGGGAATAATGGCGCTGCATTTTGAACGATCTGAATTTGACGCGCGGCGCGACCGGCTGATCATCGAGATGGCCGAAAAGAAGCTCGACGCCATCCTGCTGTTCGCGCAGGAAAGCATGTATTGGCTGACCGGCTACGACACGTTCGGCTTCTGCTTCTTCCAGTGCCTGGTGGTCAAGGCCGACGGTTCGATGGTGCTTCTGACCCGCTCGGCCGACCTGCGCCAGGCGCGTCAGACCTCGATTATCGACAACATCGTCTTGTGGACCGACCGCAACGGCGCCAATCCTGCGGTCGACCTGCGCAATCTGCTCAACGAACTCGACCTGCTCGGCGCCCGCATCGGCGTCGAATACGACACCCACGGCCTGACCGCCTTCAACGGCCGCCGCCTGGACGAGCAGTTGCAGACCTTCGGCCAGATCGCCGATGCGTCCGGCATTGTCGGCCGGCTGCGCCTGTTTAAGAGCCCGGCCGAGATAGCCAAGGCCGAGAAGGCCGCCAATCTCTCCGACGATGCGCTCGACGCGGCACTGCCGCTGATCAAGCAAGGCGGCGACGAAGCTCTGATCCTGGCCGCCATGCAGGGCGCGATCTTCGCCGGCGGCGGCGACTATCCGGCCAACGAGTTCATCATCGGCTCCGGCGTCGATGCGCTGCTGTGCCGCTACAAGGCCGGCCGCCGCAAGCTCACCAAGAACGACCAGCTGACGCTCGAATGGGCCGGCGTCTTCAACCACTACCATGCGCCGATGATGCGCACGGTGCTGACCGGCAAGGTGTCGAAGCGCCATCAGGAACTGTTCGACGCCGCCCGCGCAGCACTCCTGGCTGTCGAGAAGGCGATGATGCCGGGCAACAGCTTCGGCGACGTCTTCGATGCGCATGCCCGCACCATGGAGGCACACGGCCTGACCAAGCACCGGCTGAACGCCTGCGGCTATTCGGTCGGCGCCCGCTTCACCCCGTCCTGGATGGACATGCCGATGTTCTACCAGGGCAATCCCGAACCGATCGCGCCCAACATGACGCTGTTCGCCCATATGATCATCATGGACTCCGACACCGAGACGGCGATGACGCTTGGCCGCACCTACCTGACCACCGAATCCCAGCCCAGGCCGCTGTCCCGCCATGATCTCGACTTGATCGTAAAGTGAATCCACAGTGGGAGGCGTTCTTCGCCAAGGAGTTAGAAGGCAAATGAGACGATCGCATGTGACGACCGTGTCATTGCTTGTGGCATTGGCTCTTGCTGCCTGCACCAACGCAAAGGACGTGCTCGAACCGTCGGCGATCACCCCGCCGGCGACGTCGACCCAGACGCTGCCCGCAACGTCAGGCAACACGGCGGCGACGGTTCCGGCCGGGCCCGCCACCAGCACGTCTGGCGCTCCCGCAACCGCCGCCGCCCCGGTCACATCAGCCCAAAGCGCTGCCATCCTGTCGAAGACCCGCTTGCAGATCGCGCCGATCGTAGGCGCTTCGGTGGAAGCTGCGACACCTCTGACGGCGGAGTTGCAGACCCGTGCCAGGCAGCGCGGCATCACTCTCGCCGGCAGCGCCGACCAGACCGTGACACATGTGCTGAAAGGCTATTTCTCGACGATGTCGGAAGGCGCCGACACCACCGTCATCTATGTCTGGGACGTCTATGACCCCGCTGGCAACCGGCTGCACCGCATCAATGGCCAGCAGAAGGCTCCGTCGGTCAATTCCGGCGGCAGCGCGGGCGGCGACAGCTGGAAGGGGATCTCGCCGGCCACCATGCAGGCGATCGCCGACCAGACCATCGACCAGTTCGCCGCCTGGCTCGGCGGCAAGGCGGGCTAGAGGCATCGGACCCCAAAGTGGAGACGGTTTTGGGAAAATCCGATGCCCAATGAGAAGAAGGACCAGCACAAATCCCGTGCTCCCTGTTGCAGTCCGGCGATGGCGCGGAGCTTTCTTGAGTTTAGCCGGCGGATTCCCGATCTCGGCGCTTGCAATACCAGCGCGGGCCGCTAAAAGCCCGGTTAAAGGGCGCAAGCGAGTCCGTCAGGCCTCATCATCCTCCACCAGGAACCGTGCATGAAACTCTTCGCGGGCAATTCCAACAGGGTGCTGGCCGAAGCAGTCGCCCGGTACCTCAATGTCCCGCTGGGCAAAGCCACGGTCAGGCGCTTCGCCGACCAGGAAATCTTCGTCGAAATCCAGGAAAACGTGCGCGGCGAAGATGTCTTCATCCTGCAGTCGACCTCGTTTCCGACCAACGATCATTTGATGGAACTGCTCATCATGATCGATGCCTTCATGCGCTCCTCGGCCAAGCGCATCACGGCGGTCATCCCTTATTTCGGCTACGCCAGGCAGGACCGCCGCGCCTCCGGCCGCACGCCGATCTCGGCCAAGCTGGTTGCCAACATGATCACCCGCGCCGGCGTCGACCGCGTTCTGACGCTCGACCTGCATGCCGGCCAGATCCAGGGCTTCTTCGACATCCCGACCGACAATCTGTTTTCCGTGCCGGTCATGGCCCGCGACGTGAAGGCCAAATACAAGCAACTCGGCAACGTCGTGGTGGTTTCGCCCGACATTGGCGGCGTGGTCCGCGCCCGTGCGCTGGCCAAGCGCTTCGATGCGCAACTGGCCATCGTCGACAAGCGCCGCGAACGGCCGGGCGAATCGGAAGTCATGAACATCATCGGCGCGGTCGCCGGCAAGGATTGCCTGCTGATCGACGACATCGTCGATTCCGGCGGCACGCTGTGCAATGCCGCCGATGCACTGCTGGCCAACGGCGCCACCAGCGTCACCGCCTACATCACCCACGGCGTGCTGTCGGGCGGTGCCGTTGCCCGCATCAGCGGCTCGAAGCTGCAGGAACTGGTGATCACCGATTCCATCCAGCCGACCCAGGGCGTGCTCGACGCGCCCAACATCCGCGTCATCTCGATCGCCGACCTGATGGGCGAAGCCATCTCGCGCACGGCGACTGAGGAATCGGTGTCCAGCCTGTTCGACTAAACCCGCCTGCCCTTAAGGCGCGGAGCTTTCCAACCGAACCGGGCCGATCAGGCGACGAGCGACCTCGACGTTCTCGCGTGCGCCGCGCATATAGCCGCGCGGCGAGGTCCCCAGCATGCGCTTGAACATGGTGATGAAGGCCGGCACGCTGTCATAGCCGAGATCAAGCGCCACCCTGGTGATCGGCTCGCCGTCCGCCAGCCTGGGCAGCGCCGCGAACAGGCAGGCCTGCTGGCGCCATGTCGACAGCGACAGGCCGGTCTGGCGCTGGAAGGCGCGCGTGAAGGAACGGCGGCTCATGCCGGCTGCATCGGCCCACTCGTCGATGGTCGCATGCGGCGACGGTGCTGCGACGAAGCGTCGGCACAGCGCCGACAATCTTGGATCCGACGGAAATGGCAGCCCAAGAGGCCGTTCCGGCAAGGTCGGGATTTCGTGCAGCAAAAGGTTCATGATCAGCCCACCGCGCCCTTCCAGAACGCCGCCTTGCGGGAGCTTCTCCGATTCCACGATCAGGCTGTGCATCAGGTCGGTGACGCCGACGACGCGCAAGCCTTCGGGCAGCCCGGGGATCGCCTGTGGCATGACATAAACCGAACGCATCGAGACGTCGCCCAGCATCTCGACGGAATGCTCGGTGCCGGCTGGAATCCACATCGCGTGGTCGGGCGGCACCATCCAGCGCCCGTAGCGTGTCGTCACCAGCACCACACCGACAAGCGCATGCAAGAGCTGGCTGCGGCTGTGGCGGTGCTGTGGCACGCGGTAGCCGTCAGGATATTCGGTCGGCAATGCCACCGCCGGCCCGGCCACTTGCTCAAGCCACTGCCAGCGGCTCTCGTGCAACTGGCCGAGATTGGCATTGCCAGCGTGAAAGACTTCTTTGCCGTGCGGCATCTAGTTATGGCCCACTTGCGAAACTATTGGACCAAACCACGAAAGAAGTCGTCTCGCAAGCGGCTTATAAGGCACCGTCCCCAGGGTGGCCGCAAGGAGCGTCCGCCAGTTGCCTGCGGGCGTGCCCGCCAAAAAGACCACGGAGCCTACCTTGACCGATACGACAGCAGCCAGCGTCGCCCCACCGGCGAGCGCCAGTCACGCCTCAGCCCAGGCGACGGCCTTCACCGTCATCCTGGCGGTGAGCTTCTGCCACTGCATCAACGACATCATGCAGTCGCTGCTATCGGCCATTTACCCGCTCCTGAAAGAGAATTATGGCCTCGATTTCTGGCAGATCGGCTTGTTGACCTTCACTTTCCAGGTGACCGCATCCTTGCTGCAGCCGCTGATCGGCATGATCACCGACAAGCGGCCGATGCCCTATTCGCTGCCCTACGGCATGGCGTCGTCGCTGATCGGCCTGATCGTGCTCGCCTATGCCGGGCATTATTCGCTGCTGCTGATCGGCGCCTCGCTGATCGGCATCGGCTCGGCGATCTTCCACCCGGAATCCTCGCGCATCGCCCGCTTCGCTTCCGGCGGCCGCTTCGGGCTGGCGCAGTCGCTGTTCCAGGTGGGCGGCAATTTCGGCCAGTCCATGGGGCCGCTGCTGGCGGCCTTCATTGTCGTGCCGTTCGGCCAGACCAGCATTTCCTGGTTCGCCGTCGGCTCGCTGATCGGCATCATCGTTTTGTGGCAGGTCGGCGGCTGGTACAGCCGGCTGCGTGCCGCGCAGGGCACCCGCAAGGCGGCGAGCTTCGTTTCGCCCTTCCCGCGCCGCAAGGTGATGACTGCACTGATGGTGCTGACACTGCTGGTGCTGAGCAAGAATGCCTACATCGCCAGCCTCGCCAGCTACTACACCTTTTATTCCATGCATAAGTTCGGCGTTTCTGTGCAGATGAGCCAGGTCATGCTGTTCCTGTTCCTCGGTGCCTCGGCGCTGGGCATCCTGCTCGGCGGCCCGTTCGGCGACCGCTATGGGCAAAAGGCGATGATCTGGTTCTCCATCGTCGGCGTGCTGCCCTTCACGCTCGCCCTGCCCTACGCCAATCTGGAATGGACGATGGTGCTGACGGTGCTGATCGGCCTGATCCTCTCCTCGGCGTTCTCCAACATTGTCGTCTTTGCGCAGGAGCTCGTGCCGGGTCGCGTCGGCATGATCGCCGGCATCTTCTTCGGCTTCGCCTTCGGCATGGGCGGCATCGCGGCGGCCGTGCTCGGCGTCGTCGCCGACATGAAGGGCATCGATTTCGTCTTCCAGATCTGCTCCTATTTGCCGTTCCTTGGATTGCTGACCGTGTTCCTGCCCAACATGAAGGAAGCGCGCAAGGCGCAGGCGGCCGCCTAGATCAGGCCTGAAACCCACGCAAGGAAAAGCACCCGCCGGACGGCGGGTGCTTTTTTCGTTCCAACGGCCTATGCTTTGAAGAAGGCCAGCAGGTCGGCGTTGACGATGTCTGCATGGGTCGTGGCCATGCCGTGCGGGAAGCCCTTGTAGACCTTGAGCTCGCCCTCCTTGAGCAGCTTGATCGTCAGCAGCGCCGAGTCCGCGATGGGAACGATCTGGTCGTCGTCGCCGTGCATGACCAGCACAGGCACGTCGATCGCCTTCAGATCCTCGGTGAAGTCGGTTTCCGAAAAGGCCTTGATGCAATCATAATGCGCCTTGGTGCCGCCCATCATGCCCTGGCGCCACCAATTGTCGATGACGCCCTGCGATACCTCTGCGCCCGGGCGGTTGAAGCCGTAGAACGGACCTGATGGAACGTCGCGGAAGAACTGGGCGCGATTGGCTGCCTGCGCGGAGCGGAAGCCGTCGAACACTTCGATCGGCAGGCCGCCGGGATTGGCGGCAGTCTTGAGCATGATTGGCGGCACCGCGCCGATCAGCACCGCCTTGGCGACACGGCCGCCGGCGCCATACTTGGCGACATAACGCGCCACTTCGCCGCCGCCGGTCGAATGGCCGACATGGATGGCGTTCTTGAGGTCCAGATGGGCTGCGAGTTCCGCGACGTCGGCGGCATAGGTGTCCATCTCGTTGCCGATATCCGTCTGGGTCGAGCGGCCATGGCCTCGGCGATCATGGGCAATGACACGGTAGCCCTGTGACACGAAGAACAGCATCTGGGCGTCCCAATCGTCGCTGCTCAACGGCCAGCCGTGATGAAAGACGACAGGCTGCCCGGTCCCCCAGTCCTTGTAGTAAATCTGCGTTCCGTCCCTGGTGGTGATCGTACCGCTGCCGGAGCTGGGTTTGGTTTGCGAGGTCATCTCAATCTCCTTCTGGTTATTTTCGCGATAAACAATATCGCGATAACGACATAGCTAACGCGGCCTAAAACCCTTGTCCACACAAATATGTATCGCGATATCATTTTTCGTGGTATCGAAATGATGCCCACATTGGCAAAAGGAATGCGCCGTGCCTCTCCCGTTGGACAATCAGCTCTGTTTCACGCTCTATGCCACCAGCATGGCGATCAACCGCACCTACAAGCCGATGCTGGACGAGATGGGCATCACCTATCCGCAGTACCTGGTGTTGAACGCGCTTGGAGAGGCCGACGGCATGTCGGTCGGCACCATCGCCCATCGGCTCGCTTTGGAATCGAGCACCGTCACGCCGCTGGTGAAGCGAATGGAGCAGGCCGGGCTGGTGACCCGCCAGCGCAGCCAGACCGACGAACGCCAGGTGCAGGTCGATCTGACATCAGCCGGGCGCGCACTGCTTGTCCAATGCAACTGCCTGAACGAAGCCTTGGTCGAACGCTCGGGCATGACGCTGACTGAGCTCGATGCGCTGAACCGGCAGATCCAGGCGTTACGCGCCGCGTTGACCGGCGACCGCTAGCACGGCTTGACGACGGCTAGCCAAACGTCGGAAGAGGCCACCATCATGCGGACTTAAGCACGGCAAATGGCCGTTTGCGCATGGCTCGCTTTGCCTGGAAACTGACGGCGGGAGCGGGACGGCCGACATGGAAGCCCTGGATCTTGTCTATGCCGAATTCGCGCATAAGGGCCATCTGCTCGTCTGTCTCCACCCCTTCGACCAGGATTTTGTGGCCGCGATTTCGAACCAGGGTGATAATGTCCTGCAGCATCGCCTTGCCGCTCGGAGAGCTGCAGTCATGCAGAAACGAGCGATCGATCTTCACCGTATCGAAATCGATCAGGCGAAGCCACGAAAGGCCCGCAAAGCCGGTCCCGAAATCATCAAGCCAGATCTTGATCCCGAGCAGCTTCAGGTCGCTGATGCAGCGCAGGATGTCGGAGTGCATCTCCATCTCCAGCCCTTCGGTGATCTCGAAGGCCAGCCTGCTGCCTGCGACACCCGTCTCGCCCAGAATGGTCGCGACCGACGTCGCGAAGCCCGGTGTCTTGAGCTGGATCGGGGAGACGTTGACACTGACGACACGGACGTGGTCGTCCGCCAGCAGTTCGGCGCACACTGTCCTTATCGCCCAGCGCCCGAGTTCCAGGATCGCACCGGTCCGTTCGGCGACCGGAATGAACAGGCTCGGCGGAACCGATGTGCCGTCGAGCATCTTGAGGCGCATCAGAGCCTCCACCGCTTCAACCCGGTCCGATTTGACATCCTGGATAGGCTGGTAAACGAGTGAAACGAGATTCTGGCCGATCGCGATCTTCAGCAAAGCCGCAATGTTCTCGCTCTCGTCACTGCTTTGCGGGTCGGTTGGATCGAACAGCCGGGCACAATTTCGGCCGCCGGCTTTTGCCAGATAGAGAGCGCGATCGGCCTCGTGAATGATTTTCTCCAGCTTGGCCCCGGTCTGCGTCCGGGTGAATGCGGCGCCAACGCTTACCGTTACGATCGAGACGCCGTCGCGCCGCAGTTCGTGCGTCAGAGCCAGGTTCTCCACCGTGCTGCAAATGGCTTCCGCAATGTCCAGGATCTGCTCCTTTTTCTCCATGCGAGCCAGGACGATGAACTCTTCGCCGCCATAGCGGCCGATGGAGCCATTATACTGTTTGATCATATCGCTAAGGGCATTGGCGACATGGATCAGGCAGCGGTCGCCTTCCTGATGGCCGTAGCAGTCATTGAACTTCTTGAAGAAGTCCACGTCGATGAGGATCGCCCCAAAGCTGGTGCCGACCTTTTGCCAATCGTTCCAGTAGTCTCGCAGCTTCTCGTCGATCGCGCGCCGGTTCTCCAGACCCGTGAGCGGATCGGTCCGCGACAACCTCAGCAGGGCCTTGCCGCGTTCGGTCGCCTCATTGTGCTGGATCTTGGCTTCCAGGGCGTTCAGGAAGACGTTGTAGCGTTCCTCGTTCAGTTTCCAGTTCACATATGAGGTGAACGTGAAACAAGAAACATAGAAAGCCCCAAATACCATTTTGTATATGAGGGTTGATGGAACAAAGTAATTTACGATATAAAGTATACATAAGATTATTGTCGAGGTTACGATAGAAAGCTTGAAATTGAATGTAAAGAAAAGATTGGCGCTCATCATGAATATGGTCCCAAAGACCATATAGTAAGAGACGCTTTCCTTGTCCGCGCCCATAATCGCCGGACACAGCCAACCAACATAGCCAAAGATGATGGCCCCGGCGCAGGTCACGTCGAGCCATTCCGTCCCGACGCCGTGGCGAAGCTGCGCTTCCAGGATCAAAAGCGCGCTCAAGCCGACCGCGAAGCGCGCCGTGATCGTATAGGCGGCCACATCCGGGATCAGCAGCAGATCCGTTGCCGAAAACAAGAGATAGATCGCAACTGCGATCCAAAGCCCTGGCCTGGCTTCCCCTCTTCGCGTCGCCCGGGCTTCGGTGCGGTAGAGGGCGCGAAGTTCGTCGGCCCCCAGTTCGTAGCGCGGCTCGTACGGCTCCGCATCAACCGTATCGGCCAATGCGGATGACACGTGTTCGTTCATCACAATCGACCCCTTTTGAAAGGGATTTTGTTTTCCGAACTCATTTCCAGCTTCTGCCCCCACGCGGGCCGGCTCCTTGGGACGCGACGGCGATTGCGAACGCCGGGCAAACAAATGCAATCGCGCAAGACAAGTTTCCGTTAACTCGAACCCGGAATCCGGCTCGGAAGCTGATTAACCAACGAACATGGTTGGCGGGAAATTAATCATAAACCTAAAATGCCGTCGGCCCGACATTGGCAAAGGGAGCATTCTACGCAATAAGTTAACCGACTGTTAACTATGGAGTGATGGCGTGCAGACCGTTCTTGATGGCAAAAGCTTGATTACTGCCGAGATGCTCGCCGGCACGCTGCCTCGGGGAAAGATCGAGCATCATGGCGAAGCGTTCGAAACCGCGCGCGCGGAGCTTGCCCTCATTCTCCACGCGACACAGCAGCAGGTCGAACAGGACAAGAACCCGGCCGAGATCGTCGGCCGCTTGCTGTCCTTCCTCAATGGCCTGCATTCCAAGGTTCATCCCGACGTCTGGCATGCGTTGATACCGGTCGCGCAGAACCATCCGATCCTGAAGTATTTTCTCGAGGATCCACTGACGCACTGGTCCTTCACCAAACCCAGGGGCTATTCCGGCGACGCGCAGTTGCTCGACTACATCTATTGTGATCCGCACGTGGCAGAGAGCGTGGCGAACGCCTCGGAGGTCGGCAAAGCACTCTATAGCCATACCCAGAACGTACCGTCATGCGTCGCGGCCCGGGAACGACGCGACCTCCTGACCCGATATGTCGACGAGATCGCGGCCAAGAACGGACCGGAAACCGAGGTTCTGGCGATCGCGGCCGGCCATTTGCGGGAAGCCAATCGTTCGGTCGCCCTGACGGAGGGCCGTCTCAAGCGCTGGGTTGCGCTCGACCAGGATCCCCAGAGCGTTGGGCTGATCTCGCGCGACTTCCAGGGCACCGCCGTCGAAGCCATCGACGGCTCGGTGCGAACCGTGCTCACGCGGGGCCACAAGCTCGGCAAATTCGACTTCATCTACGCCTCCGGCCTTTACGACTACCTCGCCCACAACGTCGCGGTGAAACTCACGAAGACCTGCCTGCAGATGTTGAAGCCGAACGGAACATTCCTGTTCGCCAACTACGCCGAGGGCACCCCCGACGCGGGGTATCGGGAGACGTTCATGGACTGGGTGTTGCTGCTGCGATCGGAGGTCGATATGTGGAACATCGTCAATGCCAGCGTCGACCGCAACACCGTCGAGGCGCAGGTATTCTTCGGCGAGAACCGCAACGTGCTCTATGCCGTCATCGAAAAGCGCGGATAGCGGCCGTCTGGGCTGCACCAGGCCGGTCGTGCCTTTGGCTTGCACCTCCGGCCGCCTTCCGCTATAGAGCCGCCACCCGCGTAGACACCCTTGGAGGCAACGCGGCGGAAGGCCGCCTTCCCGCATGATCCCGAAAAGTGGATTCCGGTTTTCGGACCAGATCATGCATGGGTATGTCGGCTTTCGACGTTTACGGTCCAGGCACTCTGCCCACCGTGAGCGCTCCAGAACAAACCGAAAGGAAATGCCATGAGCCACGACACTTACGAGCTCAAGGCCGAAGCACGCGAACAGGTCGGTAAGGGGTCCGCCCGTGCAGTTCGCCGCAACGGTAAAGTGCCTGCAGTAATTTATGGTGACAAGCAGCCTCCCCTGGCTATCGCGCTCACCTACAAGGACATCTACTACAAGATCCATGGCGGCGGGTTCCTGACCACGATCGCCACGATCGATGTCGACGGCAAGAAGATCCAGGTCCTGCCGAAGGACTTCCAGCTCGACCCGGTCAAGGATTTCCCTGTCCATGTCGACTTCCTGCGCATCGGCAAGGACACCGAAGTCAATGTCGACGTGCCTGTCCACTTCATCAACGAGGACAAGTCGCCCGGCATCAAGCGCGGCGGCGTACTCAACATCGTGCGTCACGAAGTCGAGTTCCACTGCCCGGCCAATGCGATCCCGGAATTCATCACCGTCGATCTCACCGGCGCCAACATTGGCGATTCGATCCACATCTCGGCGGTCAAGCTGCCGGCTGGGGTCAAGCCTGTGATCTCCGACCGCGACTTCACCATCGCGACCATTGCCGGTTCGTCGGCGATGAAGCCGGAGACGGAAGAGACGGCTGAAGCGGCTGCACCTGAAGCGGCTCCTGCCGCCGAAGAGAAGTAACTCTTTCACGCCCGGAGCAGGCGATGCTGCTGTTTGCAGGTCTCGGCAATCCGGGCGCGAAATACGCCGGCAATCGGCACAATGTCGGTTTCATGGCGGCGGACGCAATCGCCCGCCGCCATTCCTTTTCGCCCTGGTCGAAGAAATTTCAGGGCCTGATCGCCGAGGGCTCGCTCGGCGGCGAAAAAGTCGTCCTGATCAAGCCGCAGACCTTCATGAACCTGTCCGGCCAGTCGGTCGGCGAAGCGCTGCGCTTCTACAAGCTCGAGCTTTCCGCGCTCACCGTCTTCTATGACGAGATCGATCTTGCCGAAGGCAAGCTGCGCATAAAGACCGGCGGCGGCGCCGGCGGCCATAACGGCATCCGTTCGATCGATGGCCATGTCGGCAACGCCTATCGCCGCGTACGCATCGGCGTCGGCCATCCAGGCGTCAAGGAAATGGTCCAGCACCATGTGCTCGGCGATTTCGACAAGGCCGACCGCGAATGGCTTGACCCGCTGCTCGACGCGATCGCCGACAACGCCGCCATGATCGCCAAAGGCGACGAATCCGGCTTCATGAACAAAGCCAGTCTCGCCGTCCAGGGCAAGGCCGGGCCGGAGCCCGAAAAATCGGCACCTAAGCAGCCGGCGCAGAAGCAGCAAAGTCACGTCCGCCAGGCACGGCCCCAACAGCCCCTGGCCAAGCTGCCGGAAAGCGGTCCGATGGCCGCCATGCTGAAGAAGCTGTTCGGCGGCAAGGACTGAGCATCAAGGGAACCGAAGGGCTTGACGTTGATCACCCCTATCGCCCATAGCCCTGATCAAATTTCTATTTCCCGATAGGACCGGACAAAATGGGTTTCAAATGCGGCATCGTTGGCTTGCCCAACGTCGGCAAGTCGACGCTTTTCAACGCGTTGACCAGAACGGCTGCGGCGCAGGCCGCCAACTATCCGTTCTGCACCATCGAACCGAATACCGGCGAGGTCGCGGTGCCCGATCCGCGCCTGCAGAAGATCGCGGCGATTGGCAAGTCAAAGGAGATCATCCCGACCCGCATCTCCTTCGTCGACATTGCCGGTCTGGTGCGCGGCGCCTCGAAGGGCGAAGGGCTGGGCAACCAGTTCCTCGCCAACATCCGCGAGGTCGACGCCATCGTGCATGTGCTGCGCTGCTTCGAGGATGACGACATTACCCATGTCGAGGGCCGCATCGACCCGGTGGCCGATGCCGAGACGGTCGAAACCGAGCTGATGCTCGCCGACCTCGACAGCCTCGAGCGCCGCATCGTGCAATTCCGCAAGCGCGCCGGCAGCAAGGACAAGGAAGCGACGTCAGTGCTGCCGATGATGGAGGCAGCGCTCGAACTGCTGCAGGCCGGCAAGCCGACCCGCATCCTGCTCAAGGATATTTCGGCCGAAGATTTGCGCATCCTGCAGGGCCTGAACCTTCTGACCTCGCATCCCGTGCTCTATGTCTGCAACGTCGCCGAGGCCGACGCAGCCACCGGCAACGAGCACACCAGGGCCGTGGAAAAGATGGCGACCGCCCAGGGCGCCGGCACCGTGGTGATCTCGGCCGCCATCGAAGCCGAGGTCGCACAGCTCTCCGATGAGGAAGAGATGGAATTCCTGTCCTCGCTCGGCCTCGACGAGCCCGGCCTCAACAAGGTCATCCGCGCCGGCTACGATCTGTTGCACCTCATCACCTACTTCACCGTCGGGCCGAAGGAGACGCGCGCCTGGACCATCCATAAGGGCGACAAGGCCCCCCAGGCCGCCGGCGTCATCCACACCGATTTCGAGCGCGGCTTCATCCGCGCCCAGACCATCGCCTACAATGACTTCGTCACACTGGGCGGCGAAGTGGCGGCCAAGGAAGCCGGCAAGGCCCGCGACGAAGGCAAGGAATATGTCGTCCAGGACGGCGACATCCTGCTGTTCAAGTTCAACACGTGATTTGATGGAAGTCCTTCGAGACTGTCCGCGGGCCGGCTGAGCCGACCACCAGATATCAGGCCCAAAGTGTCGCCTATAAAGCTGATAATATTTGATTGTGACGGCGTCCTCGTGAACAGCGAGGAGATATACCAGGCAACCGAGCTTGAATATCTGGCGGCGGCCGGCATCACGTTCGAACCAAGCGCCTATACGCAAGCCTTCATGGGATTGTCTCCCGCTATGTGGCAGGCGAAGCTCGAAGCGATCGGCCAAGAGCGAGCCAAGCCGCTCTCTCCGCTCTTTTTTGAACAGCTTGCCGACCACACCAACGAACGCTTGCGTAAGAATCTGGCGGCCTTACCCGATGCACGGAATGTGATTGGCCGGCTCGCCGCATGGAGATGTGTGGCGTCAAGCACGCCGCTGGCCCGATTGCGTTGGAAACTCGAACACACGGGCCTTGTCGACCTTTTCGATCCTAATATTTTTTCATCGGACATGGTCGTCAATGGAAAGCCGGAACCAGACCTGTTCTTGCATGCGGCGGACACGATCGGTGTTCATGCAAAGGAGTGCATCGTGGTCGAGGACAGCGTGAATGGCGTCCTGGCGGGCAAGGCAGCAGGTATGCGCGTGATCGGATTTACCGCTGGCAGTCATTGCACCGGCACTCATGGCGATGCTCTGTTGCGACATGGCGCGGATGCCCTCGTCGGCGCATACGAGGACTTGGAGGTCACTCTAGCCAGTCTTTAGATCGATCCGCTGACGCGGCTTCCGAGCCGCGAGGGCCGTCCCCCGGCCCGATTCGGGCTTGTCTTGATTTTGTCACGTCACAGGTCTAAGCGGCAGACGCACGGTCGGCGCTGGCGCCGGGAACCGTGCAATCCAACACGACGCGTCAATCCGAACACACCCTTTGGCCCCAGCAAGGGATATCAGGCGATGATCAAGGCCTTCGTCGTGGACAATGATCGCCTGCGCCTCGTCGACGATCTCCTGGCAAACAGCGAGACCATCGTCTGGGCGGACCTGTTCAACCCGACAAAGGAAGAGGAAGCGACGATCGAGAGCTGGCTCGGCGTGGCCATTCCGACGCGCGAGGAGATGGAGGAGATCGAGATTTCGAGCCGCCTCTATGTCGAGGACGGCGCCTACTTCATGACCGCAACCCTGCCCGCCCAGACCGAGGTCGACGATCCCTTGATGTCGCCGGTCACCTTCGTGCTCGCCGGCACAAGGTTGATCACTGTGCGCTACCACGAGCCGAAGGCCTTCAAGACCTTTCCGCAGCGCGCCGAGAAGGTGGCGACCGGCTGCACCAGCGGCGACACCATCCTGATCGGCTTGCTGGAGGCGATCGTCGACCGTCTCGCCGACATTCTGGAGCGTGCCGGCCGTGACATCGAGGCGATCTCGCGCGATATCTTCGAGGCGCGATCGACCAAGGTTTCCAAGCGCAATCGCGACTTCCAGGAATTGTTGAAAGCCATCGGCCGCAAGGAGGACATCGCGTCTTCGATCCGCGACAGCCTGATCTCGCTGCAGCGCCTGGCGGGCTTTTTCGCCCATGCCTCGACCCGCACCAAGATGAGCAAGGACACCAAGGCGCGCATCAAGACGCTGTCTCGCGACGTGCTGTCACTCGCCGACCACGCCACCTTCCTGTCGCAGAAGATCTCCTTCCTGCTCGACGCGACGCTCGGCATGATCTCGATCGAGCAGAACGCCATCATCAAGATCTTTTCGGTCGCCGCCGTCATCTTCCTGCCGCCGACTTTGGTCGCCTCGATCTACGGCATGAATTTCGACGTCATCCCCGAGTTGAAATGGGAACTTGGCTATCCCTTCGCCATCGCCATGATGGTGCTGTCGGCGATCCTGCCCTTCTGGTATTTCCGCCGCCGCGGCTGGCTCTGAGTGGGCCTGTCGATCGGCTGCCACAGGCTGGCGCAGTAGAAATCGCTTGACCAAATGAACGCCGGCCTGCATCCGGAAACCCCGATCCTGAGGATCGTGGGTCGACAAGCCGGATTCCAGACCATGACCGCAGAGATAAAAACATGGGCCTATGAGGACTTCATCGAGGGTGCATCGATCGACCTCGGCTCGAAGCTCGTGAGTGCCGCCGAGATCGTCGAATTCGCCGGAGAATTCGACCCGCAGCCGATGCATCTCGACGAGGAAGCCGGCAAGGCCAGCATCCTCGGTGGGCTGGCGGCGTCGGGCTGGCACACCTGCGCCATGTTCATGCGCATGCTGTGCGATGCCTTCCTGCTGGACTCGACCTGCCAGGGCGCGCCCGGCGTCGATCAGGTCAAATGGAAGAAGCCGGTCCTGGCCGGCGATCAACTGACCGGCACCCTGGTGGTCGTTGCCAAGCGCCTGTCCAAATCGAAGCCGCAACTCGGCTTCGTTACAATGCGCAGCGAACTGTTCAACCAGCGCGGCGAAAGCGTCTTCGAGCTCGAGAACTCCGTCATGTTCCTCACGCGCGATGCCGCGGGGAGCCAAGCATGACACTGGACGAGTTCTTTCGTATCGGCACCACGGTGACGCTCGGCTCGCACACATTCGAGCCCGAGGCGATCAAGGCCTTCGCCCGCAAATACGACCCGCAGATCTTCCATACCGACGAGGAGGCCGCGAAGAAAAGCGTGCTCGGCGGGCTCTGCGCATCCGGCTGGCACACCGCCGCCACCTGGATGAAACTCAATCTCGAAAACCGCATGGACGCCGAGATCGCTGCGTGGAGCGGCCCCGGTCCGGTGCCGGAATTCGGCCCCTCGCCTGGCTTCAAGAACCTGAAATGGCTCAAGCCGGTCTATGCCGGGCAAACCATCACCTTCACGCGCACCGCGCTGTCGCACCGCCCGATTGCCTCACGCCCCGGCTGGCGGCTGCTGGCGCTGCGTTCGGAAGCTTTCGATTCGACCGGCGACAAAGTGCTCGAGTTCGAAAGCGCCGTGCTGGTGAAGGCCGAGTAGAGGCGGCGCTTCTTCCTTCTCCCATGTGGGAGAAGGGAAGAACACTCAATGCCCCTCGAACCCGATCAGCGTCCGCACCGGCACGCCAAGCGCCTCCAGCTTGGCACGGCCGCCGAGGTCCGGCAGGTCGATGACGAAACAGGCGGCGAGGATGTCGGCACCTATCTGGCGCAGCAGCTTGACCGCCGCTTCAGCCGTGCCGCCGGTGGCGATCAGATCGTCGACCAGGATCACTTTCTCGCCCGGAGCAACACCGTCCTTGTGCATCTCCATTTCGTCCAGCCCGTATTCCAGGCTGTAGGCGACGCGCACCGTCTCGTAGGGCAGCTTGCCCTTCTTGCGGATCGGCACGAAACCGGCCGAGAGCTGATGGGCGACGGCGCCGCCAAGGATGAAGCCGCGCGCCTCGATGCCGGCGATCTTGTCGATCTTCTGGCCGGCATAGGGATGCACCAGTTCGTCGATGGCGCGGCGGAAGGCGCGCGCATTGCCAAGCAGCGTGGTGATGTCGCGAAACAGGATGCCGGGCTTGGGATAGTCCGGAATGGTGCGGATCGCGGCAAGCAGCGTGTCTTCGAGCGAGGATCTCATGGGTCGAGATTACCTGAAACGGAGATTGTTGCGCGACAATTGTTCGATCGAGCTGCAGCCCATCAGCTTCATGCCGCGTTCGATCTCGACCCGCATCTGTTCGAGCGCCCGTTCCACGCCGGGCTGGCCGGCCGCCGCGAGCGGAAACAGATAGTAGCGTCCGACGCCGACGGCCTTGGCGCCGAGCGACAGCGCTTTCAGCACGTGTGTGCCGCGCTGCACGCCGCCATCCATGATGACGTCGATCCTGTCGCCAACGGCATCGACGATCTCGGCAAGCTGGTCGAACGCCGCCCGTGAGCCATCCAACTGCCGCCCGCCATGGTTCGACAGCACGATGCCGCTGCAGCCGATGTCGACGGCGCGTTTGGCATCCTCCACCGACATGACGCCCTTGAGGCAGAACGGACCGGACCAGAGCTTGACCATCTCGGCGACGTCGTCCCATGTCATCGACGGATCGAGCATCTCGGTGAAGTAACGGCTGATCGACATCGTGCCGCCGCCCATGTCGACATGCTCGTCGAGCTGCGGCAGCTTGAAGCCCTCATGGATGAAATAGTTGATCGCCCAGGCCGGCTTGAGCGCGAACTGCGCCATTCCGGTAAGGTTGAGCTTGAAGGGAATGGCAAAGCCGGTTCGTTTGTCGCGCTCGCGGTTTCCCCCGGTGATGCTGTCGACGGTCAGCATCATCACCTCGACGCCGACCGCCTTTGCGCGCTGCATCATCGCCCGGTTAAGACCGCGATCCCGATGGAAATAGAACTGGTAGACCTGCGGGCCGCTGCTGATGCTGCGCGCCTCCTCGAGGCTGACAGTGCCCAGCGACGACACGCCGAACATCGTGCCGTATTTGGCGGCGGCCTTGGCGACCGCGCGCTCGCCCTGGTGATGGAACAGGCGCTGCAAGGCGGTCGGCGAGCAATAGAACGGCATCGCCAGCTTCTGGCCCATGACCGTCACCGACATGTCGACCTCGCTCACCCCGCGCAGCACGTTGGGAACGAGGTCGCAGGTCTCGAAGCTTTCGGTGTTGCGGCGATAGGTGACCTCGTCGTCCGCCGCGCCGTCGATGTAGTTGAAGATCGGTCCCGGCAGCCGCTGCTGCGCCATGCGGCGGAAATCGGAAAAGTTGTGACAGTCGCTGAGCCGCATCATCGAATTCCAAAGGCCATGGCGGGACAAGTTTCTCGCCACCGTTCGATGCATCGAATATCAACCTGTTGTCGGCGTGCCAACGGACTATTTTTCGAACCGCCCTTCGGACATGGCCATGAGCAAAAAAGGGACGCCGAAGCGCCCCTTTCTGGTCTGATCCGATTGACGAAGATTACATGCCGAGATCCGAACGAAGCTCGGCCCTGGCCACTTCATATTCGGCCTTGAAGTCGTCCCGGTTGAGCAGGACCGCGGCGATGACGCTGCCGGAAATCCTGCCCATCTCGACGTCGGACGCATAGTGGATGCCGCCGACCTCGCGGTTGTGGGCGTATTCGGCCGCACGCGCCATGATCTCGGCGCGCTTTTCCGGAACCATATCGGACAGGATGATGCCCATCATGGTGCCGACGGTGGCGTGGCCGGACGGCCAGGAACCCGAACTCGACAGCTTGACCGCCGGCTTGACGAGGTCGCTGAGCTGGTGCGGACGCGGGCGCTTCCAGATATCCTTGGCCGGATCGACGACGGCGCCTTCGGTGGCCACGACGCGGTCGAAGAAGGCGCTGAATTTGGGCAGCGTTTCCTTGTTGAATTTCGGCCCCATGACGTTGGCGAAGCGCCAGACATTCTCGTCGGCATCGGCGACGGCGCTGGCTACCATCTCGGGCGTGCGTGTCACCTGCAGCATCAGCACCTCGCCGAGTTCGGCCTTGGTCTGCGCCGAATCGTTTGCCGGCGGCGGCGGCAGGATCATCGTCAGGTCGACATCCTTGTTGGTGACGAAAGGCTGGGCGTCTTCCGCTTGCGCGGCCGAGCCGACGATGAGCAGCAACAGGCCTGCCGCGAGCGATGCGTATCTTTTCATGGGTGCGATCCTTTGATGAGAGCAGCACAGGATCGCCGGATGCGGTGACGGCCATGTGACATGGCCGGCTTCTGGAAATGCAAAAGGGCGCCTCTCGGCGCCCTTCGTGATCACTTGATCGTGTGGCTTAATGCGCCACGCCTTCCCACACCTTGCGCTTGGTGAGATAGACCAGCGCGCCGAACAAAAGCAGGAACACCAGAACGCGAAAACCGGTCTTCTTGCGGTCTTCCATATGCGGCTCGGCCGCCCAGGCCAGAAAGGCGGAGACGTCGCGGGAATACTGGTCGATGGTCTGCGGCGCACCGTCATCATAGGTCACCTGGCCGTCGGAGAGCGGCTTGGGCATCTTCAGCGACACGCCGGACATGAAGTACGGATTGTAGTGGGTGCCTTCCGGGATGACCATGCCGGCCGGCGGCGTCTGGTCGTAGCCGGTCAGCAGCGAGTGGATATAATCGGGGCCGCCCGCGTCGTACTGGGTAAAGATATCGAAGACGAACTGCGGAAAACCGCGTTCGACACCGCGAGCCTTGGCCAGCAGGGACATGTCTGGCGGAGCAGCACCGCCATTGGAGGCAGCGGCGGCTTCCTCATTGGCGAAGGGCGGCGGGAAGTGGTCGGACGGCTTGCCGGGACGGTCGAACATGTCGCCGGCATCGTTGGGACCGTCGTGGATGGTGTACTCGGCCGACAGCGTCTTGATCTGCGCATCGGAATAGCCGAGGTCCGACAGCGTGCGGAACGCCACCAGGTTCATCGAATGGCAGGCCGAGCAGACTTCCTTGTAGACCTTGAGGCCGCGCTGCAGCTGCGCCTTGTCATAGGTGCCGAATGGGCCGGTGAAACTCCAGTCCATTTCCTTCGGCTCGTCGATCGGGAAATGCGTCGGATTGGCCACATTGTGTGCCTCTTCGGCGGCGATCGCCCGAGTGCCCGCGGCCCCAGCGGCGACGGCCACAAGGCCGATCAGCGCCAGCGAGGTGAGAATCTTTTTCATGCCAAATCCCCTTAGATTCTCTACCCGCTCAGCCTTTGGTTTCCGGAGCCGCCGTAGCGCCCGCCGGATGTCCGCTGCCGCCCTTGTTCTTCTCAAGCACCGCCTCGGTGATCGAGTTCGGCAGCCGTCGCGGCGTCTCAATCAGGCCGAGCACCGGCAGCGCGATCAGGAAGAAGGCGAAGTAGAACAATGTCGCCATCTGCGCCATGAACACATAGCTGCCTTCCGCCGGCTGCGAGCCCAGCCAGCCAAGCAGGATGGCATCGGCCACGAACAGCCAGAAGAACAGCTTGTACCAGGGCCGGTAAACAGCCGAGCGCACCTTCGAAGTGTCGAGCCAAGGCACCAGGAACAACATGACGATGGCGCCGAACATGCATAGCACGCCGCCGAGCTTGGAGTTGATCGGCCCGACATTGAAGGTGATGGCGCGCAGGATCGCGTAGAACGGCAGGAAGTACCATTCGGGCACGATGTGGGCCGGCGTCTTCAGCGGGTTGGCGACGATGTAGTTGTCGGGATGACCGAGATAGTTCGGCAGGTAGAAGACGAAATAGGCGAAGAAGAACAGGAACACGATCATGCCGAACGCGTCCTTGATGGTCGCGTAGGGGGTGAAGGCCACGGTGTCGGTCTTCGACTTGACCTCGATGCCCGTCGGGTTCGACTGGCCGACGACATGCAGCGCCCAGATGTGCAGCACGACAACGCCGGCGATCATGAACGGCAACAGATAGTGCAGCGCAAAGAAACGGTTCAGCGTCGGGTTGTCGACGGCAAAGCCGCCGAGCAGCAGCTGCTGGATCCAGTCGCCGACCAGCGGAATGGCGCTGAAGAAGCCGGTGATGACGGTGGCGCCCCAGAAGCTCATCTGGCCCCACGGCAGCACGTAGCCCATGAAGCCGGTCGCCATCATCAGGAGATAGATGATGCAGCCGAGGATCCACAGCAGTTCGCGCGGCGCCTTGTAGGAGCCGTAATAGAGGCCACGGAAGATGTGGATGTAGACGGCGACGAAGAAAAACGAGGCGCCGTTCGAATGCATGTAGCGCAGCAGCCAGCCCGAATTCACGTCGCGCATGATCTTCTCGACCGAGCCGAAGGCCAGATTGGTGTCGGCCGTGTAATGCATGGCCAGCACGATGCCGGTCAGGATCTGCGCCACCAGCATGATCGACAGGATGCCGCCAAAGGTCCATGCATAGTTGAGGTTGCGCGGCACCGGATAGGCAACGAAGCTGTCATAGACCAGCCGCGGCAGCGGCATGCGGGCGTCGAACCAGCGTCCGAGACCGGTTTTGGGCGTATAGGTCGAGTGTCCCTCGCTCATCGAAATATCCCCCTGCCTCAACCGATAAGGATCTTGGTATCGGAAATGAACTTGAATACCGGAACCGCCATGTTCTCCGGCGCCGGGCCTTTGCGGATGCGGCCGGCGGTGTCGTATTGCGAACCGTGGCACGGGCAGAACCAGCCGCCGAAATCGCCTTCCTGGCCAAGCGGAATGCAGCCGAGATGCGTGCAGACCTGAACCATCACCATCCAGGCTTCCTTGCCGGGCGTGGTGCGATTGGCGTCGGTCGCCGGTGCGTCGGCCGGGAGATTGGCGTTGCGGGCGATCGGATCCTTGAGATCGGCCAGCTTGACCGCCTCGCCGTCCTTCATTTCCTGTTCGGTGCGGTTGCGGACCACGACCGGCTTGCCGCGCCATTTGACGATCAGCGACATACCCGGCGTCAGCGAGGCGACGTCGACTTCGACCGAGGCGAGCGCCAGCGTCGAGGCGTCAGGGCGCATCTGGTCGATGAACGGCCACGCGAAAGCACCCGCGCCGACCACTGCGGCCATGCCGGTGGCGACGTAGAGAAAATCACGACGGTTGGGATCCTGGGTGTCGGTTGCGCTCACGGGTGCCTGATCCTTTCGCCTCTTCCGTGCCGGTGGTTGAGCCTTGTTCCCCGCTCAATTACGCCAACCCGACAGCGCATGGCGAACAGGCTTGCGAATTCCTCCGGCATTTGGACTTCGGTTTATGCGTGAAGCCCGTTTTTGTCCAGACGGGTGAAGGCACAAGGGCAGATTGTCGCGGGGACAAAATCCGCCGCCGGTCAACACGACGCCGGATAGCCGCCAACCATCACTAAACAACCGGGAAACAACCGCAAATCCGACGCCCTTGTTCGGCTCGACACAAGGCCCCAGCCGGGTCTATCCTTGTCATCATGGCACACGTCATAGACTGCGACACCTGGGCCGTTCGCTCGGACCATTGGAAGGGCGAGTTGCAATGTGGCGCCTACGGCTCCAACTCCTGCCTGATCTTCAACTATCTGCCTGATGTCGGCGGCGGCCCGCGCCTGCACACACATCCCTACGCGGAGATCTTCATCATCCGCCAGGGCACCGGCCTGTTCACTGTCGGCGACCAGGAAATCGAGGCATCCGCCGGCCAGATCCTGATCGTGCCACCCAATACGCCGCACAAATTCACCAATCTCGGCCCAGGCCCACTGGAAACGACCGACATCCACGAGAATGGCAGCTTCATCACCGAATGGCTGGAGTGATCCCTATTTCGCGCCGAGCCTGGCCAGCACCGCTTTCGGGATGTTGTATTCACGAATGACGGCATCGTGCTTGCGCAAGCCGCACAGCTCGCGCTGGATGAAATAGCCATGCACCGCCTCGGCGGCATCCTTGAGCAGAAGGGGGCGCAGTTGCTCGTCGGCATTGTCGCGCAGCCTGGCCAGCGTTTCCTCTACCCGCTGGCCGGCGCGGCCGAGTGCTGCCGCCTTTTCCGCCAATATTTCATGGCCGAGCGCGTCGAAGGCGGCTTCGGCGGCCGAGGCGCCGGCAAGATGAGATGGCGGACGCAAGGACATTTCAGCCTCCTTTCCCGAAAACCATGCGGTGTGTGACGAACTCTTCGCCTGCTACGCGCTGAAAGCCAAGCCGTTCATAGAAACCGAAGGCTTCTTGCGGCGCGCGGGTGTTCAGCATGGCGAAATGGTGACGTGCCCTGTCGACAACGGTTTCGACCAGCATCCGGCCAAGGCCGGCGCGACGGTGGCGCGCGCTCACAAACAGGTGCCGGACCCGGCCGTGGCCCCTGCCCTCGAAATAGGGATCGATGTTCAACCCGCACACGCCGGCGAGTTCCCTTCCATACCATGCTCCGTACAGCGCCTCCCCCCGTTTCAGGAACTTGTTGCGGCCACTTGCCCAGCCATCCGCAAGGCGTACCAGCATCCAGTAGCCTTCCAGCCGGCTCTCTTCCTTCAGCGTGTCGAAGGCCGGCATGGTCGGCCGGAGCCGCTTGAGCACGTAGCCGACCTCTGGGATGGCGCCTGTCGATCCACCCATGGAGCTACTCCGCCGGGCGCGTCTCTTCGAGCACGCTGTCTTCGTGATAGAGAAAACCGCCGGACTGCCGCTTCCACAGCCGCGCATAGAGCCCGTCGAGCGCCACCAATTGGTCATGCGTGCCTTGCTCGACAATGCGGCCGCCGTCGAGCACCACCAGACGATCGAGTGCTGCGATCGTCGACAGCCGGTGGGCGATGGCGATGACCGTCTTGTTTTCCATCAGCCGTGTCAGATTCTCCTGGATCGCCGCCTCGATGTCGGAATCGAGTGCCGAGGTCGCCTCATCGAGAATCAGGATCGGCGCATCCTTGAGGAAGACGCGGGCGATCGCCACGCGCTGGCGCTGGCCTCCCGACAGCTTGACGCCGCGCTCGCCGACAAACGCCTCGTAGCCGGCGCGGTCCCTGTTGTCGCGCAAGGTCAGGATGAACTCGTGCGCCTCGGCCTTTTTCGCCGCCGCGATCACCTCCGCATCGGTCGCGTCAGGCATGCCGAGCTTGATGTTGTCGCGCAGCGAACGGTGGAACAGCGCCGTGTCCTGGCTGACGACGCCGATATTGGCGCGCAGCGAATTCTGCGTAACTTTGGCGACATCCTGGCCATCGATGGTGATCGACCCGCTCTCGAGATCGTAGAGGCGCAGGATCAGATTGGCGAGGGTCGTCTTGCCGGCGCCGGACGGTCCGACCAGCCCGACCTTCTCGCCTGGCCTGACGACAAGGTCGATGCCGTTCAGCACGCCGAAACCTTTGCCGTAGTGGAACTCGACGTTCTTCACCGCGATACGGCCGCCTGCCACGACGAGTTCCTTGGCGTCGGGCGCATCGGTGAGGCCGAGCGGCTGCGAAATCAGCGCCTTGGAGTTCTCCAGCACGCCGAGGTTTCGCAAGATGCTGTTGAGCTGCATCATCAGCCGGCCGAGCAGCATGTTGAGCCGCAGCACCAGCGACAGGGTGAAGGCGACCGCGCCGACGGTGATCGAGCCCTCGACCCAGAGATAGACGGCAAAGCAGCCGATCGCCGTGATCATGATGCCTGACAGCGTGGTCAGCGCCATGCGCACGCCGGTCAGCCGGCGGGTGAACGGGCGCAATGCGTCGAGATAGATGTCGAAACCGTTCCTGATGTAGCGGTCGTCGCCATCGGCCGAGAACAGTTTCAGCGTCTGCACGTTGGAATAGGAATCGACGATGCGGCCGGTGATCATCGAGCCGGCCTCGGCTGTTTCCTCGGCATGCTTGCGGATTGCCGGCAAATAGAGCTTGGCCAGCCAGCCGAAGGCGGAAATCCAGATCACCACCAGAACCGCCAGCCTGAGATCGAGGCCTGCGACCAGCGCCAGCGTCGTCACCGTGTAGACGATCATAAACCAGACGACCTCGATGAAGCTTTCCATCAAGTCGCCGGTCGCCTGGCCCGCCTGCCAGACCTTTGTCGCGATGCGGCCGGCGAAATCGTTCTGGAAAAAGGCGTAGGACTGGCGCGAGACATGCCGGTGCGCCTGCCAGCGCACCAGATTGTAGAAGCCCGGCGTGATCGTCTGTTCGTCGACCAGCGCCGACAGGCCGACGACGACGGTGCGGATGACCAGCACCACCACGGCCATGAAAACCAGTTCAGGGCCGGCGGCGGCCCACAGTGCGTGCCAGCTGCGCTCGGCGGGAAGCTGGTCGAGAATATCGACCAGCCGCCCGACGAAGTAGAACAGGCCGGCCTCGACCAGCGGCGCGATGCCGCCGATGACCAGCATGGCGAAGAAGGCGAACTTCGCCTGGCCGACATAGTGCCAGAGAAAGCCGCCGACACTGATCGGTGGCCGAAGATTCGCCGGCTCCCTGAACGGATAGACCCAGTTCTCGAACCAGCGATAGACGGCTGTCATCATGCGGCGGCCATCATTCTGCGGCTTGCCTCTTTGCAAGTGCGTCGTTGGCGGCGTCGGCGGGACCGTCCTCAAGCAGGAACCCGCCCGACTGGCGCTGCCAGAGCTGCGCGTAGAGCCCGCCCTTGGCGACGAGTTCTTCGTGCGAACCTTCCTCGATGACGCGGCCCTTGTCCATCACCACCAGCCTGTCCATCGCCGCGATGGTCGACAGCCGGTGCGCGATGGCGATGACGGTCTTGCCTTGCATGAGCTTGTAGAGATTCTCCTGGATCGCCGCCTCGGCTTCGGAATCAAGCGCCGAGGTCGCTTCGTCAAGGATAAGTATAGGTGCGTCCTTCAACATAACGCGAGCAATGGCGACGCGTTGCCGCTGGCCACCGGACAATTTGACGCCGCGGTCACCGACATGGGCGTCGAAGCCCTTGCGGCCGCTGGCATCCGAAAGCCCCGATATGAAGTCCAGCGCCTCGGCGCGCCGCGCCGCCTCGACAAGCATCTCGTCGGTTGCATCGGGCCGGCCATAAAGGATGTTCTCGCGCACCGAACGATGCAGCAGCGAGGTGTCCTGCGTGACCATGCCGATCTGCGCACGAAGCGAATCCTGCTTCACAGCGGCGATTTCCTGGCCATCGACCAATATCTGCCCGGCTTCGAGGTCGTAGAAGCGCAGCAACAGGTTGACCAGCGTGGACTTGCCGGCGCCGGAACGGCCGACGATGCCGACCTTCTCGCCCGGCTTCACCGCCAGCGACAGGCCCTCGATCACACCCTTCTGCTTGCCGTAGTGGAAGCGAATGTCCTCGAAGCGGATCTCACCCCTGGAGACGCTGATCTCCTTCGCGTCCGGCCGGTCCTCGACAAGGCGCGGCAGCGAGATCGAGGCGATACCGTCCTGCACCGTGCCGATGTTCTCGAACAGGCCCGACATTTCCCACATGATCCATTGCGACATGCCCCACAACCTGAGCACAAGGCCGATGACCACGGCGACCGCGCCGATCGTCACTGCTTGCCCCAGCCACAGCCACAGCGCCATCGCGGTCACCGAGAACAAGAGCAGCGCGTTCAGTATGTAGAGCGAGCCGAAAAGCACTGTCACCAGGCGCATCGACCGGTAGACCGTTTCGAGAAAGCCGGACATACCGTCTTTGGCGAATGACGCTTCGCGGCGTGCATGGCTGAACAGCTTGACCGTCTGGATGTTGGAGTAGCTGTCGACGACCCGGCCCGTCATGATCGAGCGCGCATTGGCCTGTTCCTCGCCGACCTTGCCCAGCCGGGGAATGAAAAACCGCAGCAAAAGGATATAGCCGACCAGCCAGACGCCGAGCGGCGCGGCCAGCCGCCAGTCGGCCGAGCCGACGATGAGCAGCATGCCGAGGAAGTAGACGATAACGTAATTCAGGACGTCGATCACCTTGATGACGCATTCGCGCACGGCGAGAGCCGTCTGCATCAGCTTGGTCGCGATGCGGCCGGCGAACTCGTCCTGGTAGAAACTCATCGACTGCTTGAGCAGATAGCGGTGCACCTGCCAGCGGATGCGCATGGGATAGTTGCCCATCAGCGTTTGCTGGTTGAGGAGCGAATGCAGCCATACGGTGCCCGGCAGTGCGAACAGCACGATGAAGGCCATGCCGGCAAGCTTCCAGGCTTCCGTCTGCAGGAAGGTTTCGCGATTCTGCCCCGACAGCCAGTCGACGATGCGGCCGAGGAAGCCGAACATCCACACTTCCGCGATCGCGATGGCCGTCACCAGCACTGCGTCGAAAAGGATATAGGGCCAGGCGCCGCGCGTATAATGCACGCAGAAGGCAACCAGCGTCTTGGGCGGCTCGACCGGTTCCGCCGCGGGGAACGGATCGAGCCTTTTTTCAAACCAGCTAAACAACAACATAGGTCATGCCTGTGAAATGTGTTTGCCGCTTACGCGGCACGTGAGCGTACGAAGTCCCCGGAACCCATGGCGTCGAGTGCCGACGGTCCGGAATCACCCGGACCGTCGGCAATGCTTCGCGCAATATAGGGGCTCGCGGGCTTTTCGCCGACAGCTGCGCCAGACGATCCTGACGACACGGTGCCGCCAGCCCGGTTTTTCGCGCCAGGCCGGATCAGCCGGATGATCCGGCGCACCAGCGACGGCCGCCCGGGATCGGGAACCGCGCGCGAAAAATCGACATCCGGCAGCATGCCGCGATGCGGCCGGCGGCGAACCTCGGCGTGAACCGCCGACGAATAGGTGTCGCCGATCAGCAGCGCCCAGGTCGGCAGTCGGTGGATATGCAGGCTCCTCGAGCCCGGTATTCTGTAGGGATCGAACATCGGTCCGTCCTCCGTGTGAAAATCGAGATAAAAAGGCGAAGCAATATCGTCCGCCGGCATTCGCCCGGAGGCACGCATTGCATCGGTCCGGACATGACGAGTGTCGGTCCGGACAGCTTCAGTCGGGGCGTTCAGCCCTTTTGACTTTTTGAAAAACATCGCAGGATTCCTTCGAGAGCCGAAAAATCGTTTCGGCGGGAATCGGTGCGATCAAGTCTTAGAGAGTCAGGAGAATCGTCGTACCGAAACCGCCGGCAGGCAGGTAAGCCCACGAGAGGGGCGCTGGATGTGCATGGTCATCATGAATTACCCCTCCATCGGTTCGGGTTGACAATGCTGGTTGTATACCCGACTTCGCAGAAAATGGCCACCCGCAGGTCCCGCAATTTCCAAAACCGCCAAGCCGCTGTGGCCGATCCGCCACTTATTAGAAGGACGCGGAAATGAACCGTCGTCTCCGCATCGCGCTCTACCAGCCTGACATTGCCGGCAACACCGGAACAATCCTGCGCTTCGCCGCGTGCCTCGGACTTGGCGTCGACATCATCGAACCGGCCGGATTTCCGCTCTCCGACAAGGCGCTCAAGCGAGCCGGCATGGACTACCTCGAAATGGCTGCCCTGACCCGGCACGTCGACTGGCACGCCTTCGAGGAATGGCGCAAGGCTGATTCGCACCGGCTGGTGCTGCTGTCGACCAAAGCCACGACGCCCTACACCAGCTTCAGCTTCGCGGACGGTGACGTCCTCCTGTTCGGCCGCGAATCCGCAGGCGTGCCGGATCCTGTCCATCAGGCGGCGGATGCGCGCCTGACCATCCCCATGCAGGGTACGGCGCGCAGCATCAACGTGGCGCTCTCCGTCGCCATGGTGGTGGGCGAAGCCATCCGGCAACTCGGATAACGGCACTCCGTCTCCCGACATCTTGACCCAGGCGCACATCGCCTTCTCCTTCGTTTGCACATCCAGGGTTTCTTCGCTACAAGCTCAACTTAACTTGAGGTCAAGCAGAAAAATCGGGACGGAAAATCAGACATGGCGCCTGTAACGGAATTAACGGTTGGCCAGGTGGCCATGCGCAGCGGGGTGGCGGTGTCGGCGCTGCATTTCTACGAGGCCCGCGGCTTGATCCGCAGCCACCGCACGTCGGGCAACCAGCGCCGCTACGGCCGCGACGTGCTGCGGCGCGTGGCGATCATCAAGGTTGCACAGGAGGTCGGCATCTCGCTGGCCGAAATCGGTGCCGCACTTGAATCACTGCCCGAAAGCCGCACGCCGACGCGCGACGACTGGAACCTTTTGTCGACCGCCTGGCGCGACGGGCTCGATCACAAGATCGCCCAGTTGAAGAAACTGCGCGACGGGCTGACCGACTGCATCGGCTGCGGCTGCATGTCGATCGACAAATGCCCGCTGCGCAACAAGGGTGACCGGCTGGCACGCGAGGGAACGGGGGCAAGGAGGCTGGTCGCTCTTCCTTCTCCCCGTTCACGGGGAGAAGGTGCCTGAACGCAGTGAAGGCGGATGAGGGGCGGCGCCAGCATCACCTGCCTACCGGCACCCTCTCCCCGTAAACGGGGCGACGAAATCCTAGTCGGCCGCAGGCAACCGCCTGATGGTGAACTCGATCAGGTCGCCCGGCCGCTCGAACCAGCTTTCGATCTCGGTCCAGTAGGCCTGCTTGGGAAAGCGCTCGAACCATTCCTTGGCCTTGAGCCGGGCATCGGAGCGTGGCAGCACGAAGGTCTCGCGCAGGAAACCGTCGCGCGGCATACGCACGCGCTCGGCACGGCTTTGGTCGAGCCTTTTCTTTAGGCCATCCAGCGGCGGTCTTGCCGGGGTGCGCACGAAACAACTCCTTGCACCGTAATGACACTTGACCCTGTCACCTAAGAGATTAGGGATCGCGCCGGCAAAAGACGAGTCATTTGTGGGACTCGCCGCCCCAACCGGAGACGGCATTTGGAACGACCAGAAATACCGGCGGGCCTGCCCGCCGACATCGAACAGAAGAAGATGAAGGCGCGCCTCTGGTTCGAGGCGCTGCGCGAACGCATCTGCGCCACCTTCGAGCAGATCGAGCAGGATCTTGGCGGGCCGCTGGCCTCGTGGTCGCCCGGCCGCTTCGAAAAGACGCCATGGGAACGTGACGAGGGGCGCGGCGGCGGCGGCACCATGTCGATGATGCACGGTCGCGTCTTCGAAAAGGTCGGCGTCCACACATCGACCGTCCATGGCGAGTTCTCACCCGAATTCAGGAAGCAGATGCCCGGTGCCGAGGAAGACCCGCGCTTCTGGGCATCCGGCATTTCGCTGATCGCACACCCATGGAATCCCAACGTTCCGGCCGTGCACATGAACACGCGCATGGTGGTCACATCCAGCCAATGGTTCGGCGGCGGTGCCGATCTGACACCGGTGCTCGATCGCCGCCGCACCCAGGACGACCCCGACACGGTCGCCTTCCACCGCGCCATGCAATTCGCTTGCGAGAAGAATGTCGCGGTGGCCGATTACCCAAAATTCAAGGCCTGGTGCGACGAGTACTTCTATCTGTCGCACCGCAACGAGCCGCGCGGCACCGGTGGCATCTTCTTCGACTGGCTGCATTCGGGTGAGGACAAGGGCGGCTGGAATGCCGATTTCAACTTCGTCCAGGATGTCGGCCGCGCTTTTCTCGTCGTCTACGGCCACCTTGTGCGCGCCAACTTCAACGAGAACTGGACCGATGGCGACCGTGACGAACAGCTCATTCGCCGCGGCCGCTACGTCGAATTCAATCTGCTTCACGATCGCGGCACCATATTCGGACTGAAGACCGGCGGCAATGTCGCCGCCATCCTCTCCAGCCTGCCGCCCGAGGTCCGCTGGCCGTAACAAAATGGTGAGCCCGGCGTGAGCCGCATTGATGTCCCATTCGCTCGAAATGGGCAAGGAATGTGGCACACGGTGCGGCGAAAAATTTCTTTTTCGTCTAATAGGTTCTTGAAAAGACTGGTCTATTTGTGGCGCGGGGTCGGGAAGCGCCGGCGGTTCGCCTGCGCGCAATTTCAGGAAAGTGCGAAACGGCTTTCCGACCGGAATTGCGTCAAGACAAAGCGAGCCGCGACCCGACGCGACCGGACGGCCCAAGACGACGCGGGACATCTTCGTCAAAAAGATACCCGCCTTTCCAGGAGTACTTCGCAATGCGCAAGATCATTGTTTCGGCGGCCGCCGCTGCCCTTCTCGCTTCCGGTTCGGTGGCGTTCGCCGCCGTCAAGCACACCACCGGGACGATCAAGACCTTTGACACGACGGCCATGAGCCTGGTCCTCGACGATGGATCGTCTTTTACGCTTCCCAAGACCTTCAAGGATCCTGGCCTGCAGGTCGGTGAAAAGGTCCGTGTCTCATGGGACATGAGCGGCAAGAAAAAGATTGCCGAGGCTGTCAAGATCGCCAAGTGAAGGCCTGCCCGCCAAAACGGGACGAGACGATGTCTGGCCCTGTTTCGGGGTAGTGTTTAGAGGGCGGAGCGATGCTGCTCCGCCCTTTTGCCGTTGACGGCAACCAATACCACCCCATCTGTGTTATGCTTCTCACCCGTTCGCGGTCCGCGGTTTCAACCCTGGAACCGGACATGAGCCAAAAAAAGTGCCGGAGCCTCGACCAGGCTCCACGGAGGAAAAGGAGAAATCTCATGAAGGAATTTCACTGCGGGTCGCTCGTGCCCGGCTGTGACTGGCACACACGTGCCGACGAGGAAGCCGAGGTCATGCGCCGTGCCGTCGAGCACATGCGCGAGACACATGGCGAGACGGTCATCCGCGAGACGATGATCGAGGCGATCCGTTCGCGCATCGAAAAGACCCGCGACGCGGCCTGATCTACCCGGCCTGCAAGGCTTCGGCGGCGCGCTTGAGGAGCGCGTCGCGATCAGGGGCAAACCCGGCTTCGACCCATTCCGCTTCGAGATTCCTCAGGATTTCGCCGAGTTTCGGGCCTGGAGTTGCGCCGAGCACCGTCAGATCGGCACCTTTCAGCGGAAACAACGGCTTTTCCCATTTGGTGGCGAAGCCAAGCAGGCGCGAAAAGCCACCGGCTTCGAGCAGCGCCTCATTGTCCTCGACGGCGCGCATCCTGGCTGCCGCAAGCGACAGCCGCAGACGGTCGACAAACCCCTGCCGGTCGCCGCGATAGAGCCTTTTTGCCAGTTCGCCCTCGGTCGTCTTCGGCTCGACGGCGGTGGCGAGCGCCCAGTGGCGCAGGCGATCCGCTTCGGCGGTCGAGAGTTTGAGCCGCTCGGCGAGCGACTTCATGCGAGCGGCATCGGGCGGCACGATCGCTTCCAGTCTGAGCAGCGGGTCGGGTGCCCAGCCCAGATCCTTGCCGGCCTTGGCCAACCCATGGATGGCATCGATACCCCATTTCTCGCTTTCCGGCAGCGCCGCGGTCAAGACACCTGCCTGCCGCATCCAAAGCAGCGCCCGTGACGGATCGGGCGCCGACAAAAGTTTCTTCAGTTCCGACCAGATGCGCTCGGACGAAAGCTGGGCCAGCCCTTCCTTCAGACGGGCGCAGGCTTTCAGCCCCTCGGCGTCCGGCCGTCCGTCGCCGTACCAGGCGAAGAAGCGGAAGAAGCGCAGGATGCGCAGGTAGTCTTCGCGAATGCGCGCTTCCGGGTCGCCGATGAATCGCAGCCGGCGCGCCTCGATGTCGGCAATGCCGCCGACCAGGTCGACCACCTTGCCATCGGCCTCGGCATAGAGCGCGTTGATGGTGAAGTCGCGCCGCTCGGCATCGAGCTTCCAGTCGCGCCCGAAAGACACTTTCGCGCGCCGCCCGTCGGTTTCGATATCGGCGCGCAAGGTGGTGATTTCATAGGGCTTTCCGCCGGCAACCACGGTGATTGTCCCATGCTCGATACCGGTTGGCACCGCCTTGAACCCTTCCGCTTCGGCGCGGCGGAGGGTTTCCTGCGGCAGGCAGGTGGTGGCGATGTCGATGTCGGCGACCGGCTGGTCCATCATCGTGTTGCGCACCGCGCCGCCGGCGACTCGCGCCTCTTCACCGCCTTCGGCCAATGCGAACAGCAGGCGTTGCAGATGCTTGTCGGTGAGCCAATCGGCCCTGCCCGCGATCGAGACACTCACGCATAGAGCCTTTCATAGAGAGTACGAAGGATGCCGGCGGTGACGCCCCAGATGCGCCGGTCGCCGTAAGGCATGTCGTAGAAGAACCATTCGAGATCGTTCCACATACGGCTGTCGCGCTTGTGGTTGGCCGGGTCCATCAGGAAGCGCAGCGGCACTTCGAAAGCGGCATCGACCTCGTCTGCGTTGAGCGTCAGTTGGAAACCGGGCCGCACGATGCCAAGCACCGGGGCGATGCGGTAGCCGCTGCCGGCGACATAGTCGGGCATGCGGCCGATGATCTCGATGCGATCTCGGCCAAGCCCGATCTCCTCGAAGGTCTCGCGCAGCGCCGCCGCCTCAGGGCTCGGATCGGTCGGATCGATAGTGCCGCCGGGAAAGGCCACCTGCCCCGAATGGCTGCGCAGCTTTTCGGCCCGTTTGGTCAGAAGAACCGTCGCATCGCCCTCATGATCGACCACCGGGATCAGCACCGCGGCATTGCGCAGCGCCTTGCCCTGGTTGAGGCGCGGATGGCCGGGGTTGAAGCGATGGTCGCCATAGTCGTCGTCGCCTGCATGTGCATCGGGCTGCACGGCAAAGCGCGCGCGAAAATCCGCGGATGAAAACGGCGCCGGCGTCACCTGGTCCATCACGCGCTCAACCGCTTCAACTGGTCCGCCGGCATGATCGGGAACACGGCGCCCTTGGAGCGCACCGCGAACATCGTCTCGCCGTCGATTTCGATCTCCTCGCCATGCCCGACCAGTTCATACATCACCGGCCGCGCCACCAGGGCCTCCAGACGGCCACGCACCAGCACATAGGGCTTCAACCCGCCGGTCTCGTTCTCATCGACAAACCGCAGCGGCCGTTCCGGCCCGGCTTCGACGACGTCGCCGACATTGGTGCGGAAGGTGATTGTCTGCGCCTCGCCGCTGCCCGAAACGTCCATTTCGACGGCGATGAACGGCGCATCGGCGACGCGGATGCCGACCTTTTCTACCGGTGTCACCAGATAGGTCCTGCCATCGGCGTCCTTGCGCAGCACCGAGGAGAAAAGCTGCACCAGCGGCATGCGCCCGATCGGCGTGCCCAGATAGAACCAGGTGCCGTCGGCCTTGATCTCCATGTCCAGATCGCCGCAGAAGTCGGGATTCCAGCGTTCGACAGGTGCCGCGCCCTTGCCGGCACGGGCGGCGCGCGAGATCAGCGCCTCGAGACCACGCGCCTCGGTGGCATCAGTCAGGCTTTCTTCACGATGTCCCAAGGGTCCCGTCATGGTCACGAAATAGTCACTGTTGTTCCGCTTGTCAGCCTAAGTCTGTGATTTAAGTTTCGATGTAGGCGCCACGCGAGGCCGAATCGCGGCAACTTATGGTATGGTGCAGCCGTTGTTCCAGCCATGGTATTCCAACCACAAGGATCGATGCGGCATGAGCGTGATGGTCAAGGAAAGCCCGATCAGCGAAAAGGACATGATCGCCGAGGCCGAAAAGGCGCTTGCCGACATCTCCCGGATCCGCGACGGGGTCGGCCGGGTCATCTTCGGACAGGAAAGCGTCGTCGAGCGCACGCTGGTGGCGCTGCTGGCCGGTGGCCATGCGCTTTTGGTCGGCGTGCCGGGTCTCGCCAAGACCAAGCTGGTTGAAACACTTGGCATCGTGCTCGGCCTCGATTCGCGTCGCATCCAGTTCACGCCGGATCTGATGCCGTCCGATATCCTCGGCTCCGAAGTGATGGAGCAGGACGAGACCGGAAAACGCTCCTTCCGCTTCATCTCCGGGCCGATCTTCGCCCAGCTGCTGATGGCCGACGAGATCAACCGCGCGTCGCCGCGCACTCAGTCGGCGCTGCTGCAGGCCATGCAGGAATACCACGTCACCATTGCCGGCGCCCGCCATGACCTGCCGGCGCCCTTCCACGTGCTGGCAACCCAGAACCCGCTGGAGCAGGAGGGCACCTATCCGCTGCCCGAGGCACAGCTTGACCGCTTCCTGATGCAGGTGGACATCCTCTATCCCGAAATCGAGGCGGAGCGCCGCATCCTTCTGGAAACCACCGGCATCGAGGACGCGAAAGCGCAAAACGTGCTGCAGCCGGTGCGGCTGAAGGAGATCCAGACGCTGATCCGCCGCATGCCGGTGCCTGAAAGCGTCGTCGAGGCGATCCTGACGCTGGTGCGCTCGGCGCGTCCCGGCCAAGGCAATGCCGAGACCGATAAGAACGTCGCCTGGGGTCCCGGCCCGCGCGCCAGCCAGGCGCTGATGCTGTGCACAAGGGCGCGCGCGCTTTACGACGGACGGCTGGCGCCCTCGGTCGACGACGTCCGTGCGCTGGCCGAGCCGGTGCTGCAGCATCGCATGGCGCTGACCTTCGCCGCCCGCGCCGAAGGCACCAGCGTGCGTGACGTGGTGGCGAAACTCGTGAAAGGGATTTGATGCCGCGCATCGGCGAGGTCCAGGCTCCGGCAGCGACGCGCGACGCGCTCGCCCGTGGCCGGTTGCGGGCCTCGCTTGTGCCAGACCTGCTGGTCGAGGCGCGGCGCATCGTCAACACCGTGATCGCCGGCTGGCACGGCCGCCGCAAGCGCGGCATCGGCGAGAATTTCTGGCAGTTCCGCCCCTACGTCGAGGGTGATTCCTCGCGCATCGACTGGCGCCGCTCGGCCCGCGACGACCACACCTATGTGCGCGACCGCGAATGGGAAGCCGCCCATACCGTCTGGCTGTGGGCCGACCCCTCGCCGTCGATGCTCTACAAATCGACAGGCGCCAGCGTTTCCAAGCAATCGCGCGCGCTGGTGCTGGCGCTGGCCATGGCCGAGCTGTTGTCGCGCAGCGGCGAACGCATCGCCTGGCCGGGCCTCACCGACCCGTTCACCGCCCGCAACGGCGCCGAACGCATTGCCGCCCAGTTGATGCATGCCGGCGAGCTGCCGGCAAAACCCGACCTGTCCGACATCAGGCGCTTCTGCGACATCGTCATCGTCAGCGACTTCCTCGATCCTGTCGAGGAGACGATGGCCTGGCTCGACGTGCTGGCCCGCCACGGCGTGCGTGCCCACCTGATCGAGGTCGCCGACCCGGCCGAGGAGACCTTCCCCTATGCCGGCCGCACCGAATTCACCGATCCCGAGACCGGCGACAAGCTGACCGCCGGCCGCGCCGAAATGCTGGGTGATGAGTATCGCCTGCTCTACACCGCCCGCCGCCACGAACTGGCCGCCTTGTGCAAGCGGCTTGGCTGGAGCTTTACCGTCAACCACACCGATCGGCTCGCCTCCGACGCGCTGGTGCGGCTGCACATGGCGATGACCACTGATGGCCCCTCGGTCAGGCCGACCGCTGGCGGTCGTGCAGGCATCGCTGGTGGCGATCGGCCAGGAAAGGCTGGCGCATGAGTTGGCTGCCGCTCTCCTTTGGCGTCCCCATGGTGCTGTGGGGCCTGCTGGCACTGCCGGTGATCTGGTGGCTGCTCAGGCTGACGCCGCCCAAGCCGCAGACCGAGATCTTCCCGCCGCTGAAGATCCTGGCGCGCGTACTGAAGCGCGAGGAGACGCCGCAGCAGAGTCCGTGGTGGCTGACGCTACTCAGGCTCTTGATGGCGGCCCTCATCGTCGCGGCATTGGCCGACCCGGTCTTCAATCCGCGTGAAAAGCTGCCGGCCGAAGGAGCCGCCCTTGCCCTGGTCATCGACAATGACTGGGCAAGTGCCGCCGACTGGGGCAAACGCGTCGCCACCGCCGAGCGGCTGATCAACGACGCCGGCTCCAACGGCGTGCCGGTCGTCATCGCCTTCACCGCCGAAAAAGCCAATGCCGAGATCGGCCCGTTCGATGCCGCCACCGCCCTTGACCGGCTGCGCGCCGCCAAGCCGCGGCCGATCCCGACCGACCGGCCCGCTGTCTATGCCCGCGTCGCCGGCGTGCTGGAGACCTTGCCCGGGGCCAGTGTCGCCGTGCTTGCCGACGGCCTGGCGGCAAAAGGCGATGAAGCCGCCTTCAACACGCTTTTGTCGAAAAATGCCGCCCGTGTCGTCTGGGCAACCGCCGACAGGCTGTCGCTGACGGGCCTGACCGCCGCCGACAACCAGGTCGACGGCTTTGCGCTGACCGCCATCCGCGCGCCGGGCGACCCTGCCCCGGCGCAGGTCACCGCCGGCGCCTTCGACGACAAGGGCCGCCGCATCGCCGATGCGACGCTGACCTTTTCGCCTGGCGAAACCACCGCCACCGGCACCATGGCGGTGCCGTTCGAGCTGCGCAACGACTTCGCTTCGATCGCGCTCGACGGCGAGCGGCAGGCCGGTGCGGTGCGCGTGCTCGACGAAAGCTCCAAGCGTCGCCGCGTCGGGCTGCTGTCGCAGGCCGAGGCCGACCAGGCGCAGCCGCTTTTGTCGCCGCTCTACTACATCAGGCGGGCGCTGCAGCCCTTCGCCGATCTGGTCGAACCCTCCAGCGCCGACCTCGCCGACGCCATCCCGCAGATCCTCGACCAGAAGCCCGCGATGATTGTCATGGCCGATATCGGCACCATTCCCGGACAGGTCCGGCAGAGACTTGTCGATTGGGTCGACAATGGCGGCACGCTGGTGCGTTTCGCCGGTTCGCGGCTGGCCACGGCGGGCGATGACGACGATTTGCTGCCGGTCCGCCTGCGCACCGGCGAGCGTTCGCTCGGCGGCGCGCTGTCATGGACGTCGCCGCAGCCTGTCACCGAATTCCCCAAGGCCGGCCCGTTCGCCGATCTGGCGCCGCCGGCCGAGGTCACTGTCAGCAGACAGGTGCTGGCCGAGCCGACACCCGATATCGTCGAGCGCACCTGGGCGGCCCTTGCCGACGGCACGCCGCTGGTCACCGGATTGAAGAAAGGCAAGGGCACGCTGGTGCTGTTCCACGTCACCCCTGAGGCAACCTGGTCGAACCTGCCGATCTCCGGCAGCTTCGTCGAGATGCTGCGCCGCATCGTGCAGCTGTCGCGCAACCAGGGCGCGGCCATCGCCAATGCCGAAGCCGCCGCGGCGTCGCTGGCGCCCTATCGCATGATTGCAGCCGACGGCTCGCTGGTGCCGCCGACGCCGGATGCACGGCCGCTTGTACCGGGCGCCGGCGCGCTGCCGGTGACTTTTGAAAACCCGCCCGGCCTCTATGGTTCCGAGACGGGTGTGTTTGCCCATAATCTGCTTGAAGCCGACAGCACGCTGGCCCCGCTGGCGCGCCCGCAAATCACTGTTCCCGTCACCTCGATCCAGTATGCCTTTGACGAATCGCGCAATTTGAAGGGCGCGCTGGTCGCGGCCGCCCTGGTGCTGATGCTGCTCGATACGCTGGCGGTGTTCTGGATGGGCGGCCTGTTCTCACGCCGACCGCGCCGCGCCGGTGCCATGGCAACCACCGCCGCGGTCCTGATTGCGCTGGGTAGCTTGTTCGGTCATGCCGACCTTGCCCGCGCCGACGACGCCAAGCCGGGTGACGAAATTGCCATCGAGGCGATTTCGAAGACCCGCATCGCCTATGTGCTGACCGGTGTGCCGGGCGACGATTCGATCAGCCGTGCCGGGCTCGAGGGCCTGACCCGCTTCCTGGTCGAAAAGACGGCCCTTGAACCGGGCGCGCCAGCCGGCGTCGACATCTCGAAAGACGAGCTGTCGTTCTATCCCTTGATCTACTGGCCGATCGATCCGGCCGCCCCGATGCCGAGCCAGGCCGCCATCGCCCGCATAGACGCCTATATGCAGCAGGGCGGCACGGTGCTGTTCGACACCCGCGACCAGTTCGCCAACGGCATCGGCGCCGATTCGACCAGCCCGGCGACGGAGCGGCTGCGCGACATCCTCGGCAACCTCAACGTGCCGCCGCTGGAGCCGGTGCCGTCCGACCACGTGCTGACCAAATCCTTCTTCATCCTGCCCGAATTCCCCGGCCGCTTCGCCGGCAGCCCACTGTGGGTCGAGGCGTCGCTCGACGCCAGCAATGCCGAGAACCGGCCGGTGCGCACCGGCGACGGCGTCTCGCCTATCATGATCACCGCCAATGATTTTGCCGGCGCCTGGGCGGTCGACGAGAATGGCGATCCGCTGCTGCCGACCGTACCGGCGGACCCGATGCAGCGCGTCTACGCGCTGCGCGCCGGCGTCAACATCATGATGTACATGCTGACCGGCAACTACAAATCCGACCAGGTGCACGTGCCCATACTGCTCGAACGGCTGGGGCAGTAAGATGAGTTTGTTTGGTTCCCTCCGGTCGCGGATAAACCCTCCCCAAAAAGAGGAGGGTAAGGGATGAACTGGTCGATTTCCTTCGAACCGCTGATCTCCTGGCCCCTGTTGGCCTTGGCGCTGGTGCCGCTGGCGCTGCTGGCGCTTGTCGGCCTGTGGTTTCGCCAGCGCGGCTCGGTCTTCCGCTTCATCGCCCTTTTGGCGCTCGCCGCCGCTTTGTTCAACCCGGTGTTCCTCAACGAGGAGCGCGAGCCGCTGAAAAGCGTTGTCGCCCTCGTCGTCGACCGCAGCCAGAGCCAGGATATCGGCGATCGCACCAAGCAGACCGACGAGGCGTTGGCCGGGCTGCAGCAGCGGCTTGGCCGCTTCAAGCAGTTCGACGTGCGGGTCGTCGAGGCCGGCAAATCCGAGGCCGCCGAAGAGCGCACCGAGACACGGCTGTTCGGCGCGCTTGAAGGCGCCTTCCGCGACGTGCCGCCGTCACGCATCGGCGGCGCGATCATGATCACCGATGGCGAGGTCCATGACGCGCCGCCGGGCGCGCCCGATTTCAACGCCCCGCTGCATGCGCTGATCACCGGCAACGACCACGAAAAGGACCGCCGCATCCGCTTCGAGAACGCGCCGCGCTTCGGCCTTGTTGGCAAGCCGCTCGACATGACCTACCGCGTCATCTCGACCGAAAACGAGACTGGCCCGGTCGATGTGCGCGTCTCGGTCAATGGCGAGCAGGTCGCCGTCGAGCACGCCACCGTTGGCCAGGCCATGCCGCTGCAGGTCACCATTCCGGGTGCCGGCCGCAACATCGTCGAACTCGCCATCGATCGCGAGCCGGGCGAACTGACCGACACCAACAACCGCGCCATCGCACTGATCGACGGCATTCGCGAGAACCTGCGTGTGCTGCTCGTCTCCGGCGAGCCGCATGCCGGCGAGCGCACCTGGCGCAACCTGCTGAAATCCGACGCCTCGGTCGATCTTGTCCATTTCACCATCCTGCGGCCGCCGGAAAAGCAGGATGGCACGCCGATCAACGAATTGTCGCTTATCGCCTTCCCGACCCGCGAACTGTTCGTCGAGAAGATCAAGGATTTCGACCTCATCATCTTCGACCGCTACCAGCATCGCGACGTGCTGCCGATCCTCTATTACGACTACATCTCCGAATATGTCGAAAAGGGCGGCGCGCTGCTGATCGCGGCCGGCCCCGAATATGCCGGCGAAAGCTCGATCGCGCGCACGCCGCTGATGGCCGCCCTGCCGGCGATGCCGACCGGCGAAGTTGTCGACAAGGCCTTCTATCCGCGCCTCACCGAACTCGGCCAGCGCCACCCGGTGACGCGTGGGCTCGATGGCTCGGCCACCGAGCCGCCGCACTGGAGCCGCTGGTTCCGCACCATAGGCGTGCAGAACCCGGAAGGCGAAGTGGTCATGAAGGGCGCCGACAACCGGCCGCTGCTGCTGCTCGACCGCAAGGGAGAAGGCCGCGTCGGCATGCTGCTGTCCGATCAGGGCTGGCTGTGGGCGCGCGGCTTCGAGGGCGGCGGCCCGCATGTCCAGCTTTATCGGCGCATCGCGCACTGGCTGATGAAGGAGCCGGAGCTCGAGGAGGAGCGGCTGACCGCCGATGGTCGTGGCATGGTGCTGGAAATCCGCCGCCAGACGATGGCCGACGATCCCGGCGCCGCGCAGATCATCACTCCGTCCGGCAAAACCTTGACGGTCAAGCTCGAAAAAGCCGAGCCCGGGGTCTTCCTCGGCAGCGTCGAGACCAGCGAGATCGGGCTCTACCAGGTCGCCAATGGCGACCTCACCGCGCTCGCCCATGTCGGGCCGGTCAACGCACCGGAATTCGCCGACGTCATTTCCACCGAAAACCGGTTGAAGGCGCCGGCGGAAGCCACCGGCGGCAGCGTGCGCCGGCTGGCGTCTTCCACAGCCCTTGGCAGTGACGTGACGCTGCCTTCCATCGTGCCGGTGCGCTCGGCTGGTGCCGCATCCGGCAGCGACTGGATCGGCCTGCGCACGACAGACGACAGCGTGCTCAAAGCCGTCTCGCGCGTGCCGCTGTTCGGCGGCTTCCTCGGCCTCGGCCTGCTGCTTCTGGCAATGGGTTCGATGTGGTACCGCGAGGGACGGTAGCGCGGCGCTCTTTTTCCTTCTCCCCTTGGGGGAGAAGGGAAAGCCCCCTGCTCTACTCCTCCGGCTCCGTCGTGAACATCAGCGGATAGCCCTTGGCCTTGCCGGCTTCGGTGGCGCGCGTCGCCTTGGTCTCGGCGACATCCTTGGTGAACACGGCGACGACGCAGACGCCACGCCGATGCGCAGTGATCATCACCCGGTGCGCTTGGTCCTCGCTGAGTTTGAACTCGCCCTTCAGCACCGTCACCACGAATTCGCGCGGCGTGAAATCGTCGTTGATGAGGATGACCTTGTAGAGTTTTGGCCGTTCGACTTGCGGCTTGATCTGGGTACGCGGTTTTGTGGTGATTTCGGGCATCGGAACCGACAGTTTTGCGTAAGCGATGTGACCGCCATTCTGGCACCGGTGAAAACGGTCGTCCATTTTGATCGACGCGCGAAACCGGTGTCCGCCGACGCGGCCATCCACGATCATGTGGGAAAGTGTCGGTTGCCGTTCAACGGCCCTGGCGGCCGAACATGCGACGGCCGGGAATCTGCCGCACGGCCGCAGCGGGCGGTATATCGGACCGAAAACGGTTTCCGCCGGCATCCGCCCGGCGTTCCAGCCAGGTCGCGATCGGCCACGCGGCGACGCAGATCAACGTCGCGCCGGTCAGCACGACCAGCAGCCAGGTCTGTGCCGGCGTTATGTAGTCCCAGTTGGTGGAAATCGCCGGCGCGAACAGCGAAGGCTCGGTGCGTCCGCTGGCCGGATCGGGGACCGGGCTGGCGGTGAACAGGATAAGCACTCTGGCGAGGCCGGTGGCAACCAGACCGCCGATCACCATCGAGCGCAAAATGGACGAAAGCCGCTTCTTCATGCGGATTGTCCTACACGGCCGGCGTTGCAAACGGGTTAAGTGTCAGTCGAGGCGGAAGCTGCCGGTGCCAGACTTCGCCAAAGATCAGTTGAACCCATCGACCGCTTCATCGCCAAGGTCAGGGCTTCAGCGGCTCGGACAGGAAGAAGGCCGCTCCAACCGAAACCAGCTGGAGCGGCCTTGGTCAACAGGCCGGCATTTTATGCCGGACCTTATCAGGTCTTCGGGGCGTCCTTCTTGACGGCCTTCTCAGCAGCCTTCTTGTGCTTCTTGACGGTCTTCTTGACGACCTTCTTCGGAGCAGCCTTGGCCGGAGCGGCAGTCGCCGGAGCGGTGGTCGTCGAAGCAGCCGGAGCAGCGGTCGTGGTGGCGGCGGCGTTGCCGAGAGCCGGCATCGCGAAAGCGAGAGCGACGGCGAGACCGGTTGCGGAGAGGATGGACTTTTTCATGGCTTCGTTTCCTTTTTATGCGGGTCAAGTTTCGGAGCGTTACTGAACCGGGTCGTTCGGCGTCACTCCAAGCAGCTTCAAAGCATTGGCGAGCATCCGGATGCCCTGTGCCTGTTTCTTGGCGGCGCAGTACCGGTTGCCCTTTCTCTGAAGTGCCTTTGCCGCGGTGACCTGCGTTGCCGTGGCATGGGTTTCGAGGGCTTCATCAAATTGGTGGCTGAGATTGGCGCACCGTTCGCTCCGGGTTGTGAGCGTCGCCTTTGCGTCCGATTGTCCGACAGCGGCAGTGACCAGGCAGAAGCCCAGCAACGCACCCAACAAACTGATCGACAACCTTGGCATCGGTTTATCCGTAAACCCGGAGACTAGCGTCGCAGCCGATGACCTGACCGCCACGAGATCAGTTATGCCTTTGAAATTTTTCAGGAGTTTTTCTGAACTGTAGAATTTTGTTTCTGGAGTGTGTCTGAGAAAGCCGGTGTGAACCCCATCATAGCCACTGGCCAACATATGGCCTGAATTCTATCGTGTGGGTTGCGACCGAAGGGCTTGGCAATCAAAGACAGAAGGGCTTGGCAACAATGACAGGGCTGCTGTGAAATCCGATGCACACATACTGATCGTCGACGACGACAAGGGCATCCGCGACCTGCTGCAGGAATTCTTCCAGAAGCGGGGCCTGCACACCTCGGTTGCCGCCGACGGCATCGAGATGGAGACCATCCTGCGGCGCGTCCAGGTGGACCTCATCGTCCTCGACGTGATGCTGCCCGGCAAAAGCGGGCTGGAGCTGTGCCGCGACCTGCGCGCCCAGTATTCGACGCCGATCATCATGCTGACCGCCGTCACCGAGACGACCGACCGCGTCGTCGGCCTGGAAATGGGCGCCGACGACTATGTGCCCAAGCCCTTCGACCCGCGCGAGCTTTTGGCGCGCATCCGGGCCGTGCTCAGGCGCAATGGCGCCGCCGAGCCGAAGCGCGCCACCACCAAGCAGATCTACCGCTTCGCCGGCTGGACGATGGACTGTGCCCGGCGCCGGCTGATCGCACCCGACGATGTCAGGGTCGAGCTGACCATGGCCGAATTCAACCTGCTGCAGACCTTCGTCAAGAGTGCGCAGCGTGTGCTGACCCGCGACCAGCTCATCGAACTGTCCGGCGGCGACAGCGACTATTCCTTCGACCGCAGCATCGACATCCTGGTCAGCCGGTTGCGGCGCAAGATGGAGGACGACCCGAAGACGCCCAAGCTGATCCTGACCGTACGCAGCGGCGGCTACCAGTTCCTGCCCGAGACGACCTCCGAATGAGACGTTTCCTGCCGCAGACCTTGCCTGTCTGGGTGCTGCTGATCGTCATTGCCGGCCTGCTGATCAGCCAGGTCGCGACCCTCTACATCGTCTCGCGCGACCGCGCTGCCGCCAACGACGTCGTCGACCTCTACCGGCTCAACGACCGTGCCTACTCGCTGGTGCAGCTCATGCATGACGCCAGTCCGGACGAGCGCAAGGCGACGGCGACCGGCCTGTTCAACTCCACCTACGCGCTCACCGTTTCGGACACGCCGGCGGTCACTTCGTCGATCGCCGGCGATGACGAACTGGCCGAACTCGAAGACATCCTCGTCGGCCGGCTGTCCAAATTCGGCATCACCGATGCACGCGTGCGCCGCGATCCGGCGACGCGCGAGGCCGACGACGCGGACGGCACGACGCCAGGACCCGACATCGGCCAGGTCGAGCGCGACCTTCTGGTGCTGGCCGCCGACTTCGCCCAGAGCGACAAGCTGACGGCATCGCTGCGCTTCGCCGACGGCCAATGGCTGAATTTCACCGAACCGATCACGCCCGTCGGCCCGATCCTGAGCTTCGACAGCCTGCCGCTCTATTCGCTGATCGCAGGGCTGGTGGTGATCATGTCGATCTGGTCGCTGCGCCGGCTGACGGCGCCCTACCGGATGATGGAAACCGCCGTGAACCGGATCGGCAAGGATCTGAAGAGCCCGCCGATCGCCGAGAGCGGCAGCCGCGAGGTGCGTGCCGCCGCCAAGGCGATCAATGCCATGCAGGCGAGATTGCGCGAATATGTCGAGGACCGCGAACATCTGGCGGCGGCACTGGCGCATGACCTGCGCACGCCGATGACCAGAATGCGCCTGCGCCTGGAGCTGTTGCGCAAATCGGCGGTCCGCGAGGCGCTGGCGCACGACCTCGCCGATGTCGAGAGCATCGCCAGCTCGGTGATCGACTTCGCCACCTTCGAAGTGACCGAGGAAAAGAACGAACGCATCGACTTCTGGTCGCTCGTGGAATCGATCGCCGACGGCTATGACGACGTATCGTTCGACGACGAGACCCGTTCGCGCGGGCTGATCTGCATGGCGCGGCCGGTCGCGCTCAAGCGCTGCGTCACCAATCTGGTGCAGAACGCGGTCACCTACGGCAAGAAGGCGCATCTTTCGCTGCGCCGGTCGGAGGACATGATCCTGCTCACCATCCGCGATGAAGGGCCTGGCATACCGCAGGCGCAGATCGACGCCGTGTTCGGCTCGTTCGTGCGCCTCGAACAATCGCGCAACCGCCAGACCGGCGGTCTTGGTCTCGGCCTGACCATTGCCCGCAACATCGCGCGCGCCGCAGGTGGCGAGATCCGCCTGTCCAACAATCCCGGCGGCGGCCTGCTGACGCAACTGCGCCTGCCGCTGGCGGCATAAAAACAAGGCGCGCCCGGTCGCCGCGCCTCGCCGCCGTTGGATTCCGAAGAAACTACCGCCGCAACACCGCGCTCAGCACGTCGCGAATGCCGATGGCGCCGACGAAGCGCGACTGGTCGTCAAACAGCGCTACCGGAGCGGTCTGCGAACGGTGCATGGCCAGCATGACGGTTTTCAGCGAGGTGCCCGGGTTGGCCCAGAACACTTGCGCGGCTTCCTCGGATTGGCCTTCGACGTCGGCGCACGACACCCAGACCGCCGGCTTGCCGTCGCGTTCGGCCGCCGCCACCAGCCCGTGGTCGTCGATCTTGAAGCGCGTCGTCTTGCGGCGGTCGAGCCAGACCCAGCCGTCCTTGCCGTGCTCCAGATCGCGACGGTCGCGCATCACGTTCCAGGCGGTCAGCACCGACAGCGGGTTCACATTGGCGATGAAGTCTCGGACATAGTCGTTGGCGGGCCGCAGCACGATGTCTTCGGGCGCGCCGGTTTGCACGATGCGCCCACCCTCCATGATGGTGATGTGGGAGCCGATCTTCAGCGCCTCCTCGAGGTCGTGGCTGACGAAGATGATGGTCTTCTTCAATTCAGCCTGCAGCTGCAGCAATTCGTCCTGCAGCTTGGTGCGGATGAGCGGGTCGAGCGCCGAGAACGGCTCATCCATCAACAGGATCGGCGCCTCGGTGGCGAAGGCCCGCGCCAGGCCGACGCGCTGCTGCATGCCGCCCGAAAGCTCATGCGCATATTTCTTCGACCACTGGTCGAGATTGACCAGCTTGAGCTGGCGTTGGACGCGCTCCTTGCGTTCGGCTTCCGGGACGCCGGCCAGTTCGAGGCCGAGACCGACATTCTCCTCCACCGTGCGCCAGGGCAAAAGGCCGAACTGCTGGAACACCATCGCCACCTGTTTCTGGCGCAGGCGCCGCAAGGTCGCCTCGTCGCAGGTGACGACATCGACGGTCTTGTCGCCATCCTTGACCAGCACCTGGCCGCGCGACACCACGTTGAGCCGGTTGACCGCCCGCAGCAATGTCGACTTGCCCGAACCGGAGAGGCCCATCAGAACGGAGATCTCGCCCTCGTTCACGGTCAGGCTGGCTCCGGCGCAGCCCAGTACATTGCCGGTCTTTTCGAGGATCTCGGCGCGGCTGGCGCCGGCGTCGATCATCTTCAGCGATCCGGCCTGGTCGGCGCCGAAGACGATATCGACGTTCCTGAAATCGACGGCGACGGTCATTTCTTGCCTCCAACGGCGATGCGGGTCATCCGGTCGAGCACGATGGCCAAAACGACGATGGCAAGCCCCGCCTCAAGCCCGAGGTCGATGCGGCGCGAGCCGAGCGCCCGGTTGATCTCGGTGCCGAGCCCGCCGGCGCCGATCAGTGCGGCAAACACCACCATCGACAGCGACAGCATGATCGATTGCGTCAGGCCGGCCATGATGGTGGGCAGCGCCGACGGCAGTTCCACCTTCCACAGCAGCTGGCTCTTGGTGGCGCCGAAAGCCTCGCCGGCCTCGACGATCGACTTCGGCACCGAGACGACGCCCAGATGCGTGAGCCGGACCGCGGTCGGGATGACGAAGATGATGGTGACGATGAGGCCGGGCGCGTTGCCGAGGCCGAACAGCGTCAGCACCGGGATCAGGTAGACGAAGGTCGGCAGCGTCTGCATCAGGTCGAGCACCGGCAGCATGACGCGGTAGACCTTCGGCTTGTGCGCTGCCCAGATGCCGAGCGGCACGCCGATGGCCATGGCCATGGCAGCGGCCGCGACGACCAGCACCAGCGTCTGCACCGTCTGCTTCCAAAGGTTCTGGTTGATGATGAAGATCAGGCCGAGAAAGACGCCGATGGCAAGCGGCCGCGAGCGTTGCAGCAGCCAGGCGACAACGGCGATGACCAGCGCCAGCAGCACCGGCGGCACCATCAAGAGGATGCCGACCAGCCCGTCGAGCAGGAAATTGAGGCCATTCGAAAAGGCCCTGAACACAGTGTCGAAATTGTCGGTGAGGAAACCGAAGAAGGCCTTTCCCCAGGCGCCGATCGGAATCTTGTGATCGACCATGAATTTCGAAATCGGATCCATATCGCCCCTCTCGTGCAGGAGACCGCCCTGCCCCTCGGCCTCGGCCGTCGTCATCTTGTCACAGGATATGAAAAAGGGCAGCCTTTTCTAAGATGGCTGCCCTTCCTGGTTCGGCTTTGCCGAATTCAGTCGACTCAGCTTCCGAGCGCGGTCTTGATGGCGGCGGCAGCGTCACCGCCGTCGAAGGTAGTCACGCCGGCTATCCACGGGGCAACGGCATCCGGGTGCTTCTTCAGCCAGTCGGTTGCAACCGTATTGGCGTCGCCGCCCTTGAGGATCGCGTCCATCATCTCGCCTTCCATGTCCAGGTTGAACTTCAGGTTGGCGATGAACTTGCCGGCGTTCGGGCATTCGGTGGTGTAGCCCTTGCGCACATTGGTGTAGACGGTGGCGGCGCCGAAGCCGCTGTCGCCCATGCCGTCGAGATAGGTGATCTTCATGGCGCCCATCACCGGATGCGGCGTCCAGCCGAGGAAGGCGATCCATTCATTGTTCTTCATCGACTGCTCGGCCTGCGTCAGCATGCCGGCTTCCGAGGATTCGACCAGCTCGAAGCCTTCGAGATTGTCCTTCGGGTTCTTGATCATGTCGAGGATGATGCGGTTGCCGTCATTGCCGGCCTCGATGCCATAGATCTTGCCGTTGAACTTGTCCTTGAACTTGCCGATATCGGTCAGCGATTTGACGCCGGCGTCGGCGACATAGGTCGGCACGACGATGCCGTAGCCGGCGCCGGTCAGATTGGTGCTGATCGTCTCGACCGAACCGTCGGCTGTATAGTCCTTGATGTCGTTGGTCATCGACGGCATCCAGTTGCCGAGGAACACGTCGAGATCCTTGTTCTTCAGCGACGCCATGGTCACCGGCACCGACAGCTGGATCGTTTGCGGCTCATAGCCGAGCGCGGTCAGCAGCACGGAGGCGACGCCGGTCGTCGCCTGGATGTCGGTCCAGCCGACATCGGAAAGGCGCACCGCCTTGCAGCTTGCCGGATCACCGGCGTAGGCAGCGCTGGTTGACAAAAAAGCCGCCAGGCCGAGGCCGGCGACGAAAGAGTTCATACGCGACATAGACAGTCTCCCATTGTGATTCTTTGGCGAAGCGTAGCTACGGTTTCTGTGCCCGCCTTGTTTCGTCAGCCAAACACCATTCTGGTGTGGTTTCAAGCATTAAGACAATCACGATCAACGGCGCGGGCTGGCCAATCAGCGACACATCAGGCGCTTTTGTCTGGCCAGCCGGCTTTTTCAGGGGAATGCCGCTCTGGCCCCTCCCCGTGTCAGGCCAAGTCGGCTTAAAAGAGCGGCATGGCCAAGCTTTACTTCCACTACGCGACGATGAACGCCGGCAAGACGACGATGCTCTTGCAGGCCTCTTACAATTACCGCGAGCGCGGCATGGGCACGATGCTGTTCGTCGCCGGCCACTACCGCAAGGGCGATACAGGCCTGATCTCGTCGCGCATAGGCCTGGAGACGGAAGCCGAGATGTTTCGCGACGGCGACGATCTGTTCGCCCGCGTCGCCGCTCATCACGCGCATACGTCGGTGCATTGCGTCTTCGTCGACGAGGCGCAGTTCCTCGAGGAAGAGCAGGTCTGGCAGCTCGCCCGCATCGCCGACCGGCTGAACATCCCGGTCATGTGCTACGGCCTGCGCACCGATTTCCAGGGCAAGCTGTTTTCCGGCTCGCGCGCGCTGCTGGCCATCGCCGACGATTTGCGCGAAGTGCGCACCATCTGCCGATGCGGCCGCAAGGCGACGATGGTCGTGCGCCTCGGCCCCGATGGCAAGGTGGCGCGCCAGGGCGAGCAGGTGGCGATCGGCAAGGATGTCTATGTCTCGCTCTGCCGCCGCCATTGGGAGGAAGAGATGGGCCGCGCCGCGCCAGACGACTTCATCGGCTTTATCAAGGGCTGACGGCCCCGGCGGCCTTGACCCCGGCCCGATGCAGCGTTTCTTAAGGCCTCGGTACTATAACGCAGCCAGCCAGAGCTCTCCGGGGTCAGCCATGCTTCGAGCCGCTTCGTTCGCCAGTATCCTTCACCTTGCCAGCTCGCTCGTAGCCCATGCCGGCGGCGATCCTGCCCTGGGCAAGAAGGTCTTCAACCGATGCATGGCCTGCCATGACGCAGCCACCGACCGCGACAAGGTCGGTCCGCATCTGTCGGGCGTCGTTGGCCGCACCGCCGGCAGCGCCGAGAGCTTTCTTGGCCACTATTCCGAGGCGATGAAGAGTGCTGGCGCCGCCGGCCTGGTCTGGGATGAAGCCAATCTCGCCGAGTATCTCAAGGCCCCAAAGCTGAAGGTGCCGAGCAACAAGATGGCCTTCGGCGGCCTGACCAATGACGACGACATCGCCAATGTCATCGCCTATCTGAAGGCCGATCCCAAGCCCTGATCCGCTGTTCGTCAGCTCTGTAAAACCGGCTTTCCCCTCGCATATCGCGGCCGCGATTGCTTCAGTGATTTGCCGAATACAAAGGCATCCGTGCGCCATCGGCTTGCCGCATGAAAGTTCAATGACAGCTGAACTACGGCTGGCAGGCAAGCTAATCACGCCAGGCCCCCGCCTTCACTGGTTTTCAAGACCCTGATGGATTCTTTTGTTTTCACGCCGCCCTTGTCTTCACGTCTTTCAATCCCCCGATGCCCCACATATATTCGCCGCTGTTCGCGACCAGCGACGTCATGCCGAAGCGGGAGGCCCCAATGGCGACATTGCAGAATTTCGACGCCGAAATTGCCAAGACCAAGCAGGTCGTGCAGGACATGCGCTCCAAGATCGAGCAGTCCGGCACCGTGCTTGATACGCTCGCCACATCGGACAAGAAGATCGGCGACGCCAATTTCGACCTCGAGAACGCCCGCATCGAGGATGTGCTGAAGCAGCAAAAGGTGATGGAAGGCAACATTGCCGACCTGATCATCGGCCTGGAGGACGCCACCAACGTCTTCGGCTCCGAGTTCGAGAGCATGAAGAACTACACCGGCTGGGAAAAATTCATCGGTATCTTCTCCAGCCAGAGCAAGCAGCGCATGCGCACCGACCGCGTCCGCAACATGTCGCTGGCGGGCAATCTGCAGGAATTGCTGGTCAAATCCGACACCATCGTCGGCATATTGAAGGCGCAGAAAGAGGTCCTCGACCAGCGCTACAAGACCTCGGAAACCAGCCTGTCGCAGGTGATCGAGCGCCGCAAGACCACCATGACCAACCTCGAAGCCGTGCAGAAGCGCATCGAGGAGCTCAACCCGATGCTGCTCGACATCGAAAACAAGATCGCCGCTTCGACCAGCCAGAAGGACCGCACGCAGCTCGAAGGCGAACGCTCCAAGCTGGCGACGGAATACAACGAAAAGCAGGCCAAGGAGCAGGAGCTGCTGGCCGAGAGCCAGACGCTCGAGCGCTACACCTCGATGTTCCAGACCTTCGTCGATTCGCTCAACAACCAGATCGCCGCGCAATCGACGCTGATCAACAAGCTGACCATCGATACCGAGCAGCGCATCGTGCTCTACAAGGCGCTGGAAGATTCGCTGAAGACCGCCGCCCAGCAGGACGTCGCCCACAAGATCAACACGCTGGGCAGCCAGGTCGACAACACCGCCGAGGAAACCATGGCCGGCATCGGTGCTGCTTCGCAAAAACACATCGGCGACCTACTCGAGATGCACGAGAAGAACATGGTCGCCACCGCCGACATCCAGCGCCGCAAGAAGCTGGCCGACGATGCCTTTGCCCGCCGCTTCGACGAGGTGCTGAAGAAGCACAATTCGGCAAACTACGTGCAGTCTTAGGGGTGATAGGACTGCCCGCGAGCGCACAGGCATGACCCCCGAAAACGAAGCGGCGGCACGATATTTCTCCGCCATCACGGCCGCGCTGAGCGGCCTTGAAGTGTTCATGCGCGACGATCGCTCGCCGCTTTACCGGCACGGCATCGTCGCCAAGATCGTCGCCGAATACATCGCCCGGCTCGACAAGTCGTTTTCCTGCTGGCGCAACCGGCTGGGCTTCATGGATACGTTCCGCATTTCGCGGGCCGAAAGCGGATTCCCGGTGTTCCAGAACCTGCTCGAACTGGAAAACGACCGCCGCCAGGCCGACGCGCGGCTTGCCAACATCCCGCTCGCCGGCGAATTGCGCGAGGAAATGGCCGACTTCATCCTGCGCCACAAGGAATTCCCCGAGGCGCTGCAGAAGTCGATGGCCGAGCGGCTCTATCTCGAGGACGTGAAGAGCGAGAACACGTTCGGTCCCTTCACGCTGGCGCAAACCGCCAAGGTCTCGGTCAATCCGAAGACGGGACGGCCCTATTATCTCGTCCATTGGGCGACGTTCGACGGCAGCGCCAACCTGCCTCTGGTCTACATGGTGACGGTGGAGGATTCTTCCGACGCGATGATCCGCCAGCTTGTCGACAGAAACGGCAAACTCAACGAGACGGTCGACATTCCGCTGCCGGTCGACGGCCTGCTCAATCCCGAGCTTGCCCATCGTTTCGACGATTTCACCGAGAAGAACTCCGCCTATACGCTGTCGCCGGCGACCATCGCGGTCAACCTCGACAAGGATTTCGAACCGTTGCACCCCAAGCAGCTGCGCCGCGTCGTGCTCGGCCCGTTCTATTCGGTGGGGATTACCGACAACAATTCGACGGTGACCGAGGTTCTGGCCAAGGTGCGCAAGCCGCAAAATGCCTGGCTTTTGACCTGGACGATCCAGGAGGTCTATTCCAAGAGCGAGAAGCCCGGCCGCAAGGGCCTGTTTTCGAGTGAGAAGACAACGCAGGAATTCTTCATCAACACTGATGATCTGGAAGCCGCGCGTCAGGGCGTGTCGAGCTATGAAAACCATGCGCTGATTCCGCACGAGGCCTATCAGGCACTCTACGCCGCCGGCGAAGCACAGAAGATTTTTGCCGGCTACAAGGTTCATATCCTGTCCAACGGACAGGTCATCTCAGACGTCTGACCGTCACACCACGGAGCACCCTTCATGGATACCGGCCTGACCACCATTCCGGAAGCCGCCATCGAGAAGCACCGCGCCACCGCGCAGAGCTTCATCACCCGCATCGTCGTGCTGGAGGACCCGTCACGGGAGTCCGGCACCGCGCTTGCCGGCACCAACCGCCGCTTCGTCTCGACCGTCTCGGTCGGCTCGGTGCGTCGCACGCGCGAGGTCGAGCTGGCCAAGACCGTCGGCGCCGTTCATCCCGACGACCAGCTGCTGACCATCCCGCAGCACACGCTCCTGTTTCGCGCCCGGCGCGGCACGGCGATCGCGCTGGCCATATCGGACGTCTTTGCCGAAGGCTCCGACCTCGAAAGCCTGCAGGCCAGGAATACCCGCGCGCCGCTCGAAGGCGACGAAGCGGCCACCTTCAAGAAGCTTCTGTCGGCCTCGGCTTACATCTCCGCCTTCGGCCTCGCCTCCTACCTGTTCCAGCTGATCGACAGCGACGGCGAGGCACCCAACGACATCCCCGAGCCGGACTTCCTGTTCGACACGCCGCAGGATGCGGTGAAGTCGATCCTCGCTGGCCTCGACAAGGCGATCTCGGGATCGTCCGATGATGCCGATTTGATGACAAGGGCACGCGCCTTCGCCCGCGTCGCCATCGACGGGCTTCTGGCCCGCAAGGGCCGCTTCGACGGCATCGGCCCGTTCGAGAACGCCCATATCCGCATCGATGCCGACGATTTCACTCTCGATGGTTTCGACGTCGCGCCGGGCAAGCGCTCAAAACCGCTGGTGATGACCTTCAAGAAGCCGGAAGAGGTCGTCGGCAACCACATCGCCAAATACCAGTCGGTCAAGCTCGCCAAGATGCTGATGGCCTATGATTTCGAGCGCGAACTCAATCCGTTCGTCGAGCTCGGCGGCTTCCTGTTCACCTTCATCGGCGACGGCGCCCCCGGCACCGGCAAGACGACGCTGATCCAGATGATCGCCGGCCTCGTCAACGGCTATTGCCAGGTCGCCGGCTATCCCTTCGCCTACGAGAATTTCGGCGTCGACCAGATCTCGTCCTACCAGGGCAAGTCGGGCCAGAATTGCCGCCAGTTCATCAACAATGTCTTGAACCCGCGCGTCATCGGCTTCGGCACCATCGACGACATCGACCAGGTGGCGGCGCGCCGCTCCGACGACCGCGCCTCGGCCGGCCAGCAGGAGATAACAGGCGTCTTGATGGACGCCTTCGCCGGCGCCGCCACCGTGGTGCGCGGCAACTGCTCATTCGGCATGTTCTCCAACTACCCCGAAAATGTCGACGACGCGCTGCGCCAGCGCGCCGGCGCCCGCTGGCTGGTCGACGGGCCGCAGAGCCGCGACGACTACATCGATATTTTTGTCCTGCTGGCGGGGAAAAACCACAAGATCCCGCTCGGCGAACACGACCTCTACGCCGCGCAGGAAATCCAGCGCGCCGTGACCGAAGCCTATGAGGAGCACGAGAAGCCGCAGGAAGATGGACTGATGAAGGTCTACGAGCGCTACATGAAGGAGAACGGCGCGCCGAAATCGATGGCCGATATCGGCACCTATCTGCACCTGATCAAGGATGCCGAGCCCCGCTTCACCGGTCGCGCCATCAAGAATGTCACCGACGCTATCAAGATGCGCGCCATGGACATCGAGCTTCCCGACGATTGGTTCGAGAAGCCGGAAGTCTTCATGCACAAGGGCTACGACGAGAAGAAAGCGATGATCGAGGAACTGCGCGGGCCGTTCTCGATGGACATGGTCATGCAGGAGATCAACCGCTACGCCGACTCGGAGTTCCGTTATTCCGACAAGTCCGACGACTCCGCCGTGGAAAAACTGCTGCGCGACGCCCGCCTGCGCGAACGGGCTGCGCGCGAGATGGAGGAGATGAAGAAGAAGGGGCTATGGAATGCGTGAGCTGCGCCGGCCTTCCCTTCACCCCTTGTGGGAGAAGGCAAGATGAGCCCCGCCAAGAAATCCGATCTCCTGCGCGACAATGAGCTGATCTATGGCCGGCTGCTGACGGTCGACGAGCCGCATCTGATCCAGCGCTACAACAAGGCGCTCGCCGCATTCGGCTTGAAGCCGACCAAGCTGAAGACCTTCCAGATCGATCGCACCGGCTTTTCGCCCGAAGTGGCCGAGGAATGCAACGACTACGACTATCTCGATCCCAACGAGGTCAACCGCCGTTTCATCATCCTGACGCCGTCGCAGATCGACCTGCCGGTGGTGCACACCGCCTTCTCCAACACCTCGCAGCTGATGTTCGAGTTCATGTCCAAGAACCAGCGCGCCATCGATGCGCTGACGATCAAGGATGTCATCTACGGCGAGATCGAGGATTCCGTTCCCAAGGTCAACGATATCGAGGACCTGCTGTCGATCAGCCAGGTCGAGTTCAAGGTGCTGTCGGCTGAGGATGTGCTGGGCAAGGCCGCCGAGCTCGGCAAGCTCGTCGACCGGTTGAAGCAGGAGCCCGACGCCTGGCGCGACAGCGCCATGCTGAACCGCATGGTCGAGCTCGCCAAGATCTGCGGCGACATCCGCGAGAACGCGCTGGTGCCCGACCAGGTGATCTTCCGCCACAACGCCTACTGGACCAGCCATTTCGGTGGCCTTTACGTCTTCGTCGACCCGGATGTGACGACGGTGATCAGCGATCCTGCGGCGCCAGGCTTCCGCCGTTCGCGGCCGTGGCAGGTCAGCTATCTCTCCATTAACGACGCCGACAAGGTGTTCAAGTTCCTCGCCACCACCGGCCGCATCGAGTTGCCGCGCGCCTCCTGGGTCGAGGCCTCGGGCTATCTCGAGCACCGCGCCGAGATGGTGGTGCGCGCGCTGATCCGCGATGCCGAGCCGAACCGCAACTTGACCAATGTCGACAAGGTCTGGCTGCAGACCTGGATCCAGAGCCATGCCGACCTGATCACCAGGGACGGCAATTTCCCTTTCCTCAACGCCGCCAAGCGCGAGATCGCCCAGCTCGGCCACCTGAAGATCGAGGATGTCTTCCCGCAGCAGCGCTTCCTGGTGATCCGCGCCAAGCCTGACCATCCTGACGCCTGGCTGACCAACCGGCTGATCTCGGATTTCGTACCGTCGGACTTCGTCTCGCGCTACATCTTCAACAAGGACGGCTTCTACAAGGACTATGGCGGCTTCAGCGACGCCTGGCGATCGCATGTTGTGGACGTTCTCAAAACCACATATTTGAAGGACAAGGTGGCGTTTCGCACGCGCCTCTACGGCCTGACTGACTAGAACGAAATGAACCGTTATTTCGTTCTAACTTCTTGTTTTGGCGCATAATGTTATCCAAAAAGTCTGCAACTTTTTGGCATCATGCTTGAGGGGGGTGACACAGCCATGCTCGATCCGATCGTGAACTTCTTCACCCGCATTTTCCAGTGGATCGGCCGCGGTATCGGGCTTTTGATCGGCGTCATCCTGTGGCCGTTCCTGTGGGCCGGACGCTGGTACACGCAACGCGGCTGGATCCTCAAGGCGGCGGTCGGCCTTGCTCTGCTGGTGCTGATCGGCCTCTATGCCAATTTCTTCTACGCCACCCAGTGGTGGAACAATTTCAACCCGAACTATCCAGACACCTACACGTTCGAGAAGCGCAATGTCTCCGCTGGCGAACAGGTCTCCGCCGGCGCCGGCACCGACACGGCCAAGACCTGCGGCAACTCCGGCATTGCCCAGATCGCCGCCGACCTGACCGACTTCAACGTCAACCAGAATGCCTGGATCTCGTCGATGATCCTCTACAAGCTCGGCCTGTTCGGCATCGACTGGGACAACACGCCGTGGATGGACAACAAGGCCTCCTTCCAGCGCGGCATCAACCAGGCGGTGCGGCGCACGGCGACCGAACTCGCCGACAATCTCGGCCGCGTCCGCACCACCTCGCAGATCGACAGCGATCTGCAGAATGCCCGCGGCAACCTGCAGTTCGACGAGGAGACCTGGTATTTCGGCCTGAACCCGTTCGGTCCCAAGACACCGACGCCGAGCTACTATCGCGACGCCGTGCGCATGCTGCGTTCCTTCAACGCTCGCCTTGCCACCTGCCAGGCGACATTCGACGCCCGCGCCGACAATCTGAAACAGTATATCGACCGCATCTCGTCCGACATCGGCTCGACCTCGGCGATCCTCAAGGAACGCGCCGAGAACCACAACAATGGCTGGTTCGACTTCCGCGCCGACGACCGCTACTGGTTCGCCTATGGCCAGCTCTATGGCTATTACGGCCTGATGAAGGGCGCCCAGGCCGACTTCGAGGACGTCATCAAGGAAAAGCATCTGCAGAACCTCTGGGACACGATGGACTCGCAATTCGTTTCTGCGCTGAAGATCCAGCCTTTCATCATCGCCAATGGCCGCGAGGATGGCTGGCTGTTGCCGACGCATCTGACGACGATGGGCTTCTATGTGCTCAGGGTGCGCTCCAACATGGTCGAAATCAGCAACGTTCTGACGCAGTAGCGCTGTTCCATTAGGGACCAGGCGATGGCGAATTTGCGCCGTCGCCTCTGTCGCATTCCGTGCATTGTGCGGCTGTTTTGAGACGGCGGAACGACGCGTCCTCTGGCTTCTATACGGCGCGGCAACGGAGCCAGGAAGAACCGACGACAGGTCGGCCGGTCCGCAGAAGAATTTTCTCAAGAGGAAACATAGTTGCATACAAGTTGACGCCGCGGCAGCGACAGGGTTAGAACATGCCCGCGCCCGGTTCCAACCTGCTTGCCAGTAAGACCAAACCCGTCCCCTCCACCGTCCAATCCAGAGGAAAGCCGTCATGGCCGAAGTGAAGTCCGACATCGAGATCGCGCGCGGCGCCAGGAAAAAGCAGATCCAGGAGATCGGCCAGAAGATCGGCATCCCGACCGAACACCTGCTGCCCTACGGCCACGACAAGGCCAAGATATCAGCCGAATTCATCAAATCGGTGAAGGGCAACAAGGACGGCAAGCTGATCCTCGTAACCGCCATCAACCCGACGCCGGCCGGCGAAGGCAAGACCACGACCACGGTTGGTCTCGGCGACGGCCTGAACCGCATCGGCAAGAAGGCGATCGTCTGCATCCGCGAGGCTTCGCTCGGCCCGAACTTCGGCGTCAAGGGCGGTGCCGCCGGCGGCGGCTATGCGCAAGTCGTGCCGATGGAGGACATGAACCTCCACTTCACCGGCGACTTCCACGCCATCACCACCGCGCACAACCTGCTTTCGGCTCTGATCGACAACCACATCTACTGGGGCAATGAGCTCGGCATCGACACCCGCCGGGTCGTCTGGCGCCGCGTCATGGACATGAACGACCGCGCGCTGCGCGAGATCATCTGCTCGCTCGGCGGCGTCGCCAACGGCTTCCCGCGCGAGGGCGGTTTCGACATCACCGTCGCCTCGGAGGTGATGGCGATCCTCTGCCTGTCGACCGACCTGAAGGATCTGGAAAAGCGCCTCGGCGACATCATCGTCGCCTATCGCCGCGACAAGTCAGCCGTCTATGCCCGCGACCTCAAGGCCGACGGCGCCATGGCTGTGCTGCTGAAGGACGCCATGCAGCCGAACCTGGTGCAGACGCTGGAGAACAACCCGGCCTTCGTGCATGGCGGGCCGTTCGCCAACATCGCGCATGGCTGCAACTCGGTCGTCGCCACCACGACGGCGCTCAAGCTCGCCGACTATGTCGTCACCGAAGCCGGCTTCGGCGCCGATTTGGGTGCTGAAAAGTTCTTCGACATCAAGTGCCGCAAGGCGGGCCTGAAGCCGGCAGCGGCGGTCATCGTCGCCACCGTGCGCGCCATGAAGATGAATGGCGGCGTCAAGAAGGAAGACCTCGGCACGGAAAACGTCGAAGCGGTGAAGAAGGGCTGCGCCAATCTTGGCCGCCACATCGAGAACATCAGGCAGTTCGGCGTGCCGGCGGTGGTTGCCATCAACCATTTCTATTCCGACACCGACGCCGAGATCCAGGCGATGAAGGACTATGTCGCCTCGATGGGCGAAGAAGCGATCCTGTGCAAGCACTGGGCACACGGCTCGGCCGGGATCGAGGATCTCGCCAACAAGGTGGTGGCACTGGCCGAATCCGGCGCCTCGCAGTTCGCGCCGCTCTATCCCGATGCCATGCCGCTGTTCGAGAAGATCAACACCATCGTCCAGCGCATCTATCGCGGCTCGGAAGCGATCGCCGACAAGTCGGTGCGCGACCAGCTCAAGGCGTGGGAAGACGCCGGCTACGGCCATTTGCCGGTGTGCATGGCCAAGACCCAGTATTCCTTCTCGACCGACCCGAACCTGCGCGGCGCGCCGACCGGCCACACCGTGCCGGTGCGCGAGGTCAGGCTTTCGGCCGGTGCCGGCTTCGTCGTCATCATCTGCGGCGAGGTCATGACCATGCCGGGCCTGCCGAGGGCGCCGTCCTCGGAAAAGATCTTCCTCAATGAGGCCGGCAATATCGAAGGCCTGTTCTAAAATCCTTCAATTCAAACAGAAAGGGGGCCGCAACGATGCGGCCCCCTTTCTGTTTTTTCGGATAGCCCTAAGCAGCGCTGCGCGACAGCGCCCGCTGGTTGGAGCCGAAGATCGTGTCGCGCTCCGGCAGCGCGCCGGTCTGCAGGCACTCCACCCATTCGGCGGTCTTGAGCACGGCGGCGAAGCGCGACTGCAGGATGATCGTGACCACGCGATGGATCTCCTCGGCCGAGGCGTAGCCGGCGCTGTTGGCGTAAGGCACCGAGCCGGTCGCATCCGACAGGAACTCGACGGCAAAGCCCATATGCACGGCGTGGATAATGGTCGACAGGTCACAATTATGCGTCATGTAGCCGACCACCGTGATCGTATCGATGGCATTGGCGCGAAGCCAGTCTTCCAGATCAGTGCCGGTGAAGGCGGAGGGCAGGTTCTTTTCGACATAATGGTCGCGCTCGCGCCTGGCGATTTCGGGATGCAGTTCGCCGCCGTGACTGCCCTTGGCAAAGATCGGCGAGGTCTCGGGCGCCATCTGCTTGACGACCACCACCTTGATGCCGGCAGCAGTCGCTGCATCCATGGCGCGTGCCACATTGACGACGCTGTCGCGGAACGGCGGATGCTGGATGGCGAGATTGCCGCCGTCGTAATCGTTCTGCACATCGACGACGATCAGCGCCCGGCGCGGCGTGGTGTTGGCTGGGTCAGACATGGTGTTTCCTTTCCGGCTTGAATTCGATGGATGGAAGATAGGCGGGCTGCCAGACAGCCGAAAGTGACCCGATTGACATCATTCGAAAGAATTGGGACAATCCGCATTCAACCGCTGGAAGCACCCATGAACGACCCGATCATTGCCGTCCTCGCCTTCGACGGCATCAGCCCGTTCCATCTTTCCGTACCGTGCCTGGTCTTCGGCGAGGACAGGACGGCGCTTGGCCTGCCGCGCTTCGACTTCCGCATCTGCGCGGTCAAGGCCGGCCCGATCCATACCGAAGCCGGGCTGACAATTGCCGCGCCGCATGGGCTCGAAGGGCTCGACGGCGCCGATATCGTCATCATCCCGAGCTGGCATCATCTGAGCGAACCGGTATCGCCGCTGCTGATGGAAGCGCTGCGCCATGCGCACCAACGCGGCGCCTTGATTGTCGGCCTGTGCCTCGGCACCTTCGCCATTGCAGCGGCCGGGCTGCTTTCGGGCCGACGTGCCGCGACGCACTGGGCCTATTGCGAACAATTGCAAACACTCCATCCCGACATCGCTGTCGATGCAGCGGTGCTCTACGTCGACAATGGCGATGTCGTGACCTCGGCCGGCGTCGCCGCCGGCCTCGACTGCTGTCTCCACATCGTGCGCGCCCGCTATGGCGCGGAAGCAGCACTGCGGCTTGCTCGCCAGATCGTGCTTTCCCCGCATCGCCAGGGCGGCCAGGCGCAATTCATCGAGCATCCGGTGGCAAGAAGCGCGGACGCCGACCGCTTCACCCAGGCCCTCGACGCGGTTCGCGCGACGCTTGGCGAAGCGCATAGCCTGGACCGCGTCGCCGAGGCCGCCGGCCTGACCCGCCGCACCTTTACCCGTCGCTTTCAGAAATCGATCGGCGCCAGCTTTGGCGATTGGCTGACCAGCCAGCGGATCGAACTGGCGCAGCGTTTGCTGGAAGCGACGGAGAAATCCATGGACATGATCGCCTTCGAAGCCGGCTTCGGCAGCGCCACCTCGCTGCGCCAGCATTTTGCCGCGAGACTGAGGACATCGCCGGCGCAATACCGGCGCGAGTTTTCCAGGCGAGGCGATCAGGAAGAGCGCATGACGTATGTCCTGTCGTCCTGACCTGTTCAGCCCCGCTTGACCGGCCGCGCCGGATTGCCGATCACCGTGGCGTTCGCCGCCACGTCGCGCGTCACCACCGCACCGGCGCCGACGATGGCGCCTTCACCGATGCTGACGCCGCCAAGGATGACGGCTGAGCCGCCGATCCAGGCATTGGCGCCGATCTCGATCGGTCGGGCGACCTCCAGTCCGGCCTGCCGCCCACTGGCCTCCTTGTGATGCTCGGCGCAGTAGATCTGCACGTTCGGGCCGAGCAGCGTTGCCTTGCCGATGCGCACGCTTGCCGTGTCGAGGATGGTGCAGCCGGCATTGAGGAAGACGCCGTCGCCGAGAAAGATGTTGAAGCCATAGGCGCAGTGGAACGGCGCCTCGATACGGGCGCCCTCGCCGGCTCTTCCCAGCAGTGCCTTCAGACCCGGCCCGAGATTGCCGCGTTGACGAGGCGGCAGCAAGTTGTGCTCGAACACCGCATCGCGCGCTATCATCCGCAACGACTCCAGTTCGTCATCGATGCAGGTATACCATTCGCCGGCCACCATTTTCACGCGCTCGCTCTCAGCCATGATGCGGTCTCCAGTTCACGTCCTTGCAAAGCACAAGTGCAGCCAAAAGCGCCGATGCCAGTACTGGTCAAATATTGGACCTATGGTAGCCTGTGACTCAAGGCCGTCTTGGCCCGTGATCGAGGGGGATCGACCATGCTCTACATTCTCGCACTTCTGATCGGCGTCATTGCCGGTCTTCGCGCCATGACGGCGCCGGCCGCCATTGCCTGGGGCGCTTATCTCGGCTGGCTGACGGTTGCCGGCACTTGGGCGAGCTTCATGAGCCATTGGGCGGCTGTCGGCATCTTCACCATCCTGGCCATCGTCGAGCTGGTCACCGACCAGTTGCCGTCGACGCCGAGCCGTAAAGTACCCCAGCAGTTCGGCGCCCGCATCGTTACGGGCGCTTTCACCGGCGCGGTGATCGGCGCCACCGGTGGCGCCACCATCGGCGGCCTGATCGCGGGCGCCATCGGCGCTGTCATCGGCACGCTGGGCGGCGCCGAAGCTCGCGGCCGGCTCGCGGCCGCCTTCGGCAAGGATCCGCCCGCCGCCTTTATCGAGGACGCGGTGGCGATCATCGGCGGCCTGCTGATCGTAGCGGCGGTGGCATGACGACGAAAATCTTCGACGCCATCATCATCGGTGCCGGACAGGCTGGCCCTCCGCTGGCCGGGCGGCTGACGGCCGCCGGCATGAGCGTCGCGCTGATCGAGCGCAAGCTGGTCGGCGGCACCTGCGTCAACACCGGCTGCATGCCGACCAAGACCATGGTCGCCAGCGCCTATGCCGCGCATCTGGCGCGCCGCGCCGCCGACTATGGCGTGACGCTCTCCGGGCCGGTCGGCGTGGATTACAAGGTGATCAAGGCGCGCAAGGACAAGGTCACAAACGACGCTCGCGGCAATCTCGAGACCTGGATTGCCGGCATGGACAAGTGCACCCTCTATCGCGGCCATGCGCGTTTCGAATCCGCCAACACGGTGCGCGTCGGCGACGATCTGCTGACCGCCGAAAAGATCTTCCTCAACACCGGCGGCCGCGCCTCGGTGCCCGACCTTCCCGGCATCCACGACATCGACTATCTGACCAACTCGTCGATGATGGATCTCGATGTGCTGCCGCGCCATCTCGTCGTCGTCGGCGGCAGCTACATCTCGCTCGAATTCGCTCAGATGTTCCGCCGCTTCGGCGCGGAAGTCACCGTCGTCGAGAAGAGCCCGCGCCTGACCGGCCGCGAGGACGAGGATGTCTCCGCCGCCATCCTGTCGATCCTCGAAAACGAAGGCATCGCGGTCCATGTCGGCGCCGACGACATTGCCTTCGCCAGACAGGGTGACGACATCGCCGTGACCTTCTCCGCCGGCAAGCCACCGGCGGTCGGCTCGCATGTGCTGCTGGCGCTGGGGCGCACGCCCAACACCGACGATCTCGGCCTGGAAAGGGCCGGCGTCGAGGTCGACAAGCGCGGTTTTGTCACCGTCGACGACCAGCTGCGCACCAGCGTGCCCGGCATCTGGGCGATGGGCGACTGCAACGGCAGGGGCGCCTTCACCCACACCTCCTACAACGACTACGAGATCGTCGCCGCCAATTTGCTCGACAACGATCCGCGGAGGGTCAGCGACCGGATCGAAGCCTATGCGCTCTACATCGACCCGCCGCTTGGCCGCTGCGGCATGACCGAGGCCGCAGTGAAGAAATCCGGCCGTCGCGCGCTGGTCGGCCAGCGGCCGATGACCCGCGTCGGCCGCGCTATCGAAAAGGGCGAGACGCAGGGTTTCATGAAAATCCTGGTCGATGCCGACACCAGGGAGATCCTCGGCTGCTCGGTGCTCGGCCCCGGCGGCGACGAGGCTATCCATTGTGTGCTCGACCTGATGTACGCCAAGGCGCCCGTCGACACGCTGGCGCGTGCCGTGCACATCCATCCCAATGTTTCGGAGTTGCTGCCCACCATTGCCCAGGAGCTGAAGCCGCTGGCGTGACAGCCCGTTGAAGACCCCATTTTAAAGCTCTTCCTTTTCTGCATCGCTGCAATGCAGCAATGCAGCTTGCGCACGGCGGCGTGCTTCGCGCAGTCTGGAATTGAACCGATTCAGTCTGGACGCACCATGCCCTTGCCGATCCTTGCGCTTGCCATTGCGTCCTTCTGCATCGGCACCACCGAATTCGTCATCATGGGCTTGCTGCCTGAGGTCGCCGCCGACCTCGGCGTGTCGATCCCCGCGGCGGGCCTGCTGGTTACCGGATATGCGCTGGGCGTCGTCTTCGGCGCCCCGATCGTCGCCATGGCCACTGCGCATTTGCCGCGCAAGCCGGTGCTGGTCGGGCTGGCCGTGCTGTTCGTCGTCGGCAATCTGTTTTGCGCCATCTCGCCCAACTATTGGACGCTGATGGCCGCGCGCGTCTTCACCGCTTTCGGCCACGGCGCCTTCTTCGGCATTGGCTCGGTCGTTGCCGCCAGCCTGGTGCCGCGCAACAAGCGCGCCAGCGCTATCGCGCTGATGTTCGCCGGGCTGACGCTGTCCAACATCCTGGGTGTTCCCGCCGGAACCGCACTTGGCGAAGCGTTCGGCTGGCGCTCCACCTTCGTTGCCGTGGTCGGTATCGGCCTGATCTCGGTGGCAGCGATCGCCTGGTTGGTGCCGTCCCATGTCGCCGAGCCAAGCGGTGGCGGCCTGCGCGGCGAGCTGCGCGTGCTGGGCAAGCTGCAGGTCTGGCTGGCCATGCTGATCGCGGCGCTGACCTCCGCAAGCCTTTTCACCGTCTTCACCTACATCAAACCCTACCTCACCGAGGTATCGGGCTTGTCGACCTCGGCAGTCACGTGGGTTCTGCTGCTGTTCGGCGCGGGCATGACCATCGGCAACATCATCGGCGGCAGACTGGCCGACTGGAAACTGATGCCGACAGTGATCGGCACCCTGCTGCTGATGGCCCTGCTTTTCGTTGGATTCAGGCAGTTCGGCGCAATCGCCAGCGTTGCCATCGGCATCGTCTTCCTGTGGGGCCTGCTCATCTTCGTCGTCGTGCCGCCGTTGCAGATCCGGGTCGTCGAGGCGGCCTCCGAGGGACCGAGCCTTGCCGCCACGCTGAACCAGGGCGCCTTCAATATCGGCAATGCCGGCGGCGCCTGGATAGGCGGCGTGGCCCTGTCCGCCGGTGTTTCCTATGCCAATTTGCCGCTGGTCGGCGCAGCACTCGCTGTTTTGGCGGTCACCGTCGCTGTGCTGTCGCAGGCGCTGGACCGGCGCGCGCCGGTCATCCCGCTTCCGGCTGAATAGTCTCTTGCGCCCATAGCGCGGCAGGCTGGACCAATCGACATCGGCGCCTTCAAATCGCATGTCTCTCGCTCCTGATGGAGGAAGTCATGCAGAAATCGATCGAACGCATCGCCGGCGAAAGCGAAGGGGTTTCCTACGAATTCCCGCTGTTCCGCTTCACTGGTTCCGACAAGGCTGCTCCTTCGGCCTATCTGCAGGCGGCACTCCATGCCGGCGAGTTGCCGGGTGTCGTCGCCATCGACGCGCTGATGCCGATGCTCAACAAGGCTGAAGCCGAAGGCCGCATCAAGGGCAATCTCACCATCGTGCCCTGGGCCAATCCGATCGGCCGGGCGCAATATCATTTCGGCGAGCATCAGGGCCGCTTTCATCTCGGCACGCGCACCAATTTCAACCGCGGCTTTCCGCTGCTTGCGGCGCCCGACACAGCGCTCTTGCCCGACACCACCCTTGGCAGCGTCGACCAGCGGCTGAAGACGCGGCTGGTGCAGCTGTCGCTCGGCCACGACATCGTGCTCGACCTGCACTGCGATGACGAGGGCCTCGCCTATCTCTACGTCCACACAAGCCTGTGGCCTGGTATGGCCGATTGCGCCGCGGCCATGGGCGTCGACGCGGTCGTGCTGTGGAGCGAAGACACTGACGGCACCTTCGAGGGCGCCTCGATCATGCCCTATCAGAACGTCCCCGCCGATGTGGCCAAGCTCGACCGTCGCGTCGCCACCACCGTCGAATATCGCGGCATCCTCGATGTCGATGGTGCCTTGGCCGCCGCCGACGCCGACGGCCTCTACCAGCTGCTGGTGGCGCGCGGCGTGATCGCCGACAGCGCCCTGCCCGCGCCGGGTCCTTTCACCGGCTTCGTGGCGCCATTGGAAAACATCGACATGATGCCGGCGCCACGGGCCGGTGCCGTGCTCTATGACGTGAAGCCCGGCGACCGCGTCGCCAAGGGCGCGCGCCTCGCCACCATCGTCCATGCACCGGGTGAAGCCGATGGCCGCACCGAAGTGTTCGCACCGCAGGACGGCATCATCCTGACCCGCCGCTCGCGCCGCATCATCCGCGCCGGCGAAGATCTTCTGAAGCTGGTCGGCGACAGGAAGAGCACTGATGCCCGGTCGGGAACGCTGGAGGACTGACTTAGCCCGAAATAGCCAGTCGCGCTTTCGCCTCCAGCCATTCCGCCATCTGCCGGTAAGGCACCGGGCCGTGACTGATGCGGGCGACACCCAGTTCCGCCAGCCGCTGGCGCGGCGGCACATGCGCCAGCGCAATGATGTTGACCGGCAACGCAATTGCCTTGCAGAGCGTCTCGATCAGGCCTTCGTCGCCAAGGCCCGGCGCAAAGAAGCCGTGCGCGCCGGCTTTTTCGAAGGCCTGTGCGCGCTCGATGGCCTGGTCGAGCAGAACGTCATCATGCGCATCCGGTTTCGCCTTGAGGAAGATGTCGGTTCGAGCGTTGATGAATGCCGGTATGCCGGAAGCCTTGACGGCCGCCGCCGCGGCTTCGATGCGCTTTGCCTGCACGGAAATGTCATGCAGGCCGCTGCCACCGACAATCTGATCCTCGAAATTGAAACCGATAGCGCCGGCCCGCAGCGCCAACGTCACCGTGCGAGCGACGATTTCCGGGTCAACGCCGTAGCCGCCCTCGAGGTCCATGGTCACCGGCAGGTCGACCGACCCGACGATGCGCTTGATGTTGTCGAGCGCCAGTTCCAGCGGGATTTTCTCGCCATCGGCGTAGCCGAACGCGGCCGCGACCGGCCAGCTTCCGGTGGCGATCGCCTTGGCACCCGCTTTCTCGATGATCTTGGCCGAACCCGGATCCCAGGCATTGTAGAGGACGACCGGGTTGCCCTTGACGTGGAGGGAATGAAACGTCCGCGCGCGCTCGATCTGCTCGGTCATGGTTATTTTCCCGTCTTCCTGCTGTTGGATGAGCACTCTAAGCAGCACTGTCGGCTCTGGCGATGTGCCATGAGCCTGAGAAGCGGCGGCCAACGAACAGACTTTCAAACCTGTTGCGCATCCTTCTTTTCGCAGCTATGGATTTCGCCATGAATATGCGTTCGATCAAGACCATTTGGTGGTGGGCCTGCTGACAGCGGCCTGTTCGAACACGTGCGCGTGAATAGAGAGGGTGGCCGCAACGGAAAGTCCGGGCGGCCATTTGTTTTTTCCAAGCCATTCCCGGGTCCGTTGCCCCAAGAAGCTGATGGAGACGGCAATGACGATGAAGGTTCTGGAAAACGGCGCGGAAAGTTTCGTGACCGCGGGTGGCATCACCATCACCCGCGCGCGCCACGACCGGCCGTATGCGGGCGCGATCGACGCTTACGTCGACGGCCTGAATTCGCGCCGCGGCGCGGTGTTTTCCTCCAACTATGAATATCCCGGCCGCTACACGCGCTGGGACACCGCCATCATCGACCCGCCTCTGGTTATCTCCGCGCGCGGCCGCGCCATGCGTATCGAGGCGCTCAACGGCCGTGGCGAGGTGTTGTTGCCGGTCATCGGCAAGGCGCTGGATAGCCTGGCCGATATCACCATCGCCGAGACATCGAAAAGGCTCATCCGTCTCGACGTCGCCAAGCCCGGCCGTGTCTTCACGGAAGAAGAGCGCAGCCGTGTTCCTTCGGTGTTCACCGTGCTGCGCGCCATCACCGCTCTGTTCAAGACCGAGGAAGACGCCAATCTAGGTCTCTACGGCGCTTTCGGCTACGATCTCGCCTTCCAGTTCGACCCGGTCGACTACAAGCTCGAACGCAAGCCAAGCCAGCGCGACCTGGTGCTGTTCCTGCCTGACGAGATCCTGGTCGTCGACCATTATTCGGCCAAGGCATGGACCGACCGCTACGACTATGCCGGCGAGGGTTTTTCGACCGAAGGGCTGCCGCGCGACGAAATCTCCGAGCCGTTCAAGAGCCCCGACCGCATCCCGCCGCGCGGCGACCATGAACCCGGCGAATACGCCGACCTGGTGCGCAAGGCGATGGATTCGTTCAAGCGCGGCGACCTGTTCGAGGTCGTGCCGGGCCAGATGTTCTACGAGCGCTGCGAGACGCAGCCGTCCGAGATTTCGCGCAAGCTGAAGGCCATCAATCCGTCGCCCTATTCCTTCTTCATCAATCTGGGCGAAGGTGAATATCTGATCGGCGCCTCGCCCGAAATGTTCGTGCGCGTCAACGGCCGCCGCGTCGAGACCTGCCCGATCTCGGGCACCATCAAGCGCGGCGACGACGCAATTTCCGACTCAGAGCAGATCCTGAAACTGCTCAACTCGAAGAAAGACGAATCCGAGCTGACCATGTGCTCGGACGTCGACCGCAACGACAAGTCGCGGGTCTGCGAGCCGGGTTCGGTGCGCGTTATCGGCCGGCGCCAGATCGAGATGTATTCGCGCCTGATCCATACGGTCGACCACATCGAAGGCAGGCTGCGCGAAGGCATGGATGCCTTCGATGCCTTCCTGTCGCATGCCTGGGCGGTCACCGTCACCGGCGCGCCGAAGCTATGGGCCATGCGCTTTATCGAGCAGAACGAGAAGAGCCCGCGCGCCTGGTATGGCGGCGCGATCGGCATGGTCAATTTCAACGGCGACATGAACACCGGCCTGACGCTCCGCACCATCCGTATCAGGGACGGCATTGCCGAAGTGCGCGCCGGCGCCACATTGCTGTTCGACAGCATTCCCGAGGAAGAAGAAGCCGAAACCGAACTGAAGGCATCCGCCATGCTCTCCGCCATCCGCGACGCCAAGACAGGCAATTCCGCCAGCACCGAGCGCACCACCGCGCGCGTCGGCGACGGCGTCAACATCCTGCTGGTCGACCACGAGGACAGTTTCGTCCACACGCTGGCCAATTATTTTCGCCAGACCGGCGCCAACGTCTCGACCGTTCGCTCGCCAGTGCCTGAGGAAGTCTTCGACCGGCTGAAACCCGACCTCGTCGTGCTGTCGCCCGGCCCCGGCACGCCGAAGGACTTCGATTGCGCCGCAACCATCAAGAAGGCGCGCGCCCGCGAACTGCCGATCTTCGGCGTCTGCCTTGGCCTGCAGGCATTGGCCGAGGCCTATGGCGGCGAACTGCGGCAGCTGCACATACCGATGCACGGCAAGCCGTCGCGCATCCGCGTCTCCAAGCCCGGCATCATCTTCTCGGGCCTGCCCAAGGAAGTCACCGTCGGCCGCTACCACTCGATCTTTGCCGATCCGGTGCGGCTGCCCGACGATTTCATCGTCACGGCCGAGACCGAGGACGGCGTCATCATGGCCTTCGAGCACCGCAAGGAGCCGATCGCCGCAGTGCAATTCCACCCGGAATCGATCATGACGCTCGGCCACAATGCCGGCATGCGCATCATCGAGAACATCGTCGCCCACCTGCCGCGCAAGGCCAAGGAAAAGGCCGCCTGACGATCATGGCCGAAGCCGAGAACACGATGGCGATCGCGGCCAAGGCGGCCGCGAAGCGCAAGGTCGCGAACCTCGCCTTCTGGTCGATTATCGTCGCCTTTGTCGTGCTCGCGCTGAAAGCTGCCGCCTGGTACGTCACCGGCTCAGTCGCACTCTATTCGGACGCACTGGAATCGATCGTCAACGTCATCGCCTCGGTCGCCGCCTTCTGGGCGATCCAGATCAGCCACAAGCCGGCCGACCAGGATCATCCCTTCGGCCATCACAAGGCCGAGTATTTCTCGGCAGTGCTGGAAGGCGTGTTGATCGTGCTTGCCGCGCTATTGATCCTCAACGAGGTCTGGCGCTCCTGGCAGACTCCGTCACCCTTGGAACAGCCTTGGGAAGGTCTTGCGGTCAACGGCGTTGCCACGATTATCAACGCCTTATGGGCCTGGACGCTGATCCGCGCCGGCAGGGCGGAGAAATCACCGGCACTGGTCGCCGACGGCAACCACATCATGACCGACGTGGTGACCTCGATCGGGGTCTTCGGCGGCCTGGTCGGGGCGATCCTGACCGGTTGGCAGATCCTTGACCCCGCACTTGCCGTCCTCGTGGCTTTGAACATCCTGTGGCAGGGCTGGCATGTCATAGGCTCGTCGATGAACGGCCTGATGGACCGCGCCGTCGACACCCAGGAACACATGCGCATCCGTGACGTCATCTCGGCCAATTGCAAGGGCGCGCTCGAGGTGCACGACCTCAAGACGCGCATCGCCGGCCGCGCCACCTTCATCGAGTTTCATCTGGTCGTCGACGCAGACATGTCGGTCGGCGCCAGCCATGTCATCTGCGACCGCATCGAGGACGCGCTGAAGGCCGAAATCCCCTCGGTGCGCGTCACCATCCATGTCGAGCCCGACGACGAGGCCAAGCTGCCCAAGGGCACGACGGCCGTGCCGTTCGCATGAGGCGGTTCACCAGGTCTCGATTGAGAGATCTTTGATCCGCTCGAATTCCCGGACATTACGGGTCATCAGCGTAAGGTTCCGAGCGCGCGCTTGCCCACCGATCAACGCATCGTAGGGACCGATCGGAGTTCCTAACGTCGCAAGCGTTGTTGCCCGAATCTCCCCAGCATGTCTTGCGTCTTCTCGGTCGAATTCGAGCACCGGGAACTGCAGAGCTTCGATGCGCGCCAAATTTTCAGCCCTTCGCTGGCTCTTTTCAGCACCATAGTGCAGTTCGTGCGCGACGATCGCAGAGAGGGCAAAGTCCTGCGGCCTGTGCCGTTTTAGCAGCGCCAACAGACCCGCGTCGCCCTTGATGACCGCGATGACGGCATTGGTGTCGAGCAGGTAGATCACTTGAAAACGTCATCCAAGGCAGGTCGATCCTGCCCGTCTTGACGTTCGAGCGCCGCCTCGGCGAAATCGTTATCAAGCGGTCCGATCACTTGGTCTAGCCACGCCCAGTCCTGCGCAAGCGGTTCCAGAATGACGGTTTGCCCGTGACGGCGGATCGAAACCTCATCTGTTTCGAAACGGAACTCCTTGGGCAGACGCACAGCTTGTGACCGGCCCGACCAGAACACTTTCGCCTTGTCCATCACGCTATCCTCAAATGAGATATAGCAAAGATATATCCCTTCATGGCGACGTAGACAAGTCCGAGCTCAGGGCGAGCAGGCCGATTGCGGCATTGGCTTCAGCCGATAGACCTTGTCGTCGGATTTCGTCTTTCCGGCGTCCGCCTTCGAACACAGGTCGACGATTGCAAGCGCGCTGTTTGGGTTGGCCAGCATCATCGTGCCGTTGGCGCCACGCTTGAGGAAAATCTCCTTCTGCGCGATGTCGCAGGAGAAATCGCTCATCTTCGTGCTGGCCGCGCAGCGCCACTGGTCGGCTTCGCCCTGGCAGGAATAGGTCTGCGTCACCTTGGCCGATTTCTGCAGTGTGGTGACGGTAACGGCAATGTCGGCGCCGTCTGGCCAATTGGCGGTGTCACCGCCCGAGGCGAAGGACGCCAGTTCTACCTTGCCGCGGAAAACCCGGATCGACTGGGTGAGTTGATCGGGGTGCGAGCCGAGATGCGCTGCATCGTAGTCGCGCCCGTAGCAGAACGCCTGGTCCGGCTTCAGCCGCTCGCGTAGCGGAGCTCCGAGCGCAGCGGCGACTGGGTCGATGCGCGCGAACTCCGCCTGGCAGGTCGCTGCCGGCATCGGGTCGAGGCGGAAATTGTCATCCTCCGAGCCGAGCGCCCGCCTGTCATATTCCGCTGCGCCAAGCTCCTCTTCTGATCCGGCATCGAGATAGATGTCGGGCTGCAGATCCGAGAGGAACAGCCGACCCTTGTCATCGACCTTCAGCGACGCAAGCGTCCGGTCGCATTCCATGCCGCAATGGACCGGGCCCGTCTTGCCGTCGTCCTCGGAAGCATGATTGCACCAGCCGCCGGCCCATTCAGGCGACTTGGCGCCGCGCACGGTGGTGGCGATGAAGGCATTGTAGGACGTGTCGGAATTCGCGGTCGGTTCCTCGTTCGGCCGGCTGACCGGATCATGGCCGTAGTAGAAGAAGATCCGCCCCACCTTCTGCTTCGGGTGCGCCTTGAGATGCCCCGCATCATAGACGCGGCCGAAACAGGCATCAGCGCCGTTCGGACTGAGTTCGGTAAGCTTCAGCGCATCGTCGGCGGAGGCCGATCCGGCAAGCGCGCCGAGCAGCACGGCGCCAAACCCGGCGCCGGCAACCGTCTTCCATTCCCCCAACCCAAACGCCCATTCCTTCAACGCCATGTGACCTCTCCTCCGCATCGAAAGGACGCAACGGCAATTTATGCTAGTATTGCGGCTGGAGTCACGCAATTCGCGGTCAGCCGCCAAGCGGAGGAGGATGCCATGCGCCGGCGCGATATGTTCCGCACGGTTCTTGCCGGAACCGGAACGCTTCTCGGTCTGCGGGCAGCACAGGCAGCCGCCACCGAGCCCACAAGGCAAAAAGTCGCCTACCACTTGAGCGACACCGACAAGGTCAATTTCGTGCTCGGCAACATCAAGAACCATTATGAAGGCACCGGCGGCAAGGTCGACATCGTGCTGGTCGTGCATGGTCCCGCGCTCGCGGCCTTCAAGTCGAAAGGCATATCGGCCGCGATTTCCGGGCGCTTCGCCGGCCTGGTGCAGCAGGGATTGGAACCCCACGCCTGCGCCAACACCATGCACGGCATGGACATCACACTCCCCGACCTGCTCGCCGGATTTCATGCCGCCGACAAGGGCGGCGTCGTCAAACTCGCCGAACTGCAAGGCCAGGGTTACGCCTATCTGCGTCCGTAGAGCGGTTTGTTTGACGCAAATCCCCCGGGGAAAGCGCTCACACTTTTCCTTGAATTGCTCCAAGGCTTGAACACCGGGGTGGCAAGGGCCTACGAAGGGCAGGCAGACATCCCGGAGGAAGAACCGTGCCAGCCACCACACTCAGCATACCCGATCTTGCCGGCAAGGCAGTGCTGGTTACCGGTGCATCGACCGGCATCGGGGCGGCGCTCGCGCTGGCCTATGCAGCGCAGAAATGCAAGGTGGCGCTGCATTATAACTCGAGCCGCGACGCCGCCGAGAAGCTCGGCCTGACGATTGCCGACAAGGGCGGCGAGGTGTTTCTCGTCCAGGGCGATTTCTCCGTTGCCGCCGATGTCGAGCGCGTCGTCGAGGACAGTGCGCAATATTTCGGCCGCCTCGACGGGCTGGTCAACAATGCCGGCGGCATGCTCGGCCGCATCCCCTATGCCGAGCAGACCGAGGCGCATTACGATGCGGTGATGGACCTCAACGCCCGTTCGGTGCTGACTGCTTCGCGCAAGGCGATCCCGTGGCTGAAGAAACAGGGCGGCTTCATCGTCAACACCTCCTCGATCGCCGCCCGCAATGGTGCCGGCGGCGGCGCCGGGCTTTACGGCTCTGCCAAGGCCTTCGTCTCCAATGTGACGCGCGGCATGGCAAAGGAGCTGATCGGCTTCGGCATCCGCGTCAACGCGGTGGCGCCCGGCACCATTCTCACCCCGTTCCACGAGCGCTATTCGACCGACGAGCAGATCAAGGGCATGGTCGCCACCATTCCGCAGGGACGCGCCGGCACGGCGCAGGATTGCGTCGGCGCCTATCTGTTCCTCTCTTCCGACCTTCTCAGCGGCTACATCACCGGCCAGGTGATCGAGGTGAATGGCGGCCAGTTGATGCCTTGAACGGCTATCGGCATACTGGCGATCTGCACGCTCTTGTCGAAAACCTCAAAGGGAGACAACGGAATGTACGGACTGATCGGCAAGATGCGGGCGTCGCGCGGCCAGCGCGCCGCGGTCATGGATCTCCTGCGCGCCAGCACCGGCGCCCTGCCGGGCTGCCTGAGCTATATCATTGCCCGCGACCCCGCCGATGCCGACGCGATCTGGGTCACCGAAGTGTGGACCGACGCCGAAAGCCACAAGGCCTCGCTGCAGCTTCCCGAAGTCCAGGCGGCGATCGCCAAGGCGCGGCCGTTCATCGCCGGCTTTGAATTCCAAGTCGAGACCCACCCCGTCGGCGGCTTCGGGCTGGCTGACAGCAAGACGGGGTGAGTTCGATGCCAATTTTGAGGAGCAATCTTTGACGCAGACAGTAAACATTCGCGATGCGAAAGCTCATCTGTCGCGCCTTGTGAGACGTGCAGCCCAAGGCGAGTCGTTTGTTATTGCCAAAGCCGGCAAGCCGTTGGCCAGAATCGTGCCGATCGAACAGCCGGCGCTGCAGGCGCGACGGGTCGGTTTTATGGCCGGCCAGTTTTCCGTCCCCGACGATTTCGACCGCACGGGTCGCAATGAGATCGAGCAACGGTTCAACGCCGGCTTGTGAGACCTGTTACTCGACACCTGGGCGGGTGAAACAATCATTTTTCTGTGAATCGCGGTTCGCATTTTTCGCCCTGCGGGTCTAAGAGCGAAACATGGATTCCTCGGCCGAGCAGCCCTCCCCGGACCTGCCCACACTCGAGCGCATGGCGCGGATGCGCAAGCTCTGGCAGTGGCTTGCCCTGCTGGTTGTTTCCTTGCTGTTTGCCGGCGCGCTGGAACTCGCCGCCCTGCCGGCGGCGCTGCTGATCGGGCCGATGCTGGCCGCCATCGTCGCCGGCACCAATGGCGCCACGGTGCGCGTGCCGCGTCTTCTGTTCGGCGCCGCCCAGGCGATCGTCGGCTGCCTCGTCGCGGCGTCGATCTCGGCCGACATCTTTCCGGTCTTCTACAAGGAATGGCCGCTGTTTCTTGGCGTCGTGGTGGCCACCGTCACAGCCTCCAGCCTGCTCGGCTGGCTGATCAGCCGCTGGCGCATCCTCCCCGGCACCACCGCCGTCTGGGGCTCGTCGCCGGGTGCGGCCACCGCCATGGTGCTGATGGCGGGTGCCTTCGGCGCCGATCAGCGGCTCGTCGCTTTCATGCAATATCTGCGCGTCATCTTCGTCTCGATGACGGCGGCACTCGTTGCCAAAATGTGGGTCGACACGTCTGAGGTCGAAATCCCCGCCATCGTCTGGTTTCCGCCGATCGATGCCCAAGCCTTCGCCGCCACCATCGGCATCGCGGTCGTAGGCGGCCTGGCGGGAAAGTTGTGCCGACTGCCCTCGCCCTTCTTCCTCGGCACCTTCATCTTCGGCACCGTCGTCCATCTCGGCTTGGGCGTGGAAATGCAATTGCCGCAATGGCTGCTGGCCGTCAGCTACGCCATGGTCGGCTGGTCGATCGGCCTGAACTTCACAAGGGCGATCCTGCGCCATGCGGCGCGCGCCTTGCCGCAGATCATCGCCTCGATCGTGGCCTTGATCGCCTTTTGCGGCGGCCTTGCCTTCATGATCAGCCATCTCCTGGGCATCGATCCGCTGACCGCCTATCTGGCGACCAGCCCCGGCGGCATGGACAGCATCGCCATCATCGCTGCAGCAGCGCAGAACGTCGACATCTCTTTCGTCATGGCCCTGCAATCAGCACGCTTCCTGATCGTGCTGCTGATCGGCCCGAGCATGGCGCGGCTGGTGGCGAGAAGCGTCAGGCAATAGGCAGCGACTAGTCCTCGCCGCCCTCGCCCATGCTGTGCGCGTCCCGGCGCCAGTAGGCCGTAACCAGGTGGCGGTCGCGCGGCAGGCCCCACTGTTTACGCACGATCTTGCGGATCTCCCGGAAATCACCGAATTCGCAACTGGCCCAGACGTATAGGCCGTCGGCAAGCGCCATCTGATTGCGCTCACGCAAGGCGGTCGACAACAGGCCCGCGGTGCCGGCCTCGCGGCCGTGCCGGTAAAGCCAGGTGATGTCGATATTATCCCCTTGCGCCAGCGCCATCCGGTCGTCCGGCCCATCGATCTCGATCAGCGCCTCAGCGCGTGTTGACGGCGGCAGATCTTCCAGAATCCTGCCTATGGCGGGAAGTGCTGTGTCGTCGCCGAGCAGAAGCAAGGTCTGCGCCACCGGAGCGTCGCCGCCACCGGGTCCGATCATGCCGATGACATCTCCCGCCCGTGCATTTTGCGCGAAGCTGGCGGCGGGCGTCTCCTGGCCGGGGTGCAGCACGAAATCGACATCGAGCCAGCCGCTTGCGGCATCCAGCGCCCGGATCGTGTAGACCCGCACGGCAAGCGCATCGTCGCCCGAAGGCCAGACAATCAAGCCATCGGCACCCATCGACGGCCAGAGCGGCTGGCGGCCAGCCGGCGGCAGCAGCAGCCGTATGTGCAGGCCGCCATGGCTAAACCGGCCGAGATCCTTACCGGCGAAGCGCAGACGCTGCATATGCGCCGAGATCCGCGTCGACGACATCACCGTGATCTCGCGGAAGAAGACCGGCATGCCGGCGTCAATGCCGTCGCCTTGCCAATGGATGCCCCTGGTCGTGCCGAGATGTTCGGCGACATGGCCGGCAACCGTCATCTTCATGTAGGACAGGCAGGTTTCGTCGGACGCCGCGACGCGGATCAGTACGCTTTCATCATCGAGCGTGGCGCTCAACGAACCATAATAGAGGCGAAGCTCCCATTGGTCGGCGACGCCGGTGTCGATCTCGAATTCGCTGTGCTCGGCGCGCAGCCGGTCCATCACCGACCTGATCGCCGCGTCGCTGATCCGGGTTTGCGCGCTCAATTGGTCCATCATTCAAGTCCTTTGCAACAGTTCGGGGCAAGCGCCGCAGCGCCACCGCGGTCAGCGGCATGCCACAGCCGCTCAAGCGCTTCCACACAAACATGACTATCACAGTCATATTATGCGATGAACGCCTAGCGCGCCGCAAGGCGATCGGGAAGGAAATCGACGAACACGCGCACCTTCGGCGACAAATGGCGGTTGGAAGGCCACAGCATCCGGAACTGGCCACGGCCGTCGACATGACCGTCGAGAACGGTACGCAGCCTGTCTTCGTGCAGCGCCTCACGCACCAGGAAATCCGGCATGCAGGCGATGCCGAGGCCGGCGATCGTGGCGCCCTTCAATGCTTCCATGTTGTTGCAGGTCAGCATCGAGCGGATCTGCGGTTCAGCGCTTCCGGTTATGAACGGCCACTCCAGCAGCCTGCCGCTGTTGAGGAAGCGGAAGTTTATGCCGAAATGCCTGATGAGATCCGCCGGCTCGCCGGGTGTGCCATGGCGCTCGAGGTAGGAGGGCGCCGCGCACAGCAGCATGCGGAAGGGCGCAACGGGTCTCGACACGAGGCGCGAATCAGGCAGCTCGCCGCTGCGGATCGCGACATCGATGCCCTCGTCGATGACGTCGACGATCCGGTCGTTGAAATCGATGTCGAGTTCGATCTCGGGATAGCGGGCCATGAACTCCGACAACACCGGCAGCAACAGATGATAGGTGACGATCGGGGTGGATATGCGCAGCCGCCCACGCGGTGTTTCCCGTGTCCGCGACAGCATCGCCTCGGCATCGTCGATGTCGTCGAGGATGCGGCGCACCCGCTCGTTGAACAGCTTGCCCTCTTCCGTCAGGCCAATGCGCCGCGTGCTGCGCTGCAGGAGCCGCACGCCGAGTTCCTGCTCGAGCCGGGCGACACTTTTGCCGACAGCGGAAGCCGAGATGCCAAGCGCCCGTCCGGCAGCGACGAAACTGCCGAATTCGGCGGTGCGGGCAAAGGCCAAGAGCCCGTTGAGACGATCCATCGTGTCATTCCATTCGAGCGTTTCAGTCCGATATACCAGGAGATATAACACTATTCTTCCTGAAATGCCGACGACCTATCTTGTCATCACGACCGGCTCCGCAATCGCGGCCCACCGGCGAGTGCTGTTTCAGATAGGAAAATCCATGACTTCCAGGACCACAACCGGCTCTGCCGAGAGATGGCTCGTGCTCTTGTCCGTGTGCCTTGCCGCGATGACGATGCCATTGACCTTCACCGGTCCGGCCGTCGCTCTGTCGCGCATCGCGGCCGATCTCGGCGGCAGTCCCATCGAGCTCAACTGGGTGACCAACGCCTTCATGCTGACCTTCGGCGCCACCCTGATGGCGTCGGGCGCCCTGGCCGACAACCACGGCCGCAAGCGCCTCTTCCTCGTCGGCCTCTCCCTCTATATCCTGGCATCACTGGGCGCGATGCTGGCGCCGGACATCATCTGGTTCGACATCTTCCGGGCCGTGCAGGGGATCGGCAGTGCGGCCGCCTTCGCTGGCGGCGCCTCGGCACTCGCCCAGGAATTCGAAGGGCCATTGCGGCTGCGCGCCTTCAGCTTCCTCGGCACCAGTTTCGGCATCGGCCTCGCCTTCGGCCCGATCGCGTCGGGCCTGCTCATCTCCGCATTCGGCTGGCGGTCGATCTTTCTTCTGGTTGCGGCACTCGCGATTGCCGCCGCCATGCTCGGCCTGCGCACCATCAGGGAATCGCGCGACCCGGATGCGACGGGCCTCGACTGGGCGGGGGCCGGCACCTTCACGATCGCGCTGGCGTCGCTGACCTATGGCGTGCTCCAGGCGCCGCAGAGCGGCTGGGCTGATCCCCTCGTCGTCACGCTTCTGGCCGCTTCTATCATCTGTTTTGTCGCCTTCGTTATTGTCGAGCGGCAAGCACAACGGCCGATGCTCGATCTCACGCTGTTTGCCTACCCCCGCTTCGTCGGCGTCCAGTTCCTGGCTGCGGCACCCGCTTACGCCTTCGTCGTCCTGCTCGTCCTGTTGCCGATCCGTTTCATCGGCATCGAAGGGATGAACGAGATCAAGGCCGGGCAATTGATGATCTGCCTCTCAGGTCCGCTGCTGATCCTGCCGATGCTCGCCGGCCAGCTGGCGCGCTGGATCGCACCTGCCACCATCTGCGGCGTCGGCCTGCTCGTCGCTGCCGCCGGGCTTGTCTGGCTGAGCCTGACACCACCGGTCGATAGTGCGCTGATGGCGCCGCTGATGCTGATCGGCGTCGGCATCGCTCTACCCTGGGGATTGATGGACGGGCTTGCGGTCAGCGTCGTGCCAAGGGAGCGCGCCGGCATGGCGGTCGGCATCTTCAACACCACCCGCGTCGCCTGCGAGGGTGTGGCGCTGGCGATCGTCATGGCGACGCTTTCCGGCTTTGCCGCCGCGCAGCTCGCCGCACAAGGAATGGCATCTTCGACGGACGCAGCGGCGGCAGCCCAGTTGCTGGTGACCGGCAATCTCGGCGAAGCAGCACAACATCTGCCCCAAGCCGGAGCCATTGTTCTGGTCCAGGCCTACGAGACGGCGTTCGACAGGCTGCTGATCGTGTTGGCGGCGATCACCGTCGTCACCGCCCTTGTCGTCTTCCTTGGCCTGCGTCGCGTATCGGCTTCGGAGCGCGAAACCGCCCTGCCGGCATGCCAGGAAGGGTAGCCGTCAGCGGACGGGCCTCGCTATCAATCCAGCCTGTGCATCAGGTCCTCATCCAGCCAACGGCCGAAGAAATAGACCAGTTGCTTGTGCCACCACGGCCAGTCGTGGCTGACATCGCCGCCCCAGTAATCGACCCAGGCGGGAATGGATTTGTCGCGCAGGATCTGTTCCAACCTGCGCGTCTCGACCAGCATCCGCTCTTCCCACGCGCCCTGCCCGCAGCAGAAGATCAGCCTGAGCGTCTTCAGCCGGGCCAGCAGTTTGGGATCGACGATGCCGGGCAGATAGTCGAGCGGCGAGTTGTAGAAGATGTCGCCCTCGAGCGCCCTGCCGAAAAAATCGCGGGCCGAATAGACGCCCGACAGCGCGATGACGCCGCTGGCGAGTTCGGGAAAGCGGAAGACGAAGTTCGAGGAGTGATAGCCGCCCATCGAACAGCCCGAGAACAGCGGCTTCAGCTTGCGCCCGCCATTGGCCTGCTCGGCCGTGGTCAGGAAGTCCGGCAGCGCTTCCTCGCGCACATAGCGGAAATAGGCCTCGTGGCGGGCAATGCGATGGGCCGCGTCGGCATGCTTGTCGAAGAAGGATTCCGAATCGACGCCGTCGACCGTGAACAGCTGGATGCGGCCGGTGTCGATGAATTCGGCCAGTGCGCCCACCCCGCCGGAATCCTCGAACTGGTAGAACCGGCCCTGCGAGGTCGGAAACACCACCACCGGCCGGCCGGCATGGCCGTAGCGCTTGTATTCCATGTCGCGGCCGAGCTGGCTCGAGAAATTCTTGTGATAGGAAATGTCCATCGCCTCACGCCTTTTCCGCGTGGATATACGCGACCGCTTCGCGCAGCGCTGCTTCGTCTTTCGAGCGCATCTGGTAGGCGTAATTTCCCATGGCGCGGCTGAAAACCTCTTCGATGGCCTGATGATGGACGATCTTGTCGCGGTGCGCGGCTAGCACGTCCTCATGGCTGTGCAAATAGTGGAGTCGTCGCTTGCGGCTGGCATAGGCGGTGAAATATTTGCCCTCGTAAGGGCCGCCGGCGGCATCCCTGACCACCATGTCGGCCCACGCCGCATAGACATCGATGTCGAACGTATAGTTGATCGCATCGGTCATCCAGGCGCCGGGCGGGCGCATGTTGACCTCCAGCGCGATGACACGGTCGTCCTTGGTCTCGAACAGCTCGATGTGGAAGAAGCGTTCACGCACGTCGAATGCTTTCAGGATCTTTCGACCGGCCTCCTCGACCGCCGGGTTGATCCTGGGAAAGCAGGTATAGCTCATGTGCCGGTCCTTGTTGACCACCTCCATGACGCTCTGGTCGTAGCGGTGGCTGGCCGCCAGCACCACCTCGCCGTCGCGGTTGACCAGCCCGTCATAGGTCACCACCAGCCCCTCGATGAACTGCTCCATGACGAAGGTCACGTCCTCGGGCTTGTCCCGGAAGAACTGGTCGAGCTCCTTGGCGTTGGAGATCTTGAAGGTATTCGATGCGCCGGAACCGCTGTCGGGCTTGACCACCACCGGATAGCCAACGCGCCGGATGAAGGTCATGGCCCCGGCGCGGTCGGAACATTTGCGCTGCGCGATGGTGTCGACGCCGCTCTTGCGGAAGAAGGCACGCATGCGGCTCTTGCGCTTCAGGTTCTTCACGAAATCGAGCTTGGTGCCGTAGATGTTGAAATCGGTGCGGATGTTGGCTTCCAGCTCCAGCCAGTGTTCGTTGAGCGATTCAAAGCGGTCGATGCGGCCCCACTTGTGGATGAAATGCCCCATTGCCCGGAACGCCGGATCATAGTCCTCCATGTCGGCGACACGGTAGTACTCGCTGAGCGCCGCCTTCAGCTTGGCATCGAGCGCGTCATAGGGCGCGTCGCCGATACCGAGCACCCTGGCCCCGGCCTTCTTCAAACGGTCGCAGAAATCCGCGCCATTGGCGGGAAAATGCGGCGAGAAGAACACGAAATTCATGGACGACCCCTCCCGGCGACTGGACATCGCAACCCGTCGCCCAAGTCTGGCGCATTTGCCGCGCCTGGGGAAGAGCACGCGCGTCGGGGTGCCGCCCGTCTCAACCAGCCGGCAGACAAATCGGACAACTCATCTGCTGCCTAATCCGGACGACTGCTTACGACACGGCCTGCCGAACTCAGCTGAACAAAGGCCTGGCGGCGGCAGTCAGTTCGGCGTGTTGGCAGCTTTTGTGCCGAAAGTTTTTTAATGATAGGAATTTTTTCTTGACTCCCTGCCCTCAGCTAAGGTACATTTTCATCCATGGTGCTGATTTGCGCCAGTGACCCGCCGCACAGGCGGGTTTTTCGTTTGACGCTTCGTCGGCCAACGCGCCGGCAAAGGCTCCGAAGCCCGTTAACCCGGATTCGTTGTCCTGCACGGCCTGCGGCCCGCTTCATCCCCAGCCTCCATTCGCTGGCGATAAAACCGGACAACTCACGTGCTACCTAATCCGGACAACTCATGTCCTTACGACACGGCCCGCGGCCCACTTGCCTCCCACAAGCCGCTCCTGTAAGAGAACCGCCATGAACACGCGCGCCAGCAACGCTTCCCGTCCGACCGGTTTTTCCGGCGAGACCGTGCGCGCGCTGGCTTCGACCCTGCTTCTTCTCGGCCTTATCGGCGATCGCCGGGTTCGCTGAAGGAGCGCCCGGCGGTCGAACCGCCGCGCAAGCGCATGCTCCTTGGCAATCACATCAAGCGAACGAAATTCTGGTAAAGGCGCCGCTCGCCATCAATCCACCTGAAGGTGGATCCATGAGCCGCCGGGAGAAACGACGATGAACCCACGAGAAGAGATCCGCTCCGATGCCGCGGTAGCCGACACGGATTCGGCCAAAGGCATGCCCGACGCGGCTCGCAAATATCAGCCCTATCCGACCGTCGGTCTCACCGATCGCACCTGGCCCTCGAAGGTTATCGACAAGGCGCCGATCTGGTGCTCGGTCGACCTGCGCGACGGAAACCAGGCGCTGATCGATCCTATGGGCCATGAGCGCAAGGCACGCATGTTCGGCCTGCTGCTCGACATGGGCTTCAAGGAGATCGAGATCGGCTTCCCGTCGGCCTCCCAGACCGATTTCGACTTTGCCCGCTGGTGCATCGAGGAGGGCAACGTACCCGCCGATGTCTCGCTGCAGGTGCTGGTGCAGTGCCGGCCGGAGCTGATCACCCGCACCTTCGAGGCGCTGAAGGGCGCCACCAACCCGATCGTCCATTTCTACAATTCGACCAGCGAATTGCAGCGTCGCGTCGTCTTCGAGAAGGACGTCGGCGGCATCAAGCGGATCGCCACCGACGCGGCCAAGATGATCACCGACATGGCGGCCAAGGCCGGCGGAGGCTTTCGTTTCGAGTATTCGCCGGAAAGCTTTACCGGCACCGAGCTGGAAGTGGCGCTGGAGATCTGCAACGCCGTCACCGAGATCGTCAGGCCGACCGCTGACAACAAGCTGATCATCAACCTGCCCTCGACGGTCGAGATGTCGACACCCAACATCTATGCCGATCGCATCGAGTGGATGTGCCGCAACCTCGACAACCGGGAGAACCTGCTGGTCTCGCTGCATCCGCACAATGACCGCGGCACCGGCATCGCCACCACCGAGCTCGGCCTGATGGCCGGCGCCGACCGTGTCGAAGGCACGCTGTTCGGCAATGGCGAGCGCACCGGCAATGTCGACATCGTCACGCTGGCGCTGAACATGTACACGCAAGGTGTCGATCCGTTGATCGACTGCTCCGACATCAACCGGATGAAGGACGTCTATGAATATTCGAACCAGTTGAAGATCCCCGAGCGCCACCCCTATGTCGGCGAACTCGTCTACACCGCCTTTTCCGGTTCGCACCAGGATGCCATCAACAAGGGCATGAAGGCGCTGAAGAAGGCCAATACGAGCCTGTGGGAAGTGCCCTATCTGCCGATCGACCCGGCCGATGTCGGACGCAGCTACGAAGCCATCATCCGCATCAATTCGCAGTCCGGCAAGGGCGGCATCGCCTATGTGCTGCAGGCCGATTACGGCCTCAATTTGCCGCGCAACCTGCAGATCGAGTTCAGCCAGGAAATCCAGGCGATCACCGATGCCGAGGGCAAGGAAGTGCCGGCCAGGCGCATCTACGAGCGCTTTCTCGAGACCTATGTCGACCAGCCCGGCGCGCGGCTGAAATTCCTCGATCACCACACCTATCCCAGCACCGAGATCAAGGGCCGGCGCGTCGTCGAGGCGGTCATCCTCGACAACGGCAAGGAACTGACGATATCGGGCACAGGCACCGGCCCGATCGACGGCTTCGTCGATGCGCTGTCACGTCATCTCGGTGTCGAGATGTCGGTGCTCGACTATTCCGAGCACTCGATGCAGCGCGGCTCGAACGCGTCGGCCATTTCCTATGTCGAGATGGAATATCCCGGCGGCAAGCTGTTCGGCGCCGGCATCAACACCAACATCGTCGCTGCCTCGCTGGAAGCAGTGATGTCCGCCGCCAACCGTATCGTCGGCAAAAAAGCCGGCTGACGCCCAACGGGAACAAAGATCGGAACCGTCCCAATCTGGTGATCGGTTCCGACCTTTCGGGCCGTTAACCACCGCGGAATTATCCGGTGGGTACGTGATCGCATAATGGGGTGTATACTTGTGTGGTGGTGCGGGACCTATATGATCGCGCCTCAACCTGTGCCGACTTCGAGAGGATCGACACTTGCAGCATGCCACGCCTGCCGCCCCCGCAGTGCGCGAGACACTGGAGCGACTGCTTGCCAGCCAAACGTTCGGCCGATCCGAACGCGCGCGCAAGCTGCTACGTTATCTTGTCGAACGTGAACAGGCCGGCGAAGCCGACAGGCTCAAGGGCTTTTCCATTGCCATGGATGTTTTCGGCAAGGACGGCGATTTCGACCCGTCCACCGATGCCGTGGTGCGGGTGCAGGCAGGCAGGCTGCGCGAGCTTCTGCAGCACTATTTCGCCAATGAGGGAATTGCCGAACCGGTCCGCATCGCCATTCCGCGCGGCGGCTATGTTCCTGCCTATGAATCGAATGCGATCCGCCTGCCGGATATTGCCGAGGCTGTTCCCGAACTCAGGCTGGACGGCGCCGCATCCGCCGATCGGTCAAACGAAGCCGGCACGGGCACGCCGGAGGCGATGTCTCTGACTTCCGTACCGACTTCGCCTGCCCCCTCGGTGGCGCGCCATCTCCGCTTTTTCTGGATGGCGATCGCGCTGGTCATCGCCATGCTGGGCGTACTGATTCTTCGCCAGGGCAGCACTGCCTTGCTGGCAGGCGGCGACATCTCGGCAACGCCGGAGACCGCTGGCGCAACCGCAAGCATCACATCGTCGGCAAGGGCTGACGCCCTGCCGCAAGTCTATATCGGACTCAAGGCTGACGGCCCCGACGCCAGCCGTGTCGCCGCATCGCTGCGCGCCGGCCTGAGTGGCTTCGATACGATCGACTTCATCGGTCGCGACACCGTCAACGATCCAGCCGACGACGCTGCGAGCTTCATATTCGACATCCTGCCCGGACCGGACGCGGGCGATATCACGATAGAACTGCAAAGCATGGCGTCCGGACGGGTGCTTCTATCGCGCAATCTCACCCCTGCCGACAGCGCACCTGCGGCGGTCGAAGACCGTATTGCCGACATGCTGAGCTCGGCACTCCCCGCCTCCGGCACCATCTACAACTATATCGAGCAGACCGGCACGCCAAACGGTCTGACGCAGTGCCTGCTGCTCAACGGCAAATATTACCTCGACCAGAACGCCAGGACCCATGAGGCGGCCTATCGTTGCCTCGAGAAGCTGGCCAATGGTGGAACCAAGTCCTCGCTCGTCTATTCGGAACTTGCTTCCCTGCATCTCGAGGCGGTGTCCGATCATTACGCCTATCCGCCCAACGCGACGATTGAAACAGCCGTCGAGTTTGCCCATCGCGGCGTGCAGATGGGTCCGACCAGCCCTTATGCGCATCGCGCCTACGGCTATGTCAGTTCGCGCCTCGGCAATACGGACGAATCAATCCGCTGGATGCGCAAGGCCTATGAACTCAACCCCTACGATCTCGGCATGGCCGCCGCTTACGGCTACGGGCTGATCTTCGCCGGACGATACGCCGAGGGAACGCCGATCCTCGATCATGCGGCGGAGACCTTCAGCGGACACCCGACATGGTGGGACTATGGGCTGTTCGTCGGTGAGCTCATGCTCGGCGACACGAACAAGGCAGTCGCGGCCAGCATGGCACTGAGAACGACGGCAACGAAATCACACTATCTGGCGGCACGGCTGATCGGCGCCAAGGCTGCCGGACAGGACCATCTGGTGAGCACGCTGCTGAAACAGTTGACCACCGAGTTCCCCAAATTTGCCGCCGATCCGCGGGCGACTTTCGTCGAGCGGAAATATCCGGCCGACCTGACCGACCGGCTGGTTCAGGCGCTGCGCGCTGCCGGGCTCGGCAGCCCGAGCTGACATCATCGACGTCCGCGCACTGGCTGCGCCGTGTCCCGATGGGTTTACTGCGCTCCGATCGCCGAATGCCGGTTGATCCCCAAGTTCTGTACACAACCGTACAAATCGCGAAAATTTTACTGGTCATCATGTCGGACTAGGAGCAATTCAGCCACGATTGGTGTCGCGCATTCTGCAATAACAAAAAATCAGCTTTCATGACCGCATCACTTTTTGCCGCCGAAGAGGGTGTTGGCTCGAAGGCCATCGTCCTGCTGCACGGTTTCGGCGGCTGCCACGATGTATGGCGCGAGGTGATTTCCGCCCTGACGCCTTCCACGCATACGCTGGCCTATGATCTGCCTGGGCATGGGATGTCGCTCGACTTTCCCGCCGCCGGTCCGGCCAGGGTGGCGGCCAAGGCCGTTCTGACCGACCTCTCGGAGCGTCGGCTGAAGCGCGTTCATCTCGTGGGCCACTCGATGGGTGGTGCCGTGGCGGCGCTGATGGCGCTGGCCGAGCCCGAAAAGATAGCCTCGCTGACGCTTCTGGCGCCGGGCGGCCTTGGCCCCGAAATCAATGGACCGCTGTTGCGCCGCTATGCCGAAGCCGCGGATCGGTCCGAGATCCGCTCCTGCCTCTCCGTGATGTCGGGACCTTCTGCCCTGCCGCTCGAACATACGGTGGACATCCTTTGGGAAATGCGCAGGCGACCCGGCCAACTCGAAAAGCTGGTCGGGATCGCGGCCGCCATGACCGTGGACGATCGGCAAGGCGTCATCCCGCACGATCGCCTCGATCGGCTGAACATGCCGGTAATGGTGGCATGGGGAACCAGTGATGCGGTGCTGCCCTTTACCCAGGCGGATGACCTGCCGGCGCATTTTCACGTGCACCACGTGCTGGAGGCGGGCCATATGCTGGCCGAGGAAGCACCCGACCTCGTTGCCGAGATCATTCGCCGCAACACCAGCCGCCGCGCCAGGCCGCACCGCCAGAAATTCGCCGCAGCAGCAAGCTGACCTTTTCGCGCACGACGACCCTCCTGAGCATCCCGACGCCGTCGATCTCGCCAGTGCATTTTGCCGGCGGCTGTGTTAACCCAGTGTTAACCAAACCCACGAGGCAGACGCCGATGAAGGAAGCAGGCGAGAAGACCATCGACCAGTCGAAGAAACTGTCCGATGCCATCCGTGATGTCAAAAATGCCTTCGCCGACCGCGACGATGTCGTCGTCGACATGCGCGAGGCGCATCGCATGCGTCTCGATCTGCTTGCCGCCGAGCTGGCGCCGGTTTTTGCCGATGTTCCGGCCGACATGGACAATTTCGACTTTGTCGTCTCGTCGGGCTTGCAGCCGCGCCTGTGGATCGACGCCATCAGCCATGTCGCCATGGGGCGCGACCGCCGCACCTATCGCTTCCTCAAGGACACCCGCATCGGCCGGGTGGTGCTTGCCGAATCCACTGAGATGAAATCGGTTGCCGATTCCGTGACGCGCTATGTCGCCGAGCGCATCGTCGAGCGTCAGAGGATGCTGGAAGGCGGCGTCGAACCCGCCGTCGCCGGCCTAAAACGTGCGTATGTGCCAGAAGCCGAACCGCCGCTGCGCGCGACGGAGCGCGGCAAACGCTGGTCGGCCCTTCTGTCTGGGCTTGGCCTAGTCGCTGCCGGCGCACTGGTCGGCCTTGTGGTGTCGGTCGCCCTGTTCTGGGACCGCATCGTGGCCATGGTTGTCAATTTGCGGCCATAGCGGCCTCGGCGCCAAGCTCCACCGTCTGCAGATCGGATGGCGGTATGGACGGCCCGGTCAGGCCGCGCCGTGTCAGCCGGATCCGCCAGTTTCCCTTTTCACCGTCGATGTCGAACAGATTATACTGCGCCGCCGGGTGCTTGCCACCCGGCGCCTGGCCGGCGGCAGCGACACCGACCGCCGGGATCCTGACGCCTCGACCGCCGATGAAGAACAGCGACGGCAGATGCGAATGGCCGTGCAGCACAAGGTCGGCGCCATGGCGGCGAATGATCTTGTTGAAGCGGGCGATGCCGAACAGCCGCTTGTGCTGCGGGACCGCGCCGCGCACCGGCGGATGATGGATCATGATGACGCGGAACAGCCCCTGTCCGGCAGTGTCCTGGAGGATTTTGCCGAGCCTATCCCCCTGGCCTTCCATGAAAAACCCATTGGCCATGAAGGGTGCCGTGGCGCGCGCCGTCGAGACGCCGATCAGCGCGACATTGCCGCGTACACGCAGATAGGGGAAGGCGTTGCGGTCGACCGGCGTGTTGACGCCGTCGCCGCTCATCCACGCCGCCCAGGACCGGCAGACCTTGTCGAAGGCGCCCGGCACATAGGCGTCGTGATTGCCCGGAACGACCGAAACATCATGCGGCGGCCCCAGCGTCTCCAGCCAGTGCCTGGCCATCTCGATCTCGCCGTCGAGCGCCAGATTGACCAGGTCGCCGGTGACGGCGAGGTGATCAGGCGTGTTCGCCTTGATGTCGGCGACGATCGTGTCAATGACCGCATCATGCATATGGCGGCGGCGGTTGCGCTGCCAGTTGACATAGCCGAGCACGCGCTTGGAGGCGAGATCGCGATAGGATACATCGGGGAGCGGCCCCAGATGGACATCGGAAATATGCGCGAGCCTGAACATACAACCTTCATAGGCGACCCGCGCGCGGCTTTCCACCCACGGTTTCGCTATCAATGACGAGCCCTGAAGATGCCTTCCGCCAGACCGGCTGGCCAGGGTTGAGGGCCAGGCTGTTCCATCTCTATTTCGTGCTGCGGAGGCCGATGACGCTTGGCGTGCGCGGCCTGATCCACGACACAGCGTCCAGATCCGTCTTCCTTATTCGCCATACTTATGTACCGGGCTGGCAGCTTCCCGGCGGCGGCGTCGAAGTCGGCGAGACGATGAACGAGGCGCTGGCCCGTGAACTGGCCGAGGAAGGCAACATCGCTCTGACCGCCCCGCCGGTGCTCAAATCGATGCATTTCAACCGCCGCTCCAGCCACCGCGACCATGTCGGCTTTTATCTGCTCGAGCATTTCAGCCAGACGGCGCCGAAGCTGCCGGACCACGAGATCGCCGAAGCCGGCTTCTTCCCGCTCGACCGCTTGCCGCAGGGCACGACGCCGGCGACGCTGCGCCGGATCGCCGAGGTTTTTGACGGCGAGCAGCCCTCGCCCTACTGGTAGATCAGGCCGCCGCTTTCTCGAAGCGCGCCCGGTCATGCCGTGCGGCATAATCGAGATCCGGTCCGACAGGCACGATCCGCGTCGGATTGATCGTCTGGTGGCTGCCGTAATAATGAGCCTTGATGTGATGCATGTTCACCGTCCCGGCCACGCCAGGGACCTGATAGAGATCGCGCAGATAGTTGGACAGGTTCGGGTAGTCGGCGATGCGGCGCAGATTGCATTTGAAATGGCCGACATAAACCGGATCGAAGCGCACCAGCGTGGTGAACAGCCGCCAGTCGGCCTCGGTGATACGACCACCGACGAGATAGCGCTGTTTTGCCAGCCGCTCCTCCAACGTATCCAGCGCCGAAAACAGCTCGCCGAAAGCCTCTTCATAGGCGCGTTGCGTGGTGGCGAAGCCGGCGCGATAGACGCCGTTGTTGATGGCGGGATAGACCAGCGCATTGATGCGGTCGATCTCGCCGCGCAACGCCTTCGGATAGAAATCGAAGCTGGCGTCGCCCCATTCATCGAAGGCTGAATTCAGCATGCGGATGATTTCGGAAGACTCGTTGGAGACGATGGTCTGCTCCTTTTTGTCCCACAGCACCGGCACAGTCACCCTGCCCGAATAGGCGGGATCGGCCTTGGCATAGATCTGGTGCAGGAAGTCGAGGCCGTAGAGCGTGTCGCCCGTGGCGCCGTCCTCAGCTACGAACGTCCAGCCGTTGGCGCCCATGAAATGATGCACCACGGACACCGATATGATGCCCTCCAGCTTCTTCAGCGCGCGAAAGATCAACGTCCGGTGGGCCCACGGACAGGCAAGCGAGACATAGAGGTGATAGCGGCCGGGCTCGGCCTTGAAACCGCGCGTCCGGCCTTCGGCAGGCGCCCCGTCAACGGTGATCCAGTCGCGCCATTGCGACTGCGCCCGCACGAACCTGCCACCATTGTCCGCCGTATCGTACCAGCGGTCCTGCCATCTTCCTTCGACCAGCAATCCCATGCGAATCTCCTTGCGTCCTGTTGGTTGATGTAGGCGCAAGGCTGCCCTGTCGAAGACGTCAGGTGCTGAACAGACCGTCACTTGGCAGAAATGACGGACAGAAACGGCCGATTGCAGCGGCGGGAAATTGATGCTAGCGGACAATCCGCATGTTCGACTTTGCTTTGATCCGGTTTGACCGACGACGAAAGGGCGCCCGCGCTTGATGAAGCGCTGACTGGCGAATGCTGCCGTTTGCAGCAACCTTTCCTCCTTGTACCGGACCGCAAAGACCATGAGCCTTGCCGACGTGAAATACCTGCCGGAAACCCCGGCGCACGACCCCGAGATCGAAGCCATCAACGACGAAGCCTTCGGGCCCGGCCGCTTTGTGCTGGCCGCCTACAAGATTCGTGAGGCCGGAGGGCACGAGCGCTCGCTGTCCTTTGTCGCCGTCAATGGCGACATCGTCGTCGCCTCGGTGCGCATGACCCGCATCGCCGCCGGTGCCGGCCGCGCATTGATGCTCGGGCCGCTCGCCGTGCGGCCGGCCTTCAAGAATCTCGGCATCGGCCGCCGGCTGGTGGCGATCGCGCTGGAGGCCGCTGCCCGGGCCGGCGCACCTGCCGTCATGCTGGTCGGTGACGAGCCCTATTACGGGCCGCTCGGTTTCAAGCGGATTCCGCGCGGCCAGATTTCGATGCCGCGCCCCGTCGACCTCGACCGGCTGCTGTCGCACGAGATCGCGCCGGGCGCGGTCGCCAGGCTCTTGGGCGAGGTCTGCCACGCCGATCAGGCCAGGGTGACCGATCCTACCGCGGCGATGGCTTGACCTTTCCCATCGATCTGGCGCCTGATCCGTCCACTGTTCCTGAGATCAAAGGATGACGTCATGAACCCGAACGGCCAGATCGCGATCGTCACCGGCGGCGGCTCCGGCCTTGGCGAGGCAACGGCGCGCGCGCTGGCCACCAAGGGAGCCCGCGTCGCCATCTTCGATGTCGGTATTGACCGCGCGGTCAAGGTCGCGGCCGAGATCGGCGGTATTGCCGTCCAATGCGACGTCAGCAGCGCCGACGGTGGGACTGCTGCCCTCGCCGACGTCGCCGCCAAGCTTGGCGAGCCGCGTATCCTGATCAATTGCGCCGGCATCGCCATCGGCGTGAAGACGATCGGCAAGGATGGTCCCCATCCGCTTGATCAGTACCGCAAGGTGATCGAGGTCAATCTGATCGGCACGTTCAACATGATCCGCCTCGTCGCCGAACGCGCGTCAAAGCTCGAGCCGCTGCCGGGCGGCGAGCGCGGCGTCATTGTCAACACCGCTTCGGTTGCCGCCTATGATGGCCAGATCGGCCAGGCCGCCTATGCGGCGTCCAAGGGCGGCGTCGTCGGCATGACGCTGCCGGTGGCGCGCGACCTTGCCCGTTCCGGCATCCGCGTCTGCACCATCGCTCCCGGCATCTTCAAGACGCCGATGATGGCCGGCATGCCGCAAGAGGTGCAGGATTCACTGGGCGCCGCCGTGCCCTTCCCGTCGCGCCTGGGCGAACCGTCCGAATATGCCGCTCTCGCCCTGCACATCATCGAGAACCAGATGCTGAACGGCGAGACCATTCGCCTCGACGGCGCCATTCGCATGGCGCCGAAATAGACGGTCATGAGCGCCGGCCTGTCCGCTGCCGCTAAAACCGGGCCGCTGACCGGGCTGAAGGTGATCGAGATGGCCGGGCTCGGCGCCGTGCCGCTGGCCGGCCTGATGCTGTCGGAGATGGGCGCGCAACTGTTGCGCATCGAACGGGCGGGGACGAGCCAGCTCCTGCCGCTGCCGGATGAGTATAACATCGACCGCCATGGCCGCGCCGTCCTGCGCCTCGACCTGAAGCGCCGTGAAGGCACCGATCTGTTGCTGCGCCTTGCCGAAAAGGCGGACATGTTGCTCGAAGGCTTTCGTCCGGGCGTCATGGAGCGGCTCGGCCTCGGCCCGGAAACGGTGCTGGCGCGTAACCCGGCGCTGATTTACGGCCGTATGACCGGCTTCGGCCAGGACGGCCCGCTCGCCGGCCGCGCCGGCCATGACATAACCTACCTCGCCTATAGCGGCGTGCTGCACGCCATCGGCCATGCCGGCGGCCGTCCCGTCCCGCCGCTCAACCTCGTTGCAGACTATGGCGGTGGCGCCATGATGCTGGTTGCCGGCGTGCTGGCCGCCCTTTTCCAACGTTCGCGCACGGGCAAGGGTGAAGTCATCGACGCCGCGATGGTCGATGGCGCCTCGATGCTGGCGGTGCCCCTGCACGCCTTGATGGCGGCCGGCTTGTGGAGCGATAAGCGTGGCGCGAGCCTGCTCGATTCCGGCGCCCCGTTCTACGACACCTATGAGACGTCGGACGGACGCCATATCGCCATCGGCTGTCTCGAGCCGCAATTCTTCGCCGAATTCGCCAGGCTGCTGCCGCTCGACGAGCGCTTTGCATCCGGCCAGTACGACAAGGCCCTGTGGCCGCCGATGCGCGCCGCCATTGCCGATCGGATCCGGCAGAAACCACGCGACGACTGGGACCGGTTGTTCGCGCAAACCGATGCCTGCGTTGCACCCGTTCTGTCGCTGCAAGAGGCAAAGCACCACCCGCACAATCGGGCACGCAATGCCTCTGTGACGGCAGGTGCATTTGAGCGCCCGGCCCCGGCCCCGCGTTTCTCGAGTTCGCAACCGACATTGGCCACTATGCCCGGCGATGAGGATCTGTTGCCGTCGACAATGCTGGCACGTTTCGGCTTTGCGAAAGCCGAGATCGACGACCTTGTCAAATCCGGCTTGCTGACCGATAACTAGAGAACAAAGATCAACTTACTGCGGTGCTGCCTTGGACGAGCCGAAGAAGGACGTGATCCGTGAGACGGACGCCGAAGCGATCCGGCTGGCGAAGACGCTTCTGCGCAGCGCCCGCTTTGGCGCCCTGGCGGTGATCGAACCGCAAACCGGCTCGCCGCTGGCCAGCAGGGTTGGCGTGGCCACCGACATCGATGGCGCACCGCTGATCCTGGTGTCGATGCTTTCGGCGCACACCGGCGCGCTGCTTGCCGACCCGCGCTGTTCCCTGTTGCTCGGCGAACCAGGCAGGGGCGACCCGCTGGCGCACCCGCGCCTGACACTGGTCTGCCAGGCGGCACGGATCGAGCGCGGATCGGCCGAACACGCCCGCACCGAGCGCCGTTACCTCAATCACAATGCCAGGGCGAAACTTTACGCCGGTCTCGGTGACTTTTCGATCTTTCGCCTCGATCCGCAACGCGCCAGCCTCAACGGCGGCTTCGGCAAGGCCTATCAGCTCGACCGATCGGATCTGCTCGCCAGCGGACCGGTCGTCGAGGAACTCGCGGCGCGCGAACAATCGGCCATCGACCACATGAACGCCGACCATCTCGACGCGATCGCCGTTTACGCACAGCATTTCGCCAAAGTATCCGGCAACGGCTGGCGTATTGCCGGATTCGATGCCGATGGCATGGATCTGGTGTCGGGCGACGATGCTTGCCGGGTCTTTTACCCGCAACCTCTGGGCGCAGCAGGTGAATTGCGGCACGTTCTGGTCGATATGGCGAGGGCGGGCCGAGCCATTGTCGACGCCGGGACTGAGACTTAATTATGCTGGATCAAAAGCAACACTTGAGATTTAGGTGAAATGCTCTACCTTTTAGTGACGCTGAATCGCCAGCGCCGATCGATAAGTGAATTTATGGAATCAGACGCCATTGCCCCCATGGCGTCGGGATGAACAGGAAGCATGGGGGATCGATGGTCTCGACAAAGCTAATCGTGAACGCCGAATCGGCGGCAGAGTTTCTCATGCTGATGGGCAATGAGAAGCGACTGTTGATCATGAGCTACCTTGCCGAAGGTGAAATGTCGGTGGGAGCCATAGCCGAGAAGGTGATGCTCAGCCAATCCGCCCTGTCCCAGCATCTCGCCAAGTTGCGGGCGCTCGACCTTGTCGACACCCGCCGCGACCGCCAGATGATTTACTACTCCTGCAAATCCGACGCCGTGCGAGAACTGCTTGTCATGCTGGACGGCATTTTCGGCAGCGGCAAGGATGACCTGTCCCAGATGGCGCACCGCTTGCGCCGTGCTGGAACCTGACCACACAGCCGCCGATCTCGCCGGCGATTCAGAGCGACATGCGCCCATTTGGGGCGCAAAAGCTGGCTGATTGTCCCGAATTGTCGCATCGTGCTTTCCAATCAAGGTGAGCGCCGGGAAGCGGTCCGGATTTTCGGGGCCGATGCGACGGTCGCGAGGAATGCATGGATCCCATTCGCATCGACGACCCGCAAGATCCGCGCGTCGCTGCCTATCTCGACATTCGCGAGCGTGACCTCGCCGGCCGGCAAGGCCGCTTCGTCGCCGAAGGCAAGGTGGTGCTCGACCTGCTGCTCACAACTGGACGCTTTGCCGCCGAATCGGCCCTCGTCCTGGAAAACCGGCTGGCGGGTCTCGACAAGATCCTGAGCAAGGCGCCCGCCGACCTCCCGGTCTATGTGGCCACCAGCGCTGTGATGGACGCAATCGCCGGATTTCACATGCATCGCGGCATCCTGGCCATGGGCCGCAAGGGAGCGCCGCAGCCGGCCGAAGCCCTGCTCGATGGCTTGCCGCCTCGTGCGCTGGTCGTGGTGCTCGTCGGCATCGCCAACCATGACAATGTGGGCTCGATCTTCCGCAACGCCGCCGCCTTTGGCGCTGACGCGGTTTTGCTGGATGCGACGTGCTGCGACCCGCTCTATCGCAAGGCGATCCGCGTTTCGGTCGGCGCCGCGCTCAAGATCCCGTTCGCATCGTTCACCGACACCGCCGGCTTCACAACGACGCTCGCCCGACGTGGCTTCGAACAATTCGCGCTCTCGCCACGCGGGAAGACCGACATCCGCGATGCGCAGCGCAGTGAGCGCCTGGCGCTCTATCTCGGCACCGAGGGCGAAGGCTTGCCGGACGACCTGCTCGCAAGCCTGCACGACGTGCGGATCACCATGGCGGAAGGCTTCGACAGCCTGAATGTCGCCGCGGCTTCAGCCATCGCGCTGCATCATTTTGCGGCTAGAGCAATTCTAGGAAAAGTGTGAAGCGGTTTCCGTCCAGAATTGCGTCAAAGCAAAGAGTTAGGGCATTTCGCCGTTTCCGTGAAACGGTGAAATGCTCTAAGGAGACCTGATCTCAGCTTGTCGCGTCAGCCTTCTGCAGCGCGCGCACGCGGTCGGCAAGACTGCGGTCACCGTTGCCGGAGCGTGCGTCCGACGGTACCGCCAATGCCATGGCGATCGGCGAACCAGGCCCCTCGAGCTTGGCCGTCAGATGGACGACCTCCGCCGCCAGCTCGTTCATCTGCTCGCGCAAGGCGGAGCTGCTGTCAGTGGCCTTGGAGGCGGCCAGTGCGGTGAGATCCGCCTTCAGCCGTTTGTTCTCGCGCGCCAGCGCCGTCAGCCTCGCCTCGAGCTGCTCACGGTCGCTGTCGAGCTTGGCGATTGCCTTGTCGAAATCATCGCTCCTCGCGACATCGCCGCCCTTGCCGACCAGCCGCAAGGCTGGCGCACTGTCCTCGGATTTCGATTTTTCGCGCATGCGTGCCAGTTCCTTTTCGCGGCGGTCGAGTTTGTCTTCTCGATCGGCAAGTGTGGCCAGCAGCCGTTCGACCTTCTTGTCGAGCTCGGCGGTCTTTTTCTTCTCGGCTTTCAGGGCGTCCCGCGCGGCCTTGCTTTCGGCCGCGATTTCCTGGCCGCGCCTGTCGGCTTCCTTGCGCTGGCCGCGCAGCATCGCAATGTCGCTGGCGAGTTTCTGCATTTCGGACTCTCGCGCCACGAGCTCGATCTGCCGGCTGCTCGAGGAAAAACTGGCGTCGTCATACATGCGCTCCAGCTTTTCCAGCTCAAGGGCGCGCTTTTCCAGCTTGCGTTCGGTTTCCTTCAGACGCTCCGAAAGCTGCTGCAACTCGCCCTCTCGCTGACGCAGCGCTTCGTTCTTCGCGCCCAGCTCGGTCAGCGCCTGGTTCTTGTCCGTCCGCTCGACCGCCAGGCCCTTCATCGCCTCGCGACCGCGATTGATCTCGACCAGTTGTTCGGCCGCCTTCTCACGCAACGCCTTGACGCTGATTTCCAGGCGGCGCGTCGTCATGGCGTATTCGGCGCGGATGCGATCCTTGTCCGCCTGGATCTCGGTCTGCGTCAGAGGGATCGAGGATTCGATGCGTTTGCGTGTAAGCGCGACCGCACGACGCCATATGGCCGGAGCCACCATGAGCGCCAGAAAGCCAGCGCAGAGAAAGCCGAGGACGAAGAACAGGACCGACTGGACCAAGTGACTACCCGTTGTGGCCGGCAAGCATCAAAAGCGCATAGATCGCTTTGACTGTGCCACGTTGACATGGCGGAAATCCAGCGTTGCGGCAAGGGTTTGCCGCAACGGTACGAGTTTAATGCATGTCGACCCAAAAGCGGTCCCGGTTTTGGACAACGACAGCCAAGGACTTCAGCCTAGAACGGATTCCAGGTGGCCCGCTCGGTAAGCTTCAGATAGCCGAGATTGACGCCGAGCCGAGCACCGACGCCGGTGCGGATCGGCACCAGGAGAACATTGTTGTTCTTCAGTACGTTGAAGCCGACGCCCGCCACCACATAGGCTGAACCGGCAACGCCGCCATAGCGGTTGTAGAGGCTGCCCACATCATCGAGATTGTAGACCAGCATCATCACCCGCGACCCCTCGCCGCCGAAATCCCAGCCGAGCGACGGGCCTTGCCAGAACACTTTGTGGTCGCCGGCATTCTTGGTGTAGAGCGTGCCTTCGCCATAGGTCAGGCCACCGATCAGCGCACCGGAGCCCTCTTCGCCCAGCAGATAGCCGTTGGGCAGGCCGTAGGAGGCAAAAATCTTCTCGATCACCGTGGCGAGTCCGCCCGATGTGGCGCCAAAAAATTTGTGACCGGAATCGACAATCTCCTGAGCGGTGTATTCCTGGGCCCGCAGGGCTGAAGTCGAGAAGACGAGAACGCCCAGGAGCGTGACCGCCATTGAGAAGACACGGAGAAAGCTCCGGTCGTAGTATCGGGAAAACATGCTTCCAATCTCCGTCAGGGAGCACCTTCGCCGACGCCTCGCACCCCGTACGGCTCTTTTAGCCGGCCGTTAAGGGTAACTGTTAGGGGCAAATTATGCCGTAATCCTTTTTCAACCATTAAGCTCCCACATGAACATGGCGGTTCGAAGGCTGTTTGGGGTCGCTCAATTGGGGTCGGCAGCCTGCGTGCACACGCCATTTGCCACAACCACAATTTGGATTTGTTGCTGCACGCACGGGCGCTGTGTATTCAGAAAGCCTGAGGAGAGAGTGCGTGATTCGTGTGGCAGGCGACGATCGATCGCCCGGCCATGAGTTGTGAGATTTTGCAGGGATTTTTCGCCGATGGCCGATCTGTTCACCCTTTCCGCACCCGATCTGGCAGCGCTTTTGTGCAGCCGGGTCTGCCACGATATCATCTCGCCGGTCGGCGCGATCAACAACGGGCTCGAATTGCTTGATGAAGGCGGCGCCGATGAGGACGCCATGAAGCTGATCCGCCAGAGCGCCCGCAACGCTTCGGCCCGCCTTCAGTTCGCCCGCATCGCCTTCGGTGCCGCCGGTTCGGCCGGCATGTTGATCGATACCGGCGATGCCGAAGCGGTCGCCATCGCCTTCCTCAAGAACGAAAAGCCGGAACTGACCTGGAACGGGCCCCGCGCGTTGCTGCCCAAGAACAAGGTCAAGCTGCTGCTCAACCTGATCCTCGTCGCCAATGCCGCCATTCCGCGCGGCGGCAAGCTTTCCGTGACGCTGGAAAACCTTGAGACCGAACCGCGTTTCGCGCTTACGTCGGCTGGCCCGATGCTGCGGGTGCCGCCGAAATTCCTCGAACTGCATTCCGGCCACAAGCCGGAGGAGCCGATCGACGCGCATTCCGTGCAGCCCTATTACACGCTGCTTCTGGCGCGCGAAGCCGGCATGACGATATCGATCCACGCGACGCCGGAAGAAATCGTGCTTTCGGCGGCCTGATGCGCAGCCGATAAAGCGAAGTATTTTTTCATTTAACGCTGTAATTCCAGCTCATCGACTTGAGATGCGTCTGGTCGTTCAGGCGGTGCCAAAGCATTCGTGAATAAAAGCAGGCACCTGCCCATCTTTGTAAAAATTTTACCTAACGCCTTTTCGGCTTCTTTACCAGATTGGCCTATGGTGCGTCCTGGATGCCCCCGACGCTACCGGACCGCCAGAAGGCAAAGAGGACCCGGAAATGAAACGCTGCATGTTCGTCGACGATTCAAGCGTTATCAGGAAGGTTGCAAAACGTATCCTGGGCGGCTCCGAAATGATTGTCATCGAGGCCGCCAGCGGACTTGACGCGCTGGAGATGTGCGCCACCGACATGCCCGACATCATCGTCGTCGATGGCGCCTTGCCCGACGTACCGGCGGTCGATCTCATCCGTCGCGTCCGCGCCATGGAGAGCCCGATAAGGCCGCAGATCCTGATTTCCCTGGTCGAGCTCGATATTGCTTCGATCATGCGGGCCAAGCGAGCCGGCGCCCAGGGCTATCTCTTGAAGCCGTTCAACCGCCCGCAGCTGCTCGAGCGCTTTCGCACCTTGAAGAGCGCACCTGATTCGGCATCCTTGAGCAACTCCAGAAAAAGTGCGTGACGGTCTTCTGCTCGGAAGCCCAAAAGCAGACCGTTACCAGCCCATCATGCAAAAACCCGGCCGAAGCCGGGTTTTTTATTGAAAAGATTCGAACGATTCGTCGCTCAGGCGCTGACGCGAATGTCTTCCGGTTCGCGCAGCACATAGCCGCGACCCCAGACCGTTTCGATGTAGTTCTGACCGCCCGATGCCGCGTCGAGCTTTTTGCGCAGCTTGCAGATGAAGACGTCGATGATTTTCAGCTCAGGCTCGTCCATGCCGCCATAGAGGTGGTTGAGGAACATTTCCTTGGTCAACGTGGTGCCCTTGCGTAGCGAGAGCAACTCCAGCATCTGGTATTCCTTGCCGGTCAGGTGCACGCGCTGGCCGCCCACTTCGACTGTCTTGGCATCGAGGTTGACCACCAGGTCGCCGGTGGTGATGACCGACTGGGCGTGGCCCTTGGAACGCCGCACGATGGCATGAATGCGGGCAACCAGCTCGTCCTTGTGGAATGGCTTGGTCATGTAGTCGTCTGCGCCGAAGCCGAGGCCGCGCACCTTGTCCTCGATGCCGGCCATGCCGGAGAGGATGAGAATAGGTGTTTTGACCTTGGAAAGGCGAAGCGTTCTCAAGACCTCGTAGCCTGACATGTCAGGCAGGTTGAGGTCGAGAAGAATGATATCGTAGTCGTAGAGCTTGCCTAGATCGACGCCCTCTTCACCGAGATCGGTCGTGTAGACGTTGAAACTTTCCGATTTCAGCATCAGTTCGATGCTTTGTGCGGTTGCACTGTCATCTTCTATCAGCAGAACACGCATTTTATTCCCCTTTTCTGCTGCCGGACCATTTCACGACCCGTCCGGACCCGGAGCAGTGGTTGCCTTGTGCAGAGGCTGCCATTGAATGGTTAACAAATCCTAATTTCCCGTCCATGACGGTACCAGATTTTTTAACCTCTTTCTACACCCTCTTGAATCTAATAACGAATCTCAGAACCAAATTCCTAATGCAACACATTAACAACCTGGACTAAGCGACTCCAGGGACTCATCGACGTCGCTTCCGCATCGGGGGCCGGAATTTTTACCCGGCCTTAAGTCCTGACCCGTATGATTAACAATGCCCGTAAACGAATGGTTACCGCCGGCAAAAAACTTTAGGGTTTTGTTTCCCATAGTTGGGGGAAAGCCGGTGGACACGGGTGCGGCCTGGGCGTTTCCAGGTGGTTTGGACGATAAGTGCGGGTGTGCGTTTCCGGGAGTACCGAATCATGAAGTCACGTGAAAACCTCGTTCGGCTGAAACAGTTTCAGGTGAATGAGAAGCGGCGGCAGCTGCTGCAGCTCGACATGATGATCGCCGAGTTCGAACGCATGGCCGTCGAGCTGGAGCTTCAGATTACCGCCGAGGAAAAGAAGGCCGGCATCACCGACATCAACCATTTCGCCTATCCGACCTTCGCCAAGGCGGCTCGCCTGCGCCGCGACAATCTCAGGAATTCCCAAAGCGACCTCGCCCAGCAGCGAAGCGCCGCCGAATCATTACTCGGCGAAGCTGAAGCGGAGCTTTCCAAAGCGGAAATGCTGGAATCGCGCGACACGAAGATCCGCGAAGCCGAAGTCGGTGGCCGCAGCGCCATGATCGGCTAAAACCCTGCCCTTGGCGACGTCAACGCTCGCCATCGGACTGGCGCATTGTCGCGGCTTGCGGCCCGGCGGAATACGCCCAGAAGAATGAAAACCGCCCTACGCGGCCCAATCCCCTTCATTCTCGGCAATTGCCCTTGCACGGGCATCCTTGATATCCGGCGCATGCTGCTCCGCCCATGACCTGATCTGGGTAAGCAGTCCCGCCAGGTTCTGACCGAGCTCGGTCAATTCATATTCGACGCGCGGCGGAATGACCGGAAAGATCTCGCGCCGTACCAATCCGTCGCGCTCGAGCACGCGCAGCGTCTGGGTCAGCATCTTCGGCGTGATGCCGTCAAGCTTCCGGGCAAGCTCGCCATTGCGCAGCCGGCCTTTGCGCAGCGCGCAAACCACCAGATAGACCCATTTGCTGGCCAGCATCTCCAGCACCGTGTGCGAAGGACACGTTCGCCGGAACGCGTCATAGCCGAAACCGCAATCATCTTCACTATCCATGAGGTGCGTATGTATCAGAAAGGTACATACTGGACAAGGGACTATTACTATCCAAATGATAGTGGCATCAACCGAGCAGGAGATATCTCAATGCGTGCCGCTATCCAGAATTCCGTCGGCGGACCCGACGTCCTTGTCATCGCCGATCAGCCCGATCCCACGCCAGAGGCCGGCGAAGTGCTGGTCGGTGTCAAGGCCGCGGGCATCAATCCGGTCGATGGCGCCGTCCGTGCCGGCTACTACCCCTTGCTCGGCGAGCCGCCCTTCATCCTGGGTTGGGATATCTCGGGAACTGTCGAAGCACTCGGCGCCGGCGTCACCGGCTTCAAGATCGGCGACGAGGTGTTCGGGATGCCGCGCTTTCCCAAGCAGGCCGCCGCCTATGCCGAGTTGGTTGCCGTACCTGCCGATCAAATCACACTGAAGCCGAAGGGCGCGGGCCACCTCGAGGCAGGCGCCTTGCCGCTGGCCGGCCTCACCGCCTGGCAAGGGCTTGTTCGCCACGGCGGGCTGAAATCGGGGCAGCGCGTATTGGTGCATGCGGGAGCCGGCGGCGTCGGTCATCTGGCGGTGCAGATCGCCAAGGCGCGCGGCGCCTACGTCGTCGCCACGGCCAGCCCGGGCAAGCTCGATTTCGTCCGCAACCTCGGCGCCGACGAGGTCATCGACTACACCAAGGGCGATTTCACCGAACATGTTCGCGACATCGATCTGGTGCTGGATCCAATGGGCGGCGACCACGCCCAACGCTCACTGAAGGTGCTCAAACGTGGCGGCGTGCTGGTGTCATTGCTCGATGTCAGCGACGACACCAGGGCGCAGGCCAGTGCGCGCGATATTCGGGTCGAGCGTATGTCGGTCGTGCCCGACAGGGAGGGCCTGCTGGAACTGGCTCGGTTGATCGATGCCCACAAGCTCACCGTCCATGTGGCGAAGAGCTTCCCACTGGACCAGGCTGGGGCCGCTCACGCCTTCCTTGCCACCAAGCCGATCGGCAAGGTTGTGCTGTCGCTCTGAGCGGAACGGTGACCGTGAAAAACAGAAGGGCGCGGGGTTAGCCGCGCCCTTCATCTAAATTCGCAATGGTCAGTGCCGGTATTGCTGGATGCGTGTCGTGCGCAGCCCGGCAAGGCCGTATTCGTCGATCGACGCCTGCCAGGACAGGAATTCCTCGGTGGTGAGCTTGTAGCGTTGGCATGCCTCGTCCAGGCTCAAAAGCCCGCCGCGCACGGCCGCAACCACTTCCGCCTTACGCCGGATAACCCAGCGACGTGTATTGGTCGGCGGCAGATCGGCAATCGTAAGAGGGCTGCCGTCAGGCCCGATAACATATTTGACTCTCGGTCTAACCAGATCGGTCATCGTACTCTCTACAAAAAACTCAAAGACCCAATCCCCGCCACGTTACCGCCACAGCTTTAAAAATTGCCTAAGCAGACCCTAATGACTAGGTAAGGATCATGAACGCCGCGTTAGTCTTTTCGCCGGCATTTGAAACATCTGCCCGCAAACCCTGATTTGCCGGGGGAAAATGCATCCATTGGCGAAGATCGGCCACAAACGGTGAATCGCCCTGCACGCTGGCGCGCCGGTAAAGCTTGACCTATATTCTCGACATTGGCATTGAGGCGCCGCGCAGAACGAAAGCATCATGAACAGTCTCGATCTTCCCGGACGTCCCGAAAACACCCGCATCGTCGTCGCCATGTCCGGCGGTGTCGATTCATCGGTCGTCGCCGGCCTGCTGAAACGCGAGGGCTACGACGTCGTCGGCGTCACCTTGCAGCTCTACGACCACGGCGCGGCGACGCACCGGGCCGGCTCATGCTGCGCGGGGCAGGACATCGACGATGCCCGCCGTGTCTCCGAGACGCTCGGCATCCCCCATTATGTGCTCGACTACGAGGAACGCTTCCGCAAGGCGGTCATCGATCCCTTCGCCGAAAGCTACGTCGCCGGCGAGACGCCGATCCCGTGCGTTTCCTGCAACCAGACGGTGAAGTTCGCCGACCTCCTGGCCACCGCCAAGGAGCTCGGCGCCGACGCGCTGGCCACCGGCCACTACATCCGTTCCGGCGCCAATGGCGCCCAGCGCGCGCTCTACCGTCCGGTCGACGCCGACCGTGACCAGAGCTATTTCCTGTTCGCCACCACGCAGGCGCAGATCGATTATCTGCGCTTTCCCCTCGGCGGCCTGTCGAAGCCTCAGGTTCGCGCCATCGCCGAGGAGATGGGGCTGGCGGTTGCCGCCAAGCAGGACAGCCAGGACATCTGCTTCGTGCCGCAGGGCAAGTATTCCGACATCATCGCCAAGCTGAAGCCAACTGCGGCCAATCCGGGCGACATCGTCCACATCGACGGTCGCGTGCTCGGCCGCCATGAGGGCATCCTGCGCTACACGATCGGCCAGCGCCGTGGCATCGGCATCGCTTCCGGCGAGCCGCTTTACGTCGTCCATCTCGATGCCGACCGGGCTCGCGTCGTGGTTGGCCCGCGCGAGGCGCTGGAGACGCACAAGATCTATCTACGCAATATGAACTGGCTGGGCGACGGACCGCTCACAGACGTCCCTGCCGGCGGCCTGGAACTGTTCGCCAAGGTCCGCTCGACGCGGCCGCCGCGCCCGGCCGTGCTGCATCATCGTGCCGGTGCCACATGGGTGGAGCTGGTAGACGGCGAGTCCGGCATCGCGCCGGGCCAGGCCTGCGTGCTCTACTCCGATGACGGCAACGAGGCCCGCGTGTTCGGCGGCGGCTTCATCGAGCGTTCGGAGCGTGGCGCCGAGGCCGAGGCCATGCTGACCCGGCTTGCCGCCCGGCCGGCCCAGATTCCCGCGGAATAAGTTTCCTGCCGAATAATCCGCGCTTCAGGAATTCGACTTGGTGTGGGTGACCGTGCCGGCGGTCAGGATGCGCAGCACCCGGATCGCTTCCTCGCCGCTGGTACGCGGTTCGGCACGCGTCTCGATGCACTGGATGAAATGCTCCAGCTCGCGCGTCAGCGGCATGCCCTGGGCAACCGCGACATAGGACGGCTCATTGGTGGTGAAGGCCCATTGGCCGCTGTCCTGCCACACCGCGTGGCGGTAGACGGCCAGCTTGCGTTCCCATGGCTCGACGTCGTCGAACACCGCCATTGCCTTGGTGCCGACCACGGTCAGCCGCCGCTCGCGATAGGGATTGAGACGCGAGGTGAAGAGATGGCTGCGCAGGCCGTTGGGGAAGCGCATGTGCAGATGCGCGAAGTCGCTGAGATTGTCGAGCAGGGCGGCCCCCTCGCCGCGCACCTCGATCGGCTCTGTGCCGGTGATCGCCAGGATCATCGACAGATCGTGCGGCGCCAGGTCCCACAGCGCGTCGTTCTCTGTGTGGAACTTGCCGAGGCCGAGCCGGTGAGAGTGGATATAGCGGACCTCCCCGAGTTCGCCCTTGTCGATCAGCCCCTTCAGCGTCTCGAAGGCGGGGTGGAACCGCAGGACATGGCCGACCATGAAGACGCGGCCATTATCCTTGGCCGCCTGCACCGCACGCTCGGCATCCGCCACCGTCAGCGCGATCGGCTTTTCCACCAGCACGTCCTTGCCGTTCTCGACGGCACGTACCGCAAGGTCGGCATGGAATTGCGGCGGCAGCGCCATGACGATGGCGTCGATATCGTCGCGGACGAACAGCTGGTCCGGCTCGATCGCCAGGCAGTCCTGCTCGCTGGCAAAGCCTTCCGCGCGGGCCCGGTTGGTATCGGAGACCGCGTGCAGCGCGCCGAGCGCCTTGAGAGTGCGGATGTGGTTGCTGCCCCAGTATCCGCAACCGAGGACTGCTATGCGCGGCTTCATCTGTTTCAAACTCTAAAAACTCGTGGCCGAGACATAGCGACGTGCCCCTTCGAACTCAACCCCGGCGGCGACAACCAAATGTCGCCGCGGCAAAGCTTTTCGATAATGACGATAAGCCGGCAAGCCGGTTGCTTCGAAGCTTGACAGGCTCGCCCTCCCAACCTTATATCCGCGCGACCTTGGCGAACGCCCCCGACATGCCTTTCGATTTGAGGCGGATTTCGGGTCTTTCGCCGCCCTGGCGGGGTAGCTCAGTTGGTTAGAGCACGGGAATCATAATCCTGGGGTCGGGGGTTCAAGTCCCTCTCCCGCTACCAAAATCCAGTTAAACCATTGAAATGGCTAAAAATTTATACGCGTTGGTAGCGCTTCCGGTTGAAATTGTTCAATAATTTCAATGCGGCGCCATCGTGTTCCTCGCCCCGGTAGAGACGAGAAAGAGTAACGCGTTCCTCGCTTGGACGAGGATTAATCCGATTGCATCGCTCGGACCTCGACCTATGCAAGCCGTTCCGCATGCCATCTCAAATGGTCGTCCATGAATGTCGAAATGAAGAAATACGAATGGTCGTATCCGTCTTGCATGCGCAACGTCAGCGGAATGCCGGCTTTGGCGCAGGCCGCCTCCAAAAGCCAGGGTCTCAGCCCGTCATTCAGGAACCCGTCCGATGTTCCCTGATCGACGAGAAATTCCGGGAAGCGGCGCCCGTCTTCAACAAGCGAAGTAGCGTCGTAGGCCCGCCACGAGGCCTCATCCGTGCCGAGATATTTTTCGAAAGCCGGCCTTGACCAGCCGGCAGCGCTTGGCTGCACGATCGGCGCAAATGCCGAGCAACTCCTGAACCGCTGCGGGTTTTTCAAAGCAATCGTCAGCGCGCCGTGTCCGCCCATCGAATGGCCCGTTATGGCTTGGCGCGACATGTCTGCCGGAAAATTAGCGGCGATCAGCGTGGATAGTTCCTCGACGAGGTAGGAATACATCCGGTAGTTCTTCGCATAAGGCTCCTGCGTTGCATCAAGATAAAAGCCGGCGCCGCCGCCAAACTGCCAATTGTCCTTGTCATCAGGGATGTCGGCGCCGCGCGGACTGGTGTCTGGACAGACGACGATCAGGCCAAGTTCGGCGGCCATGCGCCTGTATTCGCCTTTGTCCATGACATTTTGATGGGTGCAGGTCAGTCCCGACAAATACCACACCACGGGGCAAGGCGTTTCCCGGGCCTGTGGAGGCACGAAAACGGCAAATGTCATGTCGCAGCAGCAACTCGTCGACAGGTGCGAATAGATGCCCTGCACTCCGCCATGGGATTTTGCCTGGGAGATGGTCTTCATGGGTTCCGGCATATTCCCTCTCCACGGATTTCAAACGCCAATGGGCCGGTGTCTACGGCATCGACCATGATCGCGGCAACCCGGGCGGATCAGGTGGGGTCGAACCGACCGGCGGCGCGGACATCCGGAATGTCAGTCGCGCCGCCGGCCTAACGCCCGATGTCGGGGAGGCACGGTATTTTGGGAACACAGAGCCTTCGACGCGGGCGTGTCGTGTGAGCCGGTCAGTAAACCACGACGCTGCGAATGCTCTCCCCGGCATGCATGAGATCGAAACCCTTGTTGATGTCCTCGAGCTTGAGCGTGTGGGTGATCATAGGGTCGATTTGGATCTTGCCGTCCATGTACCAGTCGACGATCTTCGGCACATCGGTGCGGCCGCGCGCGCCGCCGAAGGCGGTGCCCATCCAGGTGCGGCCGGTGACCAGCTGGAACGGCCTGGTCGAGATCTCCTGGCCGGCGCCGGCAACGCCGATGACCACCGACTTGCCCCAGCCGCGATGCGAGGCTTCCAGCGCCTGACGCATCACCTTGGTGCTGCCCGTGCAGTCGAATGTGTAGTCGGCGCCGCCGATCTGGTCGGCGCCACGCTTGGTCATGTTGACGAGGTAGGGCACGACATCGCCGTCGATCTCCTTCGGATTGACGAAATGCGTCATGCCGAAGCGCTCGCCCCACTCCTTCTTGTCGTTGTTCAAATCGACGCCGATGATCATGTCGGCGCCGGCAAGTTTCAGGCCCTGGATGACGTTGAGGCCGATGCCGCCGAGGCCGAAGACGACCGCGGTGGCGCCGATCTCGACCTTGGCGGTGTTGATCACGGCACCGATGCCGGTGGTGACGCCGCAGCCGATGTAGCAGATCTTGTCGAAGGGCGCGTCGGGGTTGACCTTGGCCAGTGCGATCTCGGGCAGCACGGTGAAGTTGGAGAAGGTCGAGCAGCCCATATAGTGAAAGATCTTGTCCTTGCCGATCGAGAAGCGCGACGAACCATCGGGCATCAGGCCCTGGCCCTGCGTGGCGCGGATCGCCGTGCAGAGGTTCGTCTTTCTCGACAGGCAGGACGGGCACTGGCGGCATTCGGGCGTATAGAGCGGGATGACGTGGTCGCCCTTCTTGAGCGAGGTGACACCCTTGCCGACATCGACCACCACGCCGGCGCCTTCATGGCCGAGGATGGCCGGAAACAGACCTTCCGGATCGGCGCCCGACAGTGTGAATTCGTCGGTGTGGCAAATGCCTGTCGCCTTGATCTCGACCAGCACTTCGCCCTCGCGCGGGCCCTCGAGGTCGACCTCCATGATCTCCAGCGGCTTTCCGGCGGCGACAGCGACAGCGGCGCGGGTTTTCATTCTTTTTCTCTCCCAAATCTCTATTTTGCCGGGCCAGAACGCGGCGCTTATGATCAGACTATGCGGCGATCTTGCCGGGGCCGGCGGGAAACACACCCGACATGACGGTGAAGCCCTTGATGCGCTTGACACGGTCGCACCAGCGCCGAATAGCCGGATAGTCCTGGCGCGGAACACCGCCTTCCTCCGACAGGATGATGTAAGGAAAACAGGCGATGTCGGCGATGGTCGGGTGACTGGCCGAACAGATCCAGTTGCGGCCCTGCTGTTCGCCGAACCACAGATGCTCGTCGAGGATACGGAAAAGGCGATGCGCGCCGGCACGCGCGGCGTCGATATCGAAGTCATAAAACAGCGCATCGTGCAGGCGGGCGGCCGACGCCGTCGAAGTGATACCGTCTGCAAAGGCCAGCCACTGGCTGATCTCGCCCAGCAGAGCGGGATTGTCCCGCGGATACCAGGTGCCCGACGGATCGTATTTCGAGGCGAGATAGACAAGGATCGCTTGGGCATCGCGCAAGATCAGCTCTTCATCCTCGATGACCGGCAGCTGGCCAAGCGGATTGAGTTTCAGGAACCATTCCGACTTGTGTTCGCGGCCGGGGTAGAAGTCGACCGGCACGGTCTTGTAGTCGATGCCGAGAAAACTCATCAGCAGCCGCAGCTTGTAGCAATTGCCCGACAGTTCGTAGTCGTAAAGCGTGATCATCGGCGGCTCCTAAAGCAATTCCAGGAAACGTGTGTAACGGTTTTCCGTCCGGAATTGCGTAAAACAAACAGTTAGATGTCCAGCACGAGGCGTGCCGATTTGGCGCGCGAAACGCAGGTCATGATCTTGGTTCCGGCCTTCCTCTCGGCATCGTTGAGGTAGACGTCCTGATGGTCCGGTTCGCCCTCGATCACCGTCGCCACGCAAGTGCCGCAGGCGCCTTGCTCGCAAGACGACGGAACATCGATGCCGCTTTCGCGCATGACCTGCATGATCGTCTTGCCCGCCGGCACCTGAAGCGTGACGCAGGAGCGCGCCAGCGCGACCTCGAAGCTCGAACTGTCGTCGATCTTGTTGGTGTTCTTGAAGTACTCGAAATGGACGGCGCTATCCGGCCAGCCCTGCTCGGCCGCGATCTTGCGCGCGGCTTCCAGCATCGGTCCCGGGCCGCAGATGTAGAGATGCATGCCATTGCGATAACCGGCGAGCAGTTGTCGAAGCTCGGCGCCGGTCGCGTCGGGCGAGAGGCCGAGATGCGGCTTCAGCGCATCGCCGAGATGCTTCAGCCGATCGGCAAAGGCGAGGTGTTCCTCGCCTTGCGCGAAATAATGCAGCTCGTGCGCAAGCTCCTGGTTCTTCAGCGCCTGCGCCATGGCGAGCAGCGGCGTGATGCCGATGCCGCCTGCGACGAACAGCGTCTTGATCGCATCGCGGCGCAGCGGGAAGTTGTTGCGTGGCTCGGAAATCGCCAGCACGTCGCCCTCTCGCACCGTCTCATGCATGCATTTCGAGCCACCCTTGGAGTCCCGTTCCAGCTTGACGCCGATGGTGAAGCTGTCGGTTTCACCGGGACCGTTGGTGATCGAATACTGCCTGATCTCGCCATTGGGCATGTGGACGTCGATATGGGCTCCAGGCTGGAACGTCGGCAGGATGCCCTTGATCGGACGAAGCTCGAAGCCTGCGATCCCGTCAGCGGTCTGCCATTTTCTGGCCACGCTGACACGCAGCGCAGCCTTGCGGCCATGCGTGGTCACCTCAGGCATTTCGGCGAGTTCGGCCGAGACCCGTTCGTAGACCGGCTCGAGCGGCGCCGGCGCCGGCGCGTTCGCCACGTCGCGCTCGACCTCGTCGCGCAGCTTGGAAAGCCGCTCATTGTGGTGACGCAGAATGGCAATGCGCGCGGCGCCCTCGGCCTCCTGATCGAGCACGCCGCGGATCACCGAACGGTTGGAATCGACCGGCTGCACGAAGAAAACGCCCTGCGTCTCGGCGCCGCTGGCTCGCGAGCGAAGCGCCACAGCGAAATCCTGGGCGGCTTCGACGAGAATGTCGGCGCCCTCGCCATCGATCGCTCCGTTGGGTTGAAAGCGATAGGCTCTCAGCCTCTCGACGACCTTGTCGGCCGGCGCGTTGACCGCGATGCCGCGCAAGGCGACGAGCTTGCCTTCGGCGAGGCCGGCAATCTCAGGCACCTCCCCGCGCGGCTCTTCCGAGGACCAGACCAAGCCATAACGTTCGACCGCCGGAAACGTGCGGTTGGTGATGGTGCGGGCGGGTGCATCGGCCGGATGAGCCGGGATATAGGTGCAGCCAGCGGTGCGGTTCGAATAACGCCAGCCGTGATACTGGCATTTCAGTTCGCGCCCGTCATTGATGCCGATCGACAGCCTGACGCCGCGATGCAGGCAGCGGTTCTCCCAGATGTTGACGTAACCGTCATCGGCCCGCCACACGGCGAATTCCCGGCCCAGCAACTGGCCGTGGAAAACGTGGCGAAACGGCAAATCATGGGCAGCGGCGATCGGATGCCACCGGCTTCTGGCTTCTTCCAACATCAATCGTCTCCAAAATGTCTGTCAGGCTGCAGCCGGGATGACCCCGTAGGTCACGCCCTTCTGGCTGAGCCAGCGCCGGTAGGCGATGGCCGACTTGTCAGCGCGGATCGGCGTCTCGGCGCGCGGATCGAGCGGCAGGCGCTTCGGCACCTGGTTTTCCAGGATCGGCTTGTCCTGGCCGAAGATCGTCTGCTGGAAACGCTTGATCACCTTGTCTTCATTGTCTTCGTCGAGCACGCAAAGCAGCATGTGGGCGCGCACATGCTCCTGGTCGACCGGCTGCAGGAAGACGGCGATGACATCGCGCCGGGTCTCGTCGACCGGGCTCGATTTATAGAGCACCGAGCAATAGGGATGCGGCACGCGATAGACGTAGTCGACGTCGGCGCCGCCATCGGACGCCGTCGACGCCATCGGCTGGAAGAAGCGGCAGCGCGTGGCCAGGATCTCGTCGCGATCGACGGAGATCTCGACGTCGTATTCCTTGACTTCGGTATGCGGCTCGACGCCGAGTATGTCGGTATGCACATAGGGGAAGTGGCCCATGTCGAGAAAGTTCTCGATGGCGCGCGGCGCCGAGACGTTGACGCCGAACGTTGCCGCATTGAGCTTGCGGCGGTCCGGCTCTTGATATTCGGGGATCGGGAACAGCTCGGCCGGCGGCGACCCGAGCGAGGTCCAGACATAGCCATAGGCGCTTATTGCAGGCAGCCTGTCGGCGGGTGGAATATGGTCAGCCCTTTGCACATCGGAACGCGAGCGCCAGACGACGGGCTCGCCATCCGCGTCCACCGCAAAGCTGAGGCGCTCCTCGAGCAGAACGGTCTCCTGGACGGCGCCGGGAGCAGCTTCCGCGATGGCGCCCACGGGATGCCAGAGATTGAGGATCACGGGATCAGCGCATTTCGTCATCATGTTATCCCTTCAAATACCCTCGGACGTCATCAGATCTGTGCCGGTATCGCACCATAGGTGACCGCCCTGTCACGCAGCCAGCGCCGATAGGAAACCGAGACGGCATCGGCGCGGATCGGCGTCTCGGCGCGCGGATCGAGCGGCAGGCGCTTGGGGACCTGGTTTTCCAGGATCGGCTTGTCCTGCGCGAAGATCAATTGCATGAAACTGCGCACCGTCGCCGCGTCCATGCCCTCCTTGAGGTAGCAGAGATAGGGATGCGCGACGCAGTTCTCCTCGTCGACCGGCTGCACGAACAGCGTGATGACATCCAGCCTCCCCTTCTGGATCGGATTGCTCTTGTAGAGCGCCACCGTATAGGGCCGGATCACCTTGTAGATGTACTCGACGACGAACCCTTCCTTCGCGGTCGGCGACGCGATGGGCTGGTAGAATTTGCATTCGGTCGCCAGCACCTCGTCCTGGGGCGTGATTTCCACCTTGTAAGGCACGACCTCGGTATGCGGCTCCTCGCCGAGCCAGCCTGTGTGGATGAAGGGGAAATGCCCCATGTCGAGAAAATTCTCGACGGCGCGAAGGCCCGACACCTTGACCGCGATCGAGCCGCCGCTGACCAGATGTCGATCCGCCTCGTTGGCCTCGGGGATGTAGATGATGTCGCGCCAGGGTTTGTCCAGACAGGTCCAGACGAAGCCATAGCGCTCGGCGCTCTTCAACACGTCGCCGGTATCGTTGCGAACGACTTCGATCTTGTTTGAATGTTTTCGAACGACGAGATCGACCCCAAGCAGACGGGTCGAAAAGGGCACATCCTGGCTGAGCGATTCCTGGTCGGCGACGATATGCCAGTCGTTCAGAAGCTCGCGGTCGACGCAACGGGTTGCCATCGGCATCCCTCCCAACTCGGCTAGCCCTTCACCACGAACCTAGCCTGACCTTTCGCAATGACGAAATCACAAGATTGGATACCAATCAATGATTTTTTGTCAGCCAAAATCATTTTTTGTGTTGACAGACTATGATGATTGAATTCCGATATGGAAAACCTGAACCTGGGATATGGCACATCCCGAAGCGTCATGTCTTCATCATGGAAAGCCTGCTGATCATGTCGTCGCAAAGGCGGAGAACCGTGCCTTGAGCAGCCGCTCCCAGACGATCGCGGACACGCTGACCCGCGCCATCATCGACCATCGGCTGGTGCCCGGCTGCAAGCTCGGCGAGCGCGAGCTTGCCGAGATATTCGATGTCAGCCGCATCGTGGTGCGTCAGGCCCTGATACGGCTCGCCGATGACGGGCTGGCGCAGATCGAGCGCAACCGCGGCGCCTTCGTCGCCAGGCCAAGCATGCAGGAGGCAATGGAGATTTACGACGCGCTGACCCTTGTCGAACAGGGGGTGGCGGCCCAGCTCAGCGATCGCCTTGGCCCCGCCGGATGGGCCGAGCTGCGCCAGCATGTCGAACGCCAGCGCCAGGCAGTCGCCGCCGGCAACGATGCGCTGGCCGACGTGCTCGGCCAGGAATTCCACACGGTGTTCGTGCGCCTTAGCCGCAACAAGGTGATGCAGGAAATCCATGCCCAGCTCGTGCGCCGCACGACGCTGCTGCGCTCGCTCATTTCAGCCGATTTCGACTATTGCAATCTGCTCGACGATCATTCGAGGGTCGTCGACCTCCTGGAAAAGGGCCGCCTGAAACAGGCCATGGACCTGATCGACACGCATCACCGCACCGTGGTGCGCGGCTACATCATGGATCGCGAGGTGTTTCCGGAGATGACGCCTGCCGAAGCGCTCGCACCCTATCTCGACGGCAAGGCCGACGGAGCAACGATATCGGCTGGATTGAGGCAGGCAAAACCATCCGGGAATGGCGACGGCGCGGCGCACGCGCACGTCCATCTCCCTAACAAAGACCGGGCATCGACAAGCCGGGCATCAACCAAAAAAACCAACAGAGGGTTACCGACATGAACGACCTGACAAGACGCGGATTCCTGAAATACAGCGGTGCGCTGGGTGCTGCGCTCGGTGCTGGAGGGCTGAGCACGGTCGCCAAGGCTCAAGAGGTGCTCAAGATCGGCGTCGTCTACGTCTCGCCGATCGCCGAAATCGGCTGGACCAAGCAGCACAGCCTTGGCGTCGAGGCGATCAAAGCCGCGTTCGGCGACAAGGCCGAACTCACCGTCATCGACAACATCTTCATGCCGCAGGATGCGGAGCGCATTTTCCGCGAGCTGGCCAGCGCCGGCAACAAACTGATCTTCGGCACCAGCTTTTCGCACGGAACGCCCATGCAGAAAGTGGCGCCGCGGTTCCCCAAGGTGGCTTTCGAACATTGCTCCGGCATCGTCCACCTTGCCAATCTGGGTACCTTTGAAGCCAAATATTACGAGGGCACTTTCGTCGCCGGCGCGGCGGGCGGCTACATGTCGAAATCCGGCAAGATTGGTTTCATCGGCGGCTTTCCAATTCCGGATATCGTCGGCCCGGCCAACGCGCTGCTGCTCGGTGCGCAAAGCGTCAATCCGAACGCCACTTGCAACGCCATCTTCCTCAATTCCTGGTTCGATCCGGGCAAAGAGAAGGAGGCCGCCAAGACGCTGCTTTCGCAAGGCTGCGATGTCATCTGCTCGATGACCGACACGGCGACGGGCGTCCAGGTCGCGGGTGAAGGCGGCGCCTGGTCGATAGGCTACGCCAGCGACATGGCCAAGTTCGCTTCGGGCAAACAGCTGACGTCCTTTGTCCTCGACTGGACCAGCGACTATGTCGGCGCCGCCAAGGCCGTCGCCGCCGGCACCTGGAAGCCGGAAGTGCGCTGGGATGGACTGGCGGCGGGCGTCGTGAAGATGGCGCCCTACAATGACGGCATACCGGCCGACACCAAGGCCAAGCTGAAGCAGCTCGAGGCCGACATCGGCAGCGGCAAGGTGCACCCCTATGGCGGCGAGTTGAAGGACCAGGCCGGCAACCTCAAGGTCGCTGCAGGCTCCGTCCTGGCCGATGACGATGTTCGCGGCATGAACTGGTTCGTCAAAGGCATGATCGGCAAGCTGAGCTGAATGCCATCAAAGAACCAGGGAGGCGCCGAGACCGACCTTCGGCGTCTCCCTGCCTGGTTCCCGTCCAACCTCGCTTCACGCCACGGCAGGACCCGCCATGCATCCGCGTCTAGAACTGCGCAACATCTGCAAGCGCTATCCCGGCGTCGTCGCCAATGACGACGTCTCGCTGTCTATCCAGCCCGGCGAAATCCACGCCGTGCTGGGCGAAAACGGCGCCGGCAAATCGACCCTGATGAAGATCATCTATGGCGCGGCGCAGGCCGATTCCGGCGAGATCTTCTGCGACGGCAATCCGATCGCGGCGCACAACCCGGCGACGTCGCGCGCGCTCGGCATCGAGATGGTCTACCAGCACTTCGCGCTGTTCGAATCCGTTTCAGTGGTCGAGAACATTGCGCTCTCGGCAAGCAGCGCCTTCGATCTGCCCTCGCTTGCCGCCAAGATCCGCGAGCTTTCGCTTCGCTACGGTATGCCGATCGATCCGCATCGCCAGGTGCATGACCTCTCTGTCGGCGAGCGGCAGCGCGTCGAGATCGTGCGCTGCCTGCTGCAGGCGCCCAAGCTTCTTATCCTCGACGAGCCGACTTCCGTGCTGACGCCACAGGCGGTGGTCAAGCTGTTCGAGACGCTTCGACAACTCGCCGCTGAAGGCTGCAGCATCGTCTACATCAGCCACAAGCTCGACGAGGTGCAGGAGCTCTGTGACACCGCAACCGTGCTGCGCAACGGCAAGGTCACCGGCACCGCTCGGCCGAAAGAGACGACCTCGCTCGAGCTCGCCCGCATGATGGTCGGCTCGAAGCTGCCGGAAATGCATGTCAGCCCGCCGACCCCGAGCGAGAAGCCAGTGCTCGAGGTCAACAACCTTTCGGTCAAGGCAAGAGACCATTTCGGCGTGGATCTGAAGGACGTCTCCTTCAACGTTCATGGCGGGGAAATCGTCGGCCTGGCGGGAGTGTCCGGAAACGGCCAGGCGGAGCTTATCGCCTTGCTCAGCGGCGAACGCACGCATCACAACAACGACGCGATCAGGATTTGCGGTACCGCTGCCGCTCGCCTTCGTGCCGACGAGCGCCGCAAGCTCGGTCTCGCCTTCGTTCCCGAGGAACGGCTGGGCCGTGGCGCGGTACCGTCGCATACGCTGTGGGAGAACGCGGTTCTGACCGCCCATCGCTTCGGCACCGTCCGCAACGGCCTGGTCGACCGGCGCAAAGCCAGCGCCTTCGCAGCTGGCATCATCGACAGGTTCAAGGTCAAGGCCAACGGTCCGGCTTCGACGGCACAGAGCCTGTCGGGCGGCAATCTGCAGAAATTCATCGTCGGCCGTGAGATCGCGCTCGAGCCGAAGCTTCTGCTTGTCTCCCAGCCGACCTGGGGCGTCGATGTCGGCGCCAGCGCCTTCATCCGCCAGACCATCGTCGACCTCAGCCGCGCCGGCGCGGCGGTGCTCGTCGTCTCCGAAGAACTCGACGAGCTGTTCGAGATTTGTGACCGGCTTCTGGTGATCTGCCAGGGGCGCGTGTCACCGCCGCTGGTACGCAAGACGACCGACCGCGAAGAGGTCGGGCTGCTGATGACCGGTCGAACGATGAGCACGGATCAAATGGCAATTGGGAGTGGCGACGTTGCGCTTCAGGATTGAACAAAGGCCGGAGCCTTCGGCAACAATGCGCGTCGCGGCGCCGGTGCTGGCGTCGGTTTTGACGCTGGTCGTCGGCTCGATCTTTTTTGCCTCGCTCGGACACGATCCGCTGCCGACGCTCTACGCCTTCTTTGTCGAGCCGTTGAATTCCCTCAACGGTTTGTCGGAATGGCTGCTCAAGGCTTCGCCGCTGATCCTCATTGCGTGTGGGCTGGCTATCGGCTTCCGCGCCAATGTCTGGAACATCGGCGCCGAGGGCCAGTTCACCATGGGCGCGATTGCGGCGAGCGGCGTCGGTCTTTTCTGGCCGAACCCGGACAGCGTGCTGCTGTTGCCGTTGATGTTCGTTGCCGGCATGGGCGCCGGCATGGCATGGGCGGCGATCCCTGCCTTCCTGCGCGCCCGCATGAACACCAACGAGATCCTGGTCACGCTGATGATGACCTACATCGCGACGCTGTTCCTGTCCTATCTCGTGCATGGACCGTGGCGCGATCCGGCCGGTTTCAACTACCCGCAGACGGCACTTCTGCCGACAGCCGCCCTGTTCGAATCCTTCGACCCGGCCTATCGGCTCAACCCTTCGATCTTCATCACCGTCGTCGCCGTGTTCGTGATGTGGCTGTTCACTGACCGCAGCTTCCTTGGCTACAAGATGTCGGTGAGCGGAGCGGCACCGCTTGCCGCCCGCTATGCCGGCTTTCGCGAATCTGCCGCCGTCTGGATCGGGCTGATGGCGGGTGGTGCGGCCGCCGGCATCGCCGGCATGGCGGAAGCCGCCGGGCCGCTCGGCCAGCTCTCGCCGCAGATTTCGCCCGGCTACGGTTTCGCGGCCATCATCGTCGCCTTCATCGGCCGGCTGAACGCCTTCGGCATCGTGCTTGGCGGGCTGTTGATGTCGCTGCTTTTCCTCGGCGGCGAAGGCGTGCAGATGACGCTGGGCCTGCCCTCGGCGCTGACGCGCATCTTCCAGGGCATCCTTCTGTTCTTCCTGCTCGCCGCCGACTTCTTCATTTTTTATCGCATCCGCCTGATACGGCCGGCCCGAGACACGCACGCGCTGGAGACAGCCTGATGGATTTGATCATCGCCATCTTCACCGGCACCGTCATCGCCGCCACGCCGCTGATATTCGCTGCCCTCGGTGAACTCGTGGTGGAGAAGTCCGGCGTGCTCAACCTTGGCATCGAAGGCATGATGCTGATGGGCGCGGCATTGGCTTTCTGGGCCGTCACAGCGGGCTATCCAATGCCGGTTGCGATCCTTGCTGGCGCCCTGGCAGGTGCCGCCGCCTCGCTGCTGTTCGGCGTTCTGGCACTGACCTTCCTCACCAATCAGTATGCGGCCGGACTGGCGCTGGCCATCTTCGGTTCCGGCGTGTCGGCCTTCCTTGGCCGCGGCTTCGGCAGCGAGCCTATCGAGGCGCTGCACGGCATCAACGTCTCTGTTCTGTCCGATCTGCCGCTGATCGGTCCGTTGCTCTTCCGCTTCGATCCGATGGTCTACCTAGCTCTGGTGATGTTCGCTGCCATCAGCTGGTTTCTCTACCGCACGAAGGCCGGGCTGATCTTGCGAACGATCGGCGAGTCACCGCAGACATCGCATGCGATCGGCTATCCCGTGATCAGGATCCGCTACATGGCCGTGTTGTTTGGCGGGGCGATGGCTGGCCTGGCGGGCGCCTATCTGTCCGTCGCCTACACACCGCTCTGGGTCGAGAACATGACTGCCGGCAAAGGCTGGATCGCACTGGCGCTGGTGGTTTTCGCCACATGGCGCCCGCTGCGCATCCTGCTTGGCGCCTGGCTGTTCGGCGGCATGACGATCCTCCAGCTGCAGGGACAGGCGCTCGGACTGGAAGTGCCGTCCGAACTGCTCTCGGCCCTGCCCTATCTCGCGACAATCATCGTTCTGGTGCTGATCTCGCGAAACCGGCAAATGCTGGCGCTGCACTTCCCGGCTTCGCTAGCAAAGCCTTTCCGTCCGGCGGGTTGAGCAGCAGGGTCTATTCCCTGTTGTAGGGAATGCCGAGCGCCACGGGCTGATGGGTGCGCGACCGCAGGCCCGCAAGCAGCACAAGTGACGCCACATAGGGCAAGACGAGGAACAACTGGTGGGGGACAGGAATCCCCACCACTTGCGCATGGATGCCCAACGCCTCCAGAAACGCGAAGATGAAGATCGCTCCAACGATCCGGAACGGCATCCAGTTGCCGGCGATGATCGCGACCACGACCAGCCAGCCGCGGCCGGCAATGAGATCGGGAACGAACTTGTCCGAATAGCCAAGCATCAGGAAGGCGCCGCCGAAGCCGGACATCATGCTGCCGAACATGATCGCGAGGCACTGCCTGAGGCCGACGTGCAGGCCCTTGACGTCAAGCGCCTTCGGATTTTCGCCGACACAGCGCACCTCAAGGCCGTATTTCGTTCGGTAGAGAAAAAACCAGACGAGGATGGGCACCAGGAAGCTGACATAGGTCAGCAGGCGTTGGGAAAACAGCACCGGCCCCAGGATCGGAATATCCGACAGATAGGGGATCGGAACCTGGTCGAAGCCGATGAAGGTCGGCGCCTCGCGACCGCCAATATAGGCCTGGAACCAGAACAGCGTCACGCCCGATGCCAGGAGATTAAGGGCAAGGCCGGCTACGAATTGCTCGGCCTTCAAAACAATCGTGACGAACGACATGATCAGGCTGCTCGCGGCGCAGGCCAGGATGGCTATCGCCAGAGCCAGCCAAGGCGATCCGGTTGTTGAGGCAACCATGTAGGCGACAATGGCGCCAATCAGCATGGTGCCTTCGACAGCGATGTTCCAGATGCCCGCGCGCTGCGTGACGAGTTCGCCCATTGCCGAAAAAAGCAATGGCGTGGCAATGCGGACCATCGCCGCCAGGAGGCTTATCAGAAGCGGGCCCTGCAGCAGCTCAAGCATGGACTTCCCTCCTCACGATCTGAAGGCGCGTTGCGACGGCGGCACTGAGAAAGAACAAAAGCACCAGCCCTTCCATCGCCGACACCAGGCCTGCCGGCGTGCCACTCTTCAGCCGCATGTAGATCGTGCCGCTTTCCAGCGCGCCGAAGAACAGGGCGGCGATCATCACGCCGCTCGGGCGCAGTCCTCCCACCATGGCAACGACGATCCCCGAACTGCCGATGCCAAGCAGCGTCTCGGCACGCAGCCGGTGCGAGACACCGAAAAGCTCGCCGGCGCCAGCCAGTCCCGCCAGGGCCCCCGACATCAGCATGACGGTCAGCAGAAGCCGGCGCACATTGGTGCCGCGAAACGTCAGCGCGGTCGGGTTTGAGCCGAACGCGCGGATTTCGTAGCCCAGCGACGTCTTGTCGAGCAGCACCGCTGCGAATGCCGAGGCGGCGAGAGCGAACAGGAAGCCGACATGCAGCTTTCCCGCCCCAACGGACAAGAGGATCGGCCACTCCAGACTTGGATCGATGGGCGGCGACTGGTGATAGGATACGGTCACGCCTGTCGCCATCCAGGGGCCGCCATCGAGAAGGTAGGCGAGCAGGTACATGACGACGTAATTCAGCATCACCGTCGAAATGATCTCGCTGGTGCCGAACCTGGCTTTCAGTGCGCCGGCCAACAGGCCGAGCACGCCGCCGCCCGCCATTCCGGCCAGCGCGAGTGTGCAGACGGCCAGCCAGCCTGGCAATGGCGCTATCCAGAAACTCACCCAATAGGCGGCCATCGCGCCGGCGAACACCTGCCCCTCCTGGCCGATGTTCCAGATCTTGGCCCTGAATGCGAACACCGTGCCCAGCCCGACAAGCAACAGCGGGGTTGCCTTCGCCAGCGAACCGAGCAATGCGCCTTGGCTGCCGAATGCACCGACGATCAGGGCCGTGAAGGCCCTTGCAGGATCGCCGCCGGAAAGCCTCAGCAAAACAGCGGAAGCCAGGAGAGCACCTGATATCGCCGCCGAATAGCAGACGACGTTCCATCCCAGGCTGCTGCCCGAGCGTCGTTGAAATGAAATCATTGAATTCCCTGCGTAAGCTGGCTGGCATCGCCTGCCATCATCATTCCAAGTTCGAGGAGGCTGGTCTCCTCGGGTCGCACGATGCCCATGATCCGGCCCTTGAACATGACCGCTATGCGATCGCAAAGGCGCAGCAGGTCTTCGAGTTCCTCTGAGGCGAGCAGGATCGCAAAGCCGGCGGCCCGCTTTTCCAGGATTTTCTCGTAGACGAATTCGGAGGCCGCAACGTCGAGCCCTCGCGTCGGCTGGTTGGCCAGCAACAGCCGCCGCGCATGCTGGAACTCGCGGGCAAGAATGACACGCTGCGCATTGCCCCCCGACAGTCGCTCCACCGGGAGGTCCGCCGAGGCGGTCGCGACCTTGTATTCGTCGATCTTGCGCCTCGCCAACTCAGCCAGTTTGCGGCGATCGAGGAACGGACCGCGACAATATTCCGGCGATCGCTGCCAGCCGAGGACAAGGTTTTCGGCGGTTCCGAACTCCGGGATCAACCCTTCGAGGAAACGATCGTCCGGAATGAAACCCACGCCGCTGTCGAGAATCTGGCGAGACGTCGGCGCGGTGACCGGGCTTCCTTCCAGCGAGAAACCGCCCGATTGAAGCGCGCGGACTCCCATCAATACCTCGAACAGTTCCTTCTGGCCGTTGCCGGCAACGCCAGCCAGCCCGAGAACCTCGTTGGCGGCGACGGTAAACGTCACGTCCTTGAGGACATCCTCGCCCCATTCGCCAACCGCCGACACCTTTTCGACCGAGAGGATTTCTCCCGCCGGCGTGACGGAATTGTCCCTGACGTTTTTCGTCACCTTGTGCCCGACCATGAGGGCGGTAATCGCCTCGGCTGTCGTATTGGCGGTGTCCACCGTAGCGACGACCTTGCCTTTGCGCAGGATGGTGACCCTGTCGGATTGCATCACCTCGCGCAGCTTGTGACTGATCAGGACAATCGACAATCCACGCTTGCGCATCCCATCAAGGATGACGAAGAGCTGGTCGGATTGCTGCGGCGTCAGGACCGCCGTCGGTTCGTCCAGGATCAGCAGCTCGGCACCGAAATAGAGCGCTTTGAGGATTTCCACCCATTGCTGTTCACCGACCGACAATTGCCAGAGTTCGCGATCGAGGTCGATGTCGATGCCGCAGTCCCTGCAGAGGCCGAGAACCCTGCGGCGGGCATCGGCCTTCCTCAGCAGCAACCCGACATCGGCACTGCCGACGATGATGTTTTCGAGCACGGTGAAGTTCGACACCAGCACGAAATGCTGGTGAACCATGCCGATGCCTAACCGCAAGGCATCGGCGGGAGAGTTCAATTCCACCACCTCGCCCTTGAAGCGTATCTCGCCGCTATCGGCTTTGTAGTAGCCGTAGAGGCAGGACGACAGCGTCGACTTGCCTGCCCCGTTTTCACCGAAAAGGCAGTGGATCTCACCCTTGCGGATATCGAGATTAACCCCGTCATTGGCAATGACGCTGCCAAATCGCTTGGTAAGGTTCTGAACGTTCAGCAGGTCTTCCATTGGGTCGCACCGGGCTGCCTGGTTGATGTGTCTTACTTCACCTCGGCGGTGTTGAGCGGAACGACAAACTTGCCGGAAAGAATCTCCTGCCGCTTGGCAGATATTTCGCCCTTCACCGCCTGCGGGATCTTGCCGTCGAAATCATGATAGGGTGCGATGTCGGTGCCGCCTTCGGCCATCGAAAACCATTTCGGTTCGGCGTTGCCATTGAATTGCGCACCGGCCTTGTGTTTCAGCCATTCGCCGATGATCCAGTTGAGATCGGGTTTCCAGCTGATGATGGCGCTGGACGCAATGGCGTCGGGCGCGACCTTGCTCTGGTCGTTGATGTTGGCGAAGCACATGATCTTGTGCTCCTGGCAGGGTTTGAAATTGTCGGTCAGCATGAAAACGACGTCGGCGCCGGCCGCGATCTGCACATTGGCATGCTCAGCCGCCAGCGCATTGTCGGACCACGAGCCGATGAACGAAAGCCGATGCTGGATGTCCGGCCTGATCGACTTTGCACCCTCGAAGAACGCATTGATCTGGTCGTTGACGTCATTGGCTGGAAAGGTGCCGACGATGCCAACCATGCCTGTCTTGGTGGTATGGCCAGCCAGCATCCCAAGCAGGTAGGAAGGCTCATGCAGCCGCTTGTAGATCCAGTATTGATTTGGCCCGGCTGGGTGATTGCCGGAGCCGGTGACAACAAACATCAGGTCGGGGAACTCGACACTCAGCTTCTGGACCTGGTCCGAATAGGTGCCATGGCCCCAGATGATGTCGTATTCACCACTCTCTGCGTAGAAACGCATGGCGTTCTCAGCATCGTCTCCGTACAGCGGATCGGTATGTTCCCATGCAATCTCCAGCCCCTCGGGCCTTTCCTGTTTCAGTTGCTCAAGCGCGTCGAGCAGCGTCCGGTCCCAGCCGACGTCAGGCAGGTCCTGCAGGATAACAGCCAGTTTCAGCGTCTTTGGGACATCCGCGAATGAGCGTACAAGCCCCGACAGAAGCAGGGCGCCCGCCGTGCCCAGGATTGCCGTGCGTCGCGTAATGGTATTCGTCATCGCTTGATCCTCTCATTCCAGTCCGAGAACTGTCCAATGCCGCCCTGTCGTCATCCGGATGTTCTTGTCTTTTCCGGTTGCCTACTTGGAGGCGGCGATCGCCTGGACAACGTCCCCATGGCGTTGTTGGCAGCCGGTCTTCGGGCTTAGGTCCGAAACTTCCACGGCGAAGGTCGGCTAACAATGGCTGCGATTTCTTTCGCGCATATCCACAATTAATCATGTCCGAAAATGCGCCCATGACTAGAGCATAGTGCCGAAAAGTGTGAAGCGGTTTTCACGGACAAACGGAAACCGTTTGTCCAGACATCATGCTCTATCTCTTTGATCTAGAGGCGGATTCCGATTTCAGGTCGATTCGACCTGAAATCATCCGGCTCTAGTGTGCGCCGATACCGTTGCCGGCCACGACGCCATAACGCAGGCCCCTTTCGCGCAGCCAGCGGCGGTAGGCGGCCGACGCGGCGTCGGCGCGGATCGGCACCTCGGAATGGGGATCCAGCGGCAGCCTCTTCGGAACCTGATTCTCCAGGATCGGCTTGTCCTGACCCAGGATGGTCTGATGAAATCGCCTCAGCGTCGCGAGGTCGCGGATCTCATCCAGCAAGCAGATGACGATATGGACGAGCACCCAGTCCTCTTCGACCGGCTGTCCGAACAGCGCGATGACGTCGCGTCGGTTGCGTTGCCGAGACCCCGTCTTGTAAAGGACGGCGCAGAACGGGTGCGGCACCCGGTAGATGTATTCCGTATCGGCCCCTGTCGTCGAACCCGCATTCGCCTGCGGCTGGTAGAACTCGCAATCGGTGACCATTATTTCGGGTGGCTCGGCCGAAACCTGCACTTTGTAACGCTTGACCTCGGTGTGCGGCTCCTCGCCGAGAATGCCGGTGTGGACGAATGGGAAATGCCCCATGTCGAGAAAGTTCTCGACGGCCCTGGGCGCCGATACGTTTACCCTTACGACGCCCTGGATGATGTGGCGGCGATCGGCTTCGGAAAATTCCGGAATCTCGAACAGGTCGCGCTCCGGCGTGCCGAGCGTCGTCCAGACATAGCCGAACCGCTCGATGACAGGTAGCTCTGTTTGGGCAGCTTCGACGGTAGCGTGGCCTTGCCAGACGGCGGCCTTGCCCTCGCGCCGGCCAACGGCAATCGGCTCACCGAGCAGGACCGTCCTCACCGCCCGATCGATCGGCAAGTCCTCGACACAGGCGACGACATGCCAGTCGTTGAGCGCAACGGGATCGAGATGAGAGAAATTGCTCATGGTGCTGTCCAGCCTGGAATGTCTGTTGTCGGTGAACGGATCTGGCCAAGGCGCGACCGGCAACCAGGTTGCAAGACATCGGTCCGTTGCCTGACGCCGGATCAACCCTGATTGCCCGACAATTCATTTGTGCCTGGAAAACCGCCATGTCCGCTCTTGAGGAAAGCATATCGCCAGTTCACCCGCCGGTTCTGGAGGCAATGCTTGCCTCGTCACCCGGAGGCACGTGGGCAACCATCAGGCGTTGCGCTTCTGCTCTCTGAGCTCGGTCGGTGAACAGTCGAACGCCAGCTTGACCTGCCGCGAGAAATGATAGGGGTTCTTGTAGCCGACCTGGTAGGCGATCTCGCTGATCGACAGTCCTGTCCGCTGCAGCAGATGCGTGCCGTAATCGAGGCGGCAACGCCACAGATATTTGGCCGGCGTCATGCCGAGATGTTTCTTGAACGCCGAGACCAGATATTGCGGGCTGACGCGCACCTGCTGCGCCACCCGCTCGATCGACAGATCGGCGGCAAAGTTCTCTTCGAGGAAACGGCGTGCCTGCAGGATCGTCTGCGGGATCGGCCGCTCCGCCTCGATCACCTCGGCCTCGTAGATGAAGGCGTGGAGCAAGGCGTTGGTCAGCGACTCGCGAACACCACTGCGGCCGCCACGCTCGCCGAGGCCAAGATCAACACCCAACTGCATGAGGGTGTGGACCATCGGCGAGGCGACGATGAACGGCGCGAACTTCTCGCGCTCCTTGTACAGCCACGCCGCGTTCTGCGGCCGGCCATCGCACCAGCTGACATGGGTCAGCGTTTCCGGCGCCACCGACGTCATGTAGCGATCACGCGTGAGCGACAGAGCACATTGTCCTGCCTCCAGTTGCAGGACGCTGTCATCCGCCTCGAGCGTCAGGGATCCGACGTGGACAAGCATGAAGGCCAGATAGTCGCCACCGATCGGCCCGTAGTCGCCGCCATTCTCATAGGTTAGTTCGCCGAAGGTGTTCTCGCGGCTAAGGTCGATCGGTGGCAGGCGCATATCGGCTTCCCCCTGTCAGACTGCCGGTGCCATGCAAATGAAGTCGATCCGCGTTCCGGCTGCGTCTCCAATTGTCGAAGCTATGGCCTCGTGACGCAAGATACCGCCAATCAACCTGCTCATGGCGGCAGACCGATGCTTCCACGCGCACAGGCCCAGGCTAGCCGAGGCGATCCGCCAGGCGATCTCCAGAGAGGCCGCCCTTGAACGCTCGCTGGTCAACGGCTTGTCGAGATCGACGTCGAGCCGCGCTGGCCAGTCGTCGTCACTCGGGTGGGATCACACTGGTGGACATAGCCGGAATGAAGGGCGCCTTGGTCAAAGGCGCCCTTCGCATCGGCGGCGCGCTTCGGTCCTGGAGGTACGGACTCAAGCATTTTGAGAGGAGCCACCCGATGAGCTCACTGGGCCGGCTTGCCCAGCGAGCATTCGTATATCTCGGCGAAGTGCTACAACAATCCGCTAGAAGTCGCGCTGGAAGCGGAGGAGGCCGCCGACGCTATTCTCTTTCGTAGCGCCGACCCAGTTACGGTTGTCAATCTGGCCAAACTTGCCATCGTGGTTATAGTCAACTTCGGCCGTGACCGTGAAGCCGGGGACGACATCGTAGGCAACGTTTGCCGCGACACCGTAATTCTTGTCATCGTCAGCGGAAACCTGGAGATTGAACGAGGTCTTCTCGTTGAACTTGTAGGTGCCGCCTCCCCAGACTGCCCAGTTGCCGCCCCACTGCTTATAGAAGTTGCGGTCGATGTTCTTGTCGGTGCCGTAGCCGGCCATCAAGAACAGAGACAGAGCGCTCGAAGCGTTCACGTCCAAGCGAACCTTGCCGGCATATTCTTCGAAGGTGCTGTCATAAGCAGCGACGCCCGTGATCGCGCCCCAGCCCTGCGTGTACTTCACGCCGCCGACGACATGCGGGACATAGCTGTCGATCGTGTCGTAACCCGAACTGATGTACGTGAAAGGCGGGACGCCGGTCGGGCCAGCGCTGCCGCTACCTTCTTCGAGGGAAACCACGCCCGACAAACCGTTGCCGAGGTCGAAGTAGTATTGGACGACGTTGCTGTCGAAGCCGCCATAGGGGACGATCGTGTCGTTGATGACGTTGCCGGCGTAACCGATGAAGGTGTCGAAGGCCGGGTCGTCCTTACCGACGCGCAGACCACCGAGCTGGATCCAGGCGAAGTTCAGCGTAATGCCCGTGTTGCGGGCCTGCCAGTTGTTGCGGCTGTCGTTGGTCGTGGCCTGGTTGGCATAGTCGCCGAAGCTGTTGCCGAAGTTGAAGCGGGTCTCGGTGTAGGTCTTCAACGTGCCGAGTTCGGTTTCCTGGCCGGTCCAGGTCTTCAGGTTGAAGCGGGCATTCTTCCAGTAGGTCGAGTGGTCGTCTTCGCCCATGCTGTCAGGAACGTGATTGACGCCATCGAACGAACCGGCATCACCCACGCCGACGTCGTAGCGGACATAGCCGCCGATGCGCAGGCAGGTTTCGGTGCCGGGGATGTAGAAGTAACCAGCGCCGTAGACGTCGCAGATCTTGACGTATTCAGCGGGTTCCGGCTCGGCGGCGACGACGGCGTCGGCGGCGCGCGCACCGGAAACTGCGATCAGAGCCGCAGCTGAGCCGAAAAGAAGGCTCTTGATGTTCATTTTCCTCTCCATTCAAAAGATCAAAAAAAGCCAGGGTATCTTTCGAGGCTGGCAACCCGCTCCCCGGAAAACGCCGCACCCATGGATCCAAGCTCCTCCTGCCGTCCGCAGCCGAAGGCGCCACTTCCGTCAATCGACGGAAATTGCTTGCAAAATGGCTCGAACGACAAACTTGGCGGTGGATGTATGCGGTGATTTCGCGATGACGTTAGGACAGGCGCAACTCGTCACGAATGGCGCTGCTACGCAAAACCATATCTGTGGCTAATGCCCTGTCCGCGGCAGCCATGTATCTGCCTGTGGCGCGCTCCCCGGACGGTCAACCGGGTCTGGGCTCGTAGATCGGGAATGCCTCGCAAAGCTCCTCGACCGACCGCCGAGCCGCCTTCTCCTGTTCGGCGCCCCATTGCGTTCCGACCGCATCCAGCACGTCGGCTATGAGATTGCCGACACGGGCAAACTCGCCCTCGCCGAAACCGCGCGTGGTGGCGGCCGGTGTACCCAGCCGTATACCGGAGGTGACGGCAGGCGGCGCCGGATCGAAAGGAATGCCGTTCTTGTTGCAGGTCAGCCCTGCCCTGCCCAACGCCTCCTCCGCGTCCTTGCCGGACAGGCCCTTGCCGCGCAGGTCGACCAGCAGCAGATGCGTATCGGTTCCGCCGGAGACAATGTCGAATCCGCGCTCGCCAAGCGTCGCGGCCAGCTTTCTGGCATTCGCCACCATCTGCCGGGCATAGGTCTTGAACCCGTCCTCCAAGGCTTCACCCAGGGCAACGGCCTTGGCAGCAATGACATGCATCAGCGGGCCTCCCTGCAGGCCAGGGAACACCGCCGAATTCAGCTTCTTGGCGATGTCCTGGTTGTTGGTCAGGATCATGCCGCCGCGCGGGCCGCGCAGCGTCTTGTGCGTCGTGGTGGTGACGATATCGGCGACCTCCACCGGGTTGGGATGCACGCCGCCGGCGACCAGGCCGGCGAAATGCGCCATGTCGACCATCATCAGCGCGCCGACGGCATCGGCGATCGCCCGGATGCGCTTGAAGTCGATGATGCGCGGATAGGCCGATCCACCCGCGATAATCAGCTTTGGCCGTGTTTCCCGCGCCTTGGCCTCCAGCTCCTCATAGTCGATAAGGCAGTCGCTCTGGCGCACGCCGTATTGCACGGCGTTGAACCACTTTCCCGACAGTGTCGGCCGGGCACCGTGCGTCAGATGCCCGCCGGCGGCGAGCGACAGACCCATGAAGGTGTCGCTCGGCTTCAGCATGGCGAGCATCACCGCGCCATTGGCCTGGGCGCCGGAATGCGGCTGCACATTGGCGTGCGCCGCGCCAAACAGCCGGCAGGCCCTGTCGATGGCAGCCGCTTCGGCCAGATCGACATATTGGCAGCCGCCGTAGTAGCGGTGCCCCGGATAGCCCTCGGCATATTTGTTGGTCATCACCGAGCCTTGTGCCTCCAGCACAGCCGGCGAAACGATATTTTCGGATGCGATCAGCTCGATTTCGGACCGCTGCCGGCCCATCTCGCGTGCAATCGCATCGGCGACCACCGCATCCTGGAGCTTGAGGTTCCTCTGGAAAAAGCCGGTCATTCTGCTCGTCTCCTGGCGGCAAAAGGCGGACACGGTTTTCGGCGTCGCCATTGCCTGGTGTTGGAATTGAAACGGGGAGCTAGTTCACCGCGTCAGGCGGGGTGCGGCCTTCGAAGAAGGCCGACAGATTGTCGATCACCCGCATGCCCATTGCGATGCGCGTTTCGCTGGTGGCGCTACCCAGATGGGGCAGCAGCACGACATCTTCACGCTCCGTCAAGGCGCGCGGCACAGACGGCTCCGTCTCGAACACGTCGAGCCCGGCACCAGTAATCCGACGCTCACGCAGCGCCTGGACCAGTGCGTCCTCATCCACCACATCGCCACGCGCCGTGTTGATCAGGAAGGCTGATTTCTTCATGCGGGCAAGACGACGTTCGTTGATGAGGCGGGTGTTTTCGCCACCGCCCGGACAATGCAGCGACACGAAATCCGAGGCCGCCAGCACCTCGTCCACAGTCGCCAGCTGCCGCGCCGGCATGCCGGGGTGGGGAACCGGCTGGCTGTCGAAGAAGACGACCTCCATGCCGAAGCCGAAGTGACAGCGCCTGGCCATGGCCTGGCCGATCCTTCCCATGCCGATGATGCCGACGGTCTTGCCGCTGACCTGGGTGCCGCAGAGATGCGTCGGCCGCCAGCCGGTCCATTTGCCGGAGCGCAGCTCGCGCTCGCCCTCTCCGGCACGGCGCGCGCACATCAAAAGCAGCGTCATGGCGAGATCGGCGGTGGCATCGGTCAACACGGCGGGCGTGTTGGTGACGATCAGCCCTGCTGCGCTGGCGGCGGCAATGTCGATGTGGTTGAAGCCGACACCGAAATTGCCAAGTATTCTTGTCCTGACTCCGCCTGCAAAGAGATTCGCGCCAAGCCGATCGGTTACGGTCGGCAGCACGGCATCGGCAAGCAGCAGGGCCTGGCGAAGCTCTTGTTGCTCATAGGGCCGATCGGCTTCATTCAGCGTGACATCGAAATGGTCGCCAAGGCGCTGTTCGACCTCATGCGGCCAGCGCCGGGTAACGATTACCTTCGGTTTGCTCATGGCTACGATCCTCTCAAGCCGCGCGTTCGTGCCGCGGCTGCAAGGTCCGGCCGATCTCGGCGCGGTACCATTCCTGCGCAGCGGCAACACCGGAGCCGGCCTCGATTCGGGCTCCGGCGTCGCGTAACGACATTTCCGCCGAGGCCAGGGCGGCGAGGCACATGACCTCGTTGAGGTCGCCGAGATGGCCGATGCGGAACACGCGGCCAGCCACCTTGCTGAGGCCCGCGCCGAAGGATGTGCGATATCTGGAATATCCGTTGGCGATGACCTGTCTGGCATCGACATCCTCGGGGACGACGATCGCCGAAACCGTATCCGACCACCATTTTTCCTCGTTGGCGCAGAGCTTTAGTCCCCACGCATGCACGCCGCGGCGCACACCTTCGGCGAGCCGGTGGTGCCGGGCAAAAATCTGCTCCAGTCCCTCGGCAAAGATAAGGTCGAGGCTGGCTCTCAGGCCAAGCAGCAACTGCGTTGGCGGCGTATAGGGGAAGAAGCCGGTCTTGGACGAAGCCTGCATATCCTCGAAGCTGAAATAGCAACGCTCCATGCGCGACTGCTTGTGCGCTTCCAGAGCCTTGGCGCTCACCGCCAGGATGCCGAGACCGGCAGGCAGCATCAGCCCTTTCTGCGAACCGGTGATGGCGAGGTCGACGCCCCATTCGTCCATCCGGAAATCGATCGAGCCGATCGAGCTGACGCCGTCGACGAACAGCAGCGCATCGTGAGCCGTTTCGTCGAGCGCGGCACGCACGCCGGCAATGTCGGACGTGACGCCGGTCGCGGTCTCGTTGTGGGTGGCGAATACCGCCTTGATCTTGCTGCCCTTGTCGTCGCCCAGCCGTTGCCGATAGGCGTCGAGCGGAACACCCTCGCCCCATTCGACGTCGAAACAGTCGACCTTCAACCCAAGCCGCTCGGCCATGTCGACCCAAAGATGCGAGAACTGGCCGAAGCGCGACATCAGCACCCGGTCGCCGCGGTTGAGCGTGTTGGAGATTGCCGCTTCCCAGGCGCCGGTGCCTGAGCCCGGAAAGATGAAGACGCTGCCGGTTTCGGTCTTGAAGATCTGCTTCAGGTCGCGAAACAAGGGCAGCACCAGTTCCGGAAAATCCGGTGCGCGCATATCCTGCATCGGCACGTTCATGGCCCGCCGCACAGCGTCGGGAATGTTGGTCGGACCCGGGATAAAGAGATGCGCCGTTCCATTTTTCATGATCTGGTTCTCCTGTTGATATGAGCATCGCCACACACGGGTCGGTGTTGCCGCCTTACGCGAACACAACCGTTTTTCGTCCGTTGATCATCACGCGGGCTTCGAGGTGCCGTTTGATGGCACGCGCCAGAACGCGGCTTTCGATGTCACGGCCGGCCGCGATAAAATCCTCGACGCTCATGGAATGCGTTACCCGCTCGGTTTCCTGCTCGATGATCGGCCCCTCGTCGAGTTGGGCGGTCACATAGTGAGCCGTGGCGCCGATCAGCTTCACTCCGTGCTCGAAAGCCTGGTGATACGGCCGCGCGCCCTTGAAGCTTGGCAGGAACGAATGGTGGATGTTGATGACCTTGCCGAACAGGCGCCCCGCGAGGTCGTCGGAATACACTTGCATGTAGCGAGCCAGGACGACGAGGTCGGCGCCGACGTCCTCGATCACCGCCAGTATCCGGCCTTCCTGTTCCTGCTTGTTCTCCTTCGAGATGGGCAAGACGTGGTAGGGAATGCCAGCCCATGCCGCAGTTTCGCGGCTGTCTTCGTGGTTGGAGATGATCGCTGCGACCTCGGCTTCGAGCCAGCCAACACGGATCTGGTAGATGAGGTGAAGCAATGCATGGTCAAACTTCGAGACCATGATGACGATTTTCGGCCGACGGCTCCGCTCAAGCAGGCGGCTGCTCAGGCCGAAGCGATCCACCACAGGCGCAAGTCCCTTGGTGATGGCATCGGCAGACACCCAGGCGGGCGCCGAAAAGGCAATGCGCATGAAGAAACGGTTCGAGGCCCTGTCCCAATGCTGGCTGCTTTCAGCAATGTTCGTGCCAAGGTTGGCGAGTTCGGTCGTCACTGCCGCTACGATCCCGGCCTGGTCTTCGCAGGACAGCGTCAGAATGAACGACAGTCGAAGCGCTGCACAATTCATCGTTCGTTGACCCGCGGCCAGCACGCCTCGCGATAATCGGCGAACCAGGCAAGCGTCTTTTCCCATCCGCCGAATGGGAAGAAATGGAGGTGTAGTGGCGCGGTCGGCGCCGGGTAGCTTGCCGCCATGGTTTGTAAGATCTCGGCTGGGTTCCGGTCGGCCACGATGTTGAAGAGGCCGCTGGCGGAACGCCGCAGCGCCGCGATCGAAGGGCCGACACCGCACATCATGGCGAACCGGATGAGTTTGGTAAGGTTGGTCACACCGGCCAGACCAACATGAACCGGCAGCCCGGGATGCGCCGTATGCAGACTGCTCGCCCAGGCGGCGATCATGTCGCCATCGAAGGCGAATTGCGATACGACCCTGGCTTCCAGCGACCGCTCGGCACAGATGTCGAGCTTGCGCCGCAATGCGTCCGTCAGCACGGCTTCGACGATGCTTGGATGCCCTTCCGGATAGCCGGCAACGAAGGCGGTTCGTATCGCACTGTCTTTGACCACGGGATGGGCGAGCAACTGGGTTGCCTCTCCCAACGGCCCCGGAAAGAGAGCCGGATTGCCGCCAAGAAAGAGCGCTTCGCTTATCCCGTTTCGACTGTGGGCGGTGACAAGATCGACATAGTCCTGCTCCGAATTGAAGTTCCGCGCGCCCAGATGTGGCACCGGCACAAAGCCCAACTCCTTGATCCGGCGCGCTGCTTCGATTTGCAAAGCCTCGGGCTTGCCGGGAAGGTGAGTAAGAAAGACGCGCGAGCCAAGCGGGAAGCAGTCGGCTGGTGGCGCAAAGGTGCATGCCTGCGCCGGTGCCAGTTCGATCGACACCTCCGCGTCGAACGCAAATGTAGCCGAACCTCGCGTCTGGATAAGCTCTTGGCGCATGTCGTTCATGATCTTTCCAGGTCTCTCCCGACCAGCTCCACGATTTCGCGGCACCGTAGGCCGCGGCAATGGGAGCCGGGCAGACCAGCTGCCCGGCTTGTCGTCACGGGAGGATGCAACGACAGGACTCTCAGTTCTGAAACAGCGTTTCGCTAACCGTTGGCGGCGCGTTTGAGCGACAGGAACGGCAGCCCCACGACATGCGCCCTGACATCGGCCGCCACGCCGTCCTTGTTCCACTTCAGCGTGAGCTCGGTGCCGGTCTCGGCGGCCTCACGCCGCAGATGGCCGAAGCCGATCATCCTGCCGGTCGAAGGTGACCAGGCGACGCTGCTGGCGTGCCCAACTTCCTTCCCGCCGCGAAAGGCTTTCAGCGGATACCACTGCACGCGCCGCAGATTTCCGGGCGCATTGCTCTCAAGCCCCTTGCCGTCGAGGGCTTGCGACCAGTCGATGTCGAGCCCGACGAGCTGGCGATGGTCACCCGTGTTCGACATGCGCTGCAGCGCCGCCTTGCCGATGAAATCGGCCTTGCGAAAGTCGACCAGCCGGCCCAGGCCGAGGTCGAAGGGCGACGCACGATACTTTCCAGCTGCCTGAATGCCGGCGCCGCCATGGTCTGGGCCGGCACTTGTATAGTCGTAGCCAACGATCAGCAGCCCGGCTTCGAGACGTGCTATGTCGAGCGCCCAGGCGCCGGCAGGAAGGATGCCAAAAGGCTTGCCTGCCGCCTCGACCGCGTCCCACACGGCGGCGCCGTCATCCGCCTTGACCCACAATTCATAGCCATGCTCGCCGGTAAAACCCTGGCGCAGGATCTCGACCCGTCTGCCGGCAATTGTGACGATGGCCAAGCGAGAGAACGGCAATTCCTGCACGGACTGGGTGACAGCCTCCAGCACTTCGCGGGAACGCGGTCCCTGCAAGGTGAGGATGCCGTAACTATCGGATATGTCGGTGACACGGACGTCGAGGCCTTCGGCATGCTGCTTCCACCAGGAAAGGCCGGGATCGGCGGAAACGCGGAAGGTGGTTTCATCCATGCGGAAAACCAGACCGTCGCCGACGACATGGCCGTTCTCGTCGCACCACGGTGCATAGTAGATCTGGCCGACCTGCAGCTTCTTGATGTCGCGCGGGATGAGCGCATCCATCATCCTCTCGGCATCCGGACCGGCAATGACATATTTCGACAGTGGTGACATGTCGCCCATGGCCACCCTGTTGCGGATAGCCGCCAGTTCCTCGACCATATCGGAGTAGCAATCGACGACCATGTTCCTGTCCCAGCGCATCCAGAGTGCGTTCTGGTTCAGTGGCGCCGTCCGTTCGACGAAGGGCGTGCCGCGAAAGGCGACATGGGCATCTGCCACCACGCTCAGGCCGGACGTGAATTTGATGTCGTTCATTCCAGGTCTCCTCCCAGTCGCAAGGCACTTTGCTGCGACATTCGACGACAACGGGTGAGGAACAGCGCACCTCGCGCCATGGAACGAAACCATCCAAGCGCAGACTGCAGGGACGGCTTCCTGCGAGCAGCAATCCGCTCAGTCAGATGTCTCTTGCCTCATCCGTATCTTGGGTGAGACTTTCACTTCGCAGCGTTTTTCGGAATGCCCCCGGTTGCCGACGGCATACCCGCAGTTCAACCTGAATATTTGAAGCCGCCGTCGGATTGCTTTCGCTGTCAGCCTTCACCGGCAAATGCTCGCTTGCGGTCGACCAGGTAACGCCGTCGCACCGCACAAGCTCGGCCCGTTCAGCCGTAGCATCGAAGCCTGAATTGGCAGCTCGACGCGTGGGGGGAAAGGCGGTAGCGCGCTGGCGCTACCAAATTTCTCACCCAGGAGTGCGGTGAGACGTCCGGCGATTTCGACTTCGATTCCGCGGATCCACGTGCAATCGAAACGCTGGCATTTCAACCAAGTCCAGCATCGCCTCCGCAGAATCGTCAGCCAGCCTGCTAGGTGCGAGGGAGCCCGCCGGTCCGCCGTAGATTATAGCAACATGTATATTAGCTATTCCTTGACAATCGATGTGGGCTCTGGTTTCCTGATTTTACGGGTATTTAACCAAGTTCGTTGCGTTTTTTACGGACGGTGTTCGCATGTCAACAGTGGTTGTCGCGGACCCGCGGGGGGTATATCTCGCCGGTCTGGAATGGGTGTTGCAGAAGGCTGGACACGATGTTGTCGCCCAGTGTCGCCGCCCTGTGGACGTTCTCGCTCATGTGGAGCGCCATCAGCCTGATATGGTCATCGTAGGCGTGGATCTCGCGGATCAGCAGACATCAGGTCTTTCCTCACGGCTGAAGGCCGGCAACAGCACTCTCGGCATCATCTTCATCGTGCAGCCAACCGGCAGGCTCGATGTCAGGGAAATACAGACGCTCGACGTCGATGGCCTGTTTCTGGACGGCATCAGCCACCGCTTTCTCATCGAATGCGTGAATGCGGTGGCGGCGGGCAAGAAGTGGATCGACAACAAGATCGTCCAGCAGCTGCTGATGCCCGGCTCGCAGCCGCAGCCAATGTCCCGGCTGACCGGGCGGGAGACCGAAATCGCCGATCTCGTCTCGCGCGGGCTGCGCAACAAGACCATCGCGCAGCGGCTGCATTTATCCGAAGGCACGGTGAAGATGCACCTGCATCACGTCTACGAGAAGTTGCACCTAGGCGGCCGGGCGGAACTGGCCTGGATGACGCACGGCAAAGCCGCCGAGCGTCCTGGAATGGGCCGAACCGGCCTGCTCTGAACACTCTCCACTCGCACCGACATTGTACGCACGGCAACGGCCGCAGAGCCGTCTGACGGCATCTGGCGCGTGCCTGCGCGACCTCCCGCAGCGCCCGTCAACCTGACCTATCGAAGGATATATATCGTTCGATCAGGTGCGGACATTGACCGCAATACTATCGAAGCGGGAATGGACGCGCCCTCTGCGCCGGCGGCACAATGAAATTGGAGGGGCGCATTTCAGTATGCGACCGGCTGCACCGGGGTAGGTGCATTTCCGGCATTAGGGGCTGCATCCCTTTTCCAGAGAGAATTTTGAACCAAGGAGAATCTCCATGGCACTCGACATCTTGACCCAGGACATCGTCCTCGACGAGACCACCGGTTTTACGGACGATGATATCAATCCGGCCATTCCGCCTTACGATACCAACCCCACGGTGCAATATCTCCTAAGTCTCGACGATCCGGGTGGGCTGACCTCGCCGGAGGTCGCCTTCCAGGCCAACTTCGTCGTGGCCTCGGCGAGCGCGGGAGAAACCATCACCTCGGTCGTCCTCTCCCAGAATCTCACCGGAACCCCGTTTTCCACCACCGTCGGCGTCAACAGCGGCATTCAGACGGTCGATGGCAATTATGTCTGGCTGTTCAAAGACGCAGACCCGACCCATGCAAACGTCGTAATCGGTGTCATCGGCACCTCTGACCCGTCCGCCGCACCGGCCGCAACCGGCCCGCTCGCTTTCTCGTTTGGGCTGGTCAGCACCAGCGCCGCCAATGCGGACCTGTACACGGTCGAGTATGTGCCGTTGCTCAATCCGGACGCGACCAATCCGGACGACCGTATCGGTTTGACCAACAAGGTGTTCGCGTCGGTCACCGGCACCTCCGTGGCTAGTTTTCTGGGCTCAGCCGCCGCGCCCGGCAACAATGATTTCTATTTGATCAATTCGGCCAATGACGCTTCCAAGCAGCTGCTGGTAATCGGTTTGAACGGTGGCAGTGCCAACGTCAGCGAACAGGGCTTCGGCATCAACAACCAGAGCATCAATCCGAACGAAACGCTGCAGGTCGATTTTGTCACCGGCGGTACCCTGAACGCAGGGAGTGCGTCGCAAATCCAGTACGGCAACCACATCGAGACCATCACGCAGGCCGGGTTCACGATCAGCCAGATCACACCTTCCACTCCGACTGCGCGTGTGGACGTCACCGTCAGCGCCTTCAACAATACGGGCAACGACCAAGGCACGAACTTCTTTGACGGCACCACGACCAGCCCCGCGGATATCACCGGCATCAAGTTGACGGGTACATCGGGGTTTGCGTCCGTCATCACTGTCGATGGCACCTATGCGACCGGCAGCGGCAACATCACCGTCACCGGGCTCAGCGGGACCGGAAACGCCGTCACCATCACCGGGCTCGATAACACCACCACCGTTGATATCACCACCGGCAGCCCAATGGATCGGCTGACGGTCAAAGGGGTCGATGCAAACGAGGGGTGCGACATCTCCGAGTTCCATTTCTCGGCGACGAGCACCAACGCCTATAGCGAAGAGGTCGGCTCCCACATCAACTTCGACGATGATGGCCCGAGCATCTCGACCACCGGCGCCGAGCCGACGCTGACCGTCGACGAGTCGGTTCTTACCACCAACGACACGCAGAGCTTTGCCGCCAACTTCAGTTCG
>NZ_JAIUGP010000017.1:0-156194 GCF_020164655.1 Mesorhizobium sp. AD1-1
CCCCCCCCCCCCCCCGCTTTTTTGTTATCGGGGATTTCGGTATCAGGCGATCAGCTGGCCAAAACGGTCGACCTCATCGGCCGTCGTCGCGAAGCTGGTGACGAAGCGATACAGCAACTCGTCCTCGCTAATGTGGCCGTCAAAGCCGTGCGGCTTGTGCCAATCATAGAACGCCGCACCCGCTGCCTGCAGCTTTTCAGCTTCGGCTTTCTTGATTACTGCGAAAATCTCGTTTGCCTGCGGCAGCCATGCCAGCTTTGCCGTGGCCGAATCCTCGATCGCGGCGGCAAGGCGTGCGGCCATGGCGTTGGCGTGGCGGGCGGTGTCCAGCCACAATCCGTCTTTGAAATAGGCCTCGAACTGCGCCGCGACGAAGCGCGATTTCGAAAACAGCTGGGCGGCGCGCTTGCGCAGGAACGCCAATTCCCTGGCACGATCAAGATCGAACAGCACGATCGCTTCGGCGCACCAGCAGCCATTCTTGGTGCCGCCGAAGGACAGGATGTCGACGCCGCGTTTCCAGGTCATTTCGGCTGGCGACGTGTCGAGCGCGACCAGCGCATTGGCAAAGCGGGCGCCGTCCATGTGCAAGGGCACCGAATATCGTTTGGCGATCGCCGCGATCGTCTCGATCTCATCCAGGCCGTAGATGGTGCCGACCTCGGTCGACTGGGTGATCGAAACGGCCATCGGCCGTCCCCAATGGACGATTTCCGGTGCGAAACGGCCGATGGTCCTTTCCAGATTGTGCGGATCGATCTTGCCCAGCGCGCCATCGATCTCATGCAGGCGTGAGCCGCCGGAAAAATACACTGGCGCGCCGCATTCGTCCTCGATGACATGCGATTCGCGATGAGCAAAGGAAATGCCGCCCGGCTTGTTGTAAGCGGTCAGCGCCAGCGAGTTGGCGGCCGTGCCGGTGGCGACGAAGAACACCGCGACCTCGCGTTCGAAAATCTCGCTGAAGCGCTGGTAGACTGCCTGGTCGAGCGCTCCGTCGCCGTAGGCGGTGGAAAAGCCGCCGGCATTGGCCGACAGGCCGGCGGCAATGTTGGGGTGGGCGCCTGCCCAATTGTCGGAAGCGAAGAACATGCATCTGCCTATGTCTTGGGAGAACGGGGGGTTGGGGAAATCAGACTGAAGTTGACCGGTTTCGCGTGCTGATCGCAAGGGCCAGGCGCCGGAAAAACAGTAAAGCCAGCCAACGGGCAAAGCCCAGGCCGACGACTGAAGCTTACGTTTTTCCTCAGCTTCGCGACATTTTCTGTCGCGAATGCCCCAAGTTTTTTGCAAATCGGTCTTGTGTGCGTCCGGGATTTCTGCCATAAAAATTTAGGACAGTAGTGCTGTCTTATTTTGTCGCACAAAACGAGCTGGATTGGCGTATCATTTGGGCCTCTCCGGCTGTTGCCGCGAGCGACAGGTGGACAGCCAGACTCTGGCCTGTACGATTACCAGATGCGATCCATGCGGAAAGCCGCCTGGTTCGACAGGATTTCGCAAGACGTGCCACAAGGATCAGGGTGAGCCAAGCGCTTGCCGAGGCAAACCAGCGCCTGAATGGCTGGGAAGGAGGACAGGAGATGACGGACATGACGCACTCTGCGACGAACGGCCAGGCCGCGCAGACGAAAGCGGCAACCGTCAAAACCACCTTGCGATCCAATATTGGCCGAAGCGCCAACGGATTTTCCGCCCAGGGCCTCTACGATCCGCGCAACGAGCATGACGCCTGCGGCGTCGGCTTCATCGTCAACATGAAGGGCGTGAAGTCGCATCAGATCGTCGAGGACGGGCTGGCTGTGCTCGAAAACCTGACGCATCGCGGCGCCGTCGGCGCCGATCCGCTGGTCGGCGATGGCGCCGGCGTACTGGTGCAGCTTCCCGACCAGTTCTTCCGTGAGGAGATGGCAGCCCAGGGCATCGAGCTGCCGCCGGCGGGCCAGTACGGCGTCGGACATTGGTTCATGCCGCAGGACGCGGCCCTTCGCGCCCATATCGAGGACATCATTGCCGAATCGGCGCAATCCGAGGGACTTCCGCTCATCGGTTTCCGTGACGTGCCCGTCGACAATTCGTCGCTGTCGAAGGCGCCCGACATCGTGGCATCCGAGCCGTTCCATCGGCAGATCTTCATCGGCCGCACGCCAGACATTACCGATGACGAGGAATACGAGGCCAGGCTCTATCTGCTGCGCAAGGTCATCTCGGGCCGCATCTATGCCGAGAACGACAACATGGACGTTGGCGCCTATTGCGTGTCGCTGTCGGCGCGCACCATCGTCTACAAGGGCATGTTCCTGGCTTATCAGGTCGGGGCCTACTACAAGGACCTCAAGGACCCGCGCTTCGAAACCGCGCTGATCCTCGTCCACCAGCGCTTCTCGACCAACACGTTCCCGTCATGGAAGCTGGCGCATCCCTACCGCATGGTCGCCCACAATGGCGAGATCAACACCGTGCGCGGCAACAACAACTGGATGGCTGCGCGCCAGGCGTCGGTCGATTCCGAACTGTTCGGCAACAACATCTCGAAGCTGTGGCCGATTTCCTATGACGGCCAATCCGACACCGCCTGCTTCGACAATGCGCTCGAGTTCCTGTTCCAGGGGGGGTACAGGCTCAGCCATGCCATGATGATGCTGATCCCGGAAGCCTGGGCCGGCAACAAGCTCATGGATGCCGATCGCAAGGCCTTCTACGAATACCATGCGGCACTGATGGAGCCGTGGGACGGACCGGCGGCGGTGGTCTTCACCGATGGCCGCCAGATCGGCGCCACGCTCGACCGCAATGGCTTGCGCCCGGCGCGCTACATCGTCACCGACGATGACCGCGTCATCATGGCCTCGGAAGCCGGCGTGCTGCCTGTGCCGGAGGAGAAGATCGTCAAGAAGTGGCGGCTGCAGCCTGGCCGCATGCTTCTGATCGACCTGGAGAAGGGGCGCATCGTCTCCGACGAGGAGCTCAAGTCGGAGATCGCGACCAAGCATCCCTACAAGACCTGGCTCGCCAACACGCAGCTGATCCTCGAAGATCTGAAGCCGGTCGAACCGCGCGCGTTGCGCAAGGATGTCAGCCTGCTCGATCGTCAGCAGGCATTCGGCTACAGCCAGGAGGACACCAAGCTGTTGATGTCGCCGATGGCGACGACAGGCCAGGAAGCGGTGGGCTCGATGGGCACCGACACGCCGATCTCGGCGATGTCGGACAAGTCGAAGCTGCTCTACACCTATTTCAAGCAGAACTTCGCCCAGGTCACCAACCCGCCGATCGACCCGATCCGCGAGGAGCTGGTGATGAGCCTGGTGTCCTTCATCGGGCCGCGGCCCAACATCTTCGACCTTGTCGGCAATTCGCGCCGCAAGCGGCTCGAAGTTCGTCAGCCGATCCTGACCAATGGCGATCTCGAAAAGATCCGCTCCATCGGCCACACCGAGGACCGTTTCGACACCAAGACGATCGACATCACCTATGGCTCCGCCGAAGGCGCCGCGGGCATGCAGGGCGCCATCGATCGGTTGTGCGAGCGGGCGGAGGCGGCGGTTGCCGGCGGCTACAACATCATCATCCTGTCCGACCGCCAGGTCGGGCCCGACCGCATCGCCATCCCGGCGCTGCTGGCGACGGCGGCGGTCCATCATCACCTGATCCGCAAGGGGCTGCGCACCTCGGTCGGCCTCGTCGTCGAATCCGGCGAGCCGCGCGAAGTGCATCATTTCTGCTGCCTCGCCGGCTATGGCGCCGAGGCGATCAATCCCTACCTCGCCTTCGACACGCTGCTCGACATGCACAAGCGCGGCGAACTGCCGAAGGAAGTGGACGCCTACGAAGTCGTCTCGCGCTACATCAAGTCGATCGGCAAGGGCATCCTCAAGGTGATGTCCAAGATGGGCATCTCGACCTACCAGTCCTATTGCGGCGCGCAGATTTTCGACGCCATCGGCCTGAAGACCGATTTCGTGCAGCAATACTTCACCGGCACCGCGACGCTGATCGAAGGCGTCGGCCTGGACGAGATCGCGGCCGAGACGCTCAGCCGCCACAATGACGGTTTCGGCAACGACCCCGTGCTGCGCAACAGCCTCGAGGTCGGCGGCGAATACATGTTCCGCATGCGCGGCGAGGCGCATATCTGGTCGCCCGATGCTGTCGCCACCTTGCAGCACGCCGTGCGCCAGGGATCGTGGGAAACCTTCAAGGACTATTCCGCCCAGATCGACAGCGAGACGGCCCGCGCCCAGACCATTCGCGGCCTGTTCAAGCTCAAGCTGGCCGGGGAAACCGGCCGCAAGAAGGTGGCGCTCGACGACGTCATGCCGGCGGCCGACATCGTCAAGCGGTTCTCGACCGGAGCGATGTCGTTCGGCTCGATCTCGCGCGAAGCGCACACGACGCTGGCGCGCGCGATGAACCAGATCGGCGGCAAGTCGAACACCGGCGAGGGCGGCGAAGAGGCCGACCGCTATCTGCCGCTGCCGGGCGGCGGCAAGAACCCGGAACGCTCGGCGATCAAGCAGATCGCCTCGGGACGTTTCGGCGTCACGGCCGAATACCTCGTCAACTCCGACATGATGCAGATCAAGGTGGCGCAGGGTGCCAAGCCCGGCGAGGGCGGCCAGCTGCCCGGCCACAAGGTCGACGCCACCATCGCCAAGGTCCGGCATTCGACGCCGGGCGTCGGCCTGATCTCGCCGCCGCCGCATCACGACATCTATTCGATCGAGGATCTGGCACAGCTGATCTACGACCTGAAGAACGTCAATCCAGCGGCCGACGTGTCGGTCAAGCTGGTGTCGGAAGTCGGCGTCGGCACGGTCGCGGCGGGCGTCGCCAAGGCGCGCGCCGACCACATCACCATCTCTGGCTATGACGGCGGCACCGGTGCCTCGCCGCTGACCTCGCTCAAGCATGCCGGCAGCCCGTGGGAAATGGGCCTTGCCGAGACACACCAGACGCTGGTGCTGAACGGCTTGCGGTCGCGCGTTGCGCTGCAGGTCGATGGTGGCTTGCGCACAGGGCGCGACGTCATCATCGGCGCGCTGCTCGGCGCCGACGAGTTCGGCTTCTCGACCGCACCGCTGATCGCGGCCGGCTGCATCATGATGCGCAAATGCCATCTCAACACCTGTCCGGTCGGCGTCGCGACGCAGGATCCGGTGCTGCGCAAGCGCTTCAAGGGCACGCCCGAGCATGTCATCAACTTCTTCTTCTACGTCGCGGAAGAGGTGAGGGAGCTGCTCGCCGAGATGGGCTACACCCATCTCGACCAGATCATCGGCGACACCGATCTTCTGGAAAAGCGCGACCTGATCGTGCACTGGAAGGCGCGCGGGCTCGATTTCTCGAAGATGTTCTTCAAGCCGGATGCGCCGCATGAAGCGGTGCACTGGACCGAGCGGCAGAAGCACCCGATCGACGACGTGCTCGACCGCAAGCTGATCGAACTGGCCAAGCCGGCGCTCGAGAGCAAGCTGCCGGTCAAGATCGAGGTCGATATCCGCAATGTCGACCGCTCCGCGGGCGCCATGCTGTCGGGCGAAGTGGCCAAGCGCTTCAAGCACAAGGGCCTGCGCGAGGATACGATCCAGGTGAAGCTGACCGGCACTGCCGGCCAGTCCTTTGGCGCCTTCCTGGCGCGCGGCATCTCGTTCGAGCTTGTCGGCGCCGGCAACGACTATGTCGGCAAGGGCCTGTCGGGCGGACGTATCGTCATTCGGCCGCCGGAAGAGGCCAAGATCGTCGCGGCTGAATCCATCATCGTCGGCAACACGGTGCTCTATGGCGCAACCGAGGGCGAAGCCTATTTCGCCGGCGTCGCCGGCGAGCGTTTCGCCGTGCGCAATTCGGGCGTCGCCGCCGTCGTCGAAGGCGTCGGCGATCATGGCTGCGAGTACATGACTGGCGGCATCGTCGTCGTCATCGGCAAGACCGGCCGCAACTTCGCCGCCGGCATGTCTGGCGGCGTCGCCTACGTGCTCGACGAGGCGGGCGATTTCGCCGAGCGCTGCAACATGGCGATGGTCGAGCTGGAGCCGGTTCCGGAAGAAGACGATCTGATGGAAAGGCTGCTGCACCATGGCGGCGACCTCGACCACAAGGGCCGCGTCGACGTCTCCGGCGACATGACCAGCCATGACGAGGAGCGGCTCTACCAGCTGATCTCGAACCATGTGCATTACACCGGGTCGGTGCGTGGCCGCGAGATTCTCGACGACTGGGCGACGTTCCGGCCGAAGTTCCGCAAGATCATGCCGGTCGAATACCGCCGCGCCCTGATCGAGATGGAACGCATGCGCATGGGCGTTGCGGCGGAATAGGCTTTGCAATGGCCGGGGAGCCCAGGCTTCCCGGCCCATCTTCATCGACAGTTTGACCTCCGGCGCAAGGTTGCCATGGCTGCCTCAAGGGGTTAACGGGTGCGGCGAAAACCGCACCATCTGGACAGCAGGAACTGGACTATGGGCAAGGTAACAGGCTTTCTCGAAATCGACCGGCAGGTGCACAAGTACCAGCCGGCCTCCGACCGCATCCGGCATTTCCGCGAGTTCACGCTGCCGATGTCTGACAAGGAGGTCGAGAAACAGGCCGCGCGCTGCATGGATTGCGGCATTCCGTTCTGCCACGGGCCGACCGGCTGCCCGATCCACAACCAGATTCCAGACTGGAACGACCTCGTCTACAATGGCGACTGGGACAACGCGATCCGCAACCTGCATTCGACCAACAATTTCCCGGAGTTCACCGGCCGCATCTGCCCCGCGCCTTGCGAGGAAGCCTGCACGCTGAACCTCGAGGACATTCCCGTCGCCATCAAGACGGTCGAGCAGGCGATCGCCGACAAGGCCTATGAAACCGGCCATATCAGGCCCTATCCGCCGGAGAAGAAGACCGGCAAGCGGGTCGCCGTCATCGGCTCCGGCCCGGCCGGCATGGCGGCTGCCCAGCAGCTTGGCCGCGCCGGTCACGACGTCCATGTCTACGAGCGCGAAAGCCGGCCCGGCGGGCTGATGCGCTACGGTATTCCCGACTTCAAGATCGAGAAGCACTATATCGACCGGCGCATCGAGCAGATGCAGGGCGAGGGCGTGACCTTCCATTGCGGCGTCAATGTCGGCGTCGACAAGCCGGTCGCCGAACTGCTCGCCGAACATGATGCCGTGCTCTATTGCGGCGGTTCCGAAACGCCGCGCGCGGCCGGTATTCCCGGCGACGATCTCGGCGGCGTGCATGACGCGATGCCCTATCTGGTGCAGCAGAACAGGCGGGTCGGCGGCGAACCGATCCAGTCGGTGGCGTGGCCGTCGCATCCCATCATCGCCGGCGGCCAGCATGTCGTCGTCGTCGGCGGCGGCGATACCGCGTCCGACTGCGTCGGCACGGCCTTCCGCCAGGGCGCGGTGCGCGTCACACAGCTCGATATCCGCCCACAGCCGCCGGAGAAGGAAGACAAGCTTTCGGTCTGGCCCTACTGGGCGACGAAGATGCGCACCTCGTCCTCGCAGGCCGAAGGCGCCGAGCGCGAATTCCAGGTGGCGACGCTCGAATTCATCGGCGAGGAAGGCCAGCTGACCGGCGTCAAGTGCTGCGAGGTCGATGACAAGCGCAAGCCGATCGCCGGTACCGAATTCGTCATTCGTGCCGATCTCGCTTTCATCGCCATCGGCTTTGCCGGGCCGGCCGCGGCAGGTGTGGCGAGGGAATTGGAGGGTGAGATGAAGATCGCCACCGACAGCCGCCGCTCGCGCAATGTCGAGGCCAATGACCGCGACTACAAGACCAGCGTCGACAGGCTCTATGCGGCCGGCGACGTGCGTCGTGGCCAGTCGCTGGTCGTCTGGGCGATCCGCGAGGGCCGCCAGGCTGCGCGCGCGATCGACGAGGCGTTGATGGGGTCGAGCGTTCTCCCGCGCTGAGCCCGGCCTCAGAGCCGCGCTGCGAGACTAACGATTGATCGCGGTCGTGGTGTCGGTCGCGGCTGCGGCCTTCGGCGGCCAGGAGAAATCGTCGGCGCGGCCGGGCGATGCAATCGGTGCCTTGCCCTCGACCACAAGCTTTTCACCGGGCAGGTCCGGATTGGCCTTTGCCGGCGGTGCCGCGCCAAGCAGCTCCGAGCCGCCGTCGAGTGCCGGATCGCTGAGCAGCATCGGCGCGGTGCGGTCGATGACGATGGGGGGCGCGGCCGGCGCCGGCGTCTCGACAGGGGCGCCCGCCGGAGCGGACGGTGTAATCATGCTTCCCGGCGCGGTCAGGCCGAGGATCTTCAGCAGCGGTTTTTCGGTGTAGAAGGCGAGCTTGCGCTTGCCCGCCTTCGAGATATTGATGCCGTCATCGGCGCGCAGCCGCACCGGCTGGCCGTTGATGTCGGGGCCGCTGGTGACGAAGGCGCCGTTCTCGTCGACAAAGCCGTCCCAGATATCGACGAATTCGCCGCCATGGCTTTCTGCGGCCTGATGGTAGATGTCGTTGAAGGCAAGCATATCCGAGGTCATCTTCGGCACCCGGAACGCCGGCATGCCGACCCAAAGGAAGGGGACCTTGGCCGCGGCGATGGCTTTGCCCAGCGCGTCGGTCCTGCGTTCATATTCCTTGGTCCAGTTCTCGGAGCGTGGCTGTTCGCGCACGTCGCCCACCTTCATCGACTGGCGGTCGTTGGAGCCCAGCATGACGATCACGGCGGCGGGTTTTTCGGTCTCGATCAGCGATTTGATCTGTTCGGGCCAGTTGTAGAAATCATCGCGCACGAAGCCGGACGAGCCATTGCTGCGAACGACGATCCTGACGCCGGCATTCTCTGCGAAAGCGGTGTCGAGGCCTTCGGCGAGGCCGGCCGCCATGAAGTCGCCGACCACCAGGACGGTGCGGGCGTCCGGCGCCTTGTCGACCACCGGGATTTCCGGTTCCGCGGGCGGGCGCGGGGCGCGGGGTTTTTTCGCCTTGGGCCTGGGCCTCGGCTTCTGGATATCCAGGGGCGGCTCAATGCGCTCGCTGCGGCGCGGAAACAAAAGGTCGCGCAACGACCAGCCGCGGTTTTGCTGCTCCTGCGCCATGGCCGGCGCATGAAAGGCGCCAGCAACGCCGACGGCAAGCACGACCACGGCCAGGACGAGCACCGGCATGCGACGAACAAGCCCTGCGATGCGCGCAGCCGAAGCCAATCGTTTCCTCCGTCCCTTGGCGCAGTCCTGCCGAAAAACCGCATCGGTTTCTCGGCAAATGCCGCGCCAACCAGATTGCTACAGTGTCCTTTGCGCGCCTGGAAGGCCGCGCGGCACCGCAGGCGGCTCTATTTCTGCCGGAGCCACTTCAGCACTTCCATGCTCGGATAGCCGTCCTGGGTCAAGCCGGCCTTGGCCTGGAAGGCCATGATGGCAGTCTTCGAGCCGTCGCCGATCTTGCCGTCGAACTTGCCGTCGTAAAGGCCATGCTGGGAAAGCCGCTTCTGCAGCTCCTGTCTTTCCTCGAAAGTAAGCTTGGTGAAAGGCCGCTTCCAGTCCTGCACCAGACCGCTCGAGCCGGCGATTTCGTCGGCAAGAAGGCCGACGGCCAGCGCATATTTGTCGGCGTTGTTGTAGGCCTTGATGACCGTGAAATTCTTGATCATCAGGAAGGCTGGCCCGCTGCGGCCGTCCGGCACCTTCAGCGTCGCCTTGTCGGAGCCGTTCTTGAACGGCTTGCCGTTGGCCCTGGCGACGCCGAGCGCCTGCCACTGCGACAGCGTCTTGGAACCGCCGGGAAGTTTTCCGGCTGGCAAGGCGACCTCATAGCCCCAGGTCTTGCCGGCCTGCCAGCCATTCTTCTTCAACAAATTGGCTGATGTCGCCAGCGCATCGGGGATCGAATTCCAGATGTCTCGCTTGCCATTGCCGTCCATGTCCACGGCATAGTGCAGATAGCTGGTCGGGATGAACTGGGTGTGGCCCATGGCGCCGGCCCAGGATCCGCTCAGATGGCTTTCGTCGATGTCGCCGGTCTGCAGGATCTTCAGCGCGGCGATAAGCTGTGTGCGGGCGAATTTCGCCCGCTTCGGATCGGCGTAGGCCAAGGTCGCCAGCGAGCGAACGACGTTGCGCATGATGTCGTCGCGCTTGAGGATCTCGCCATAATTCGATTCCATCGACCAGATGGCCAGCAGGATGTAGCGGTCGACGCCGAACCTGGCCTCGATCCGATCCAGCCACGGCTTCCATTTCCTGGCCATCTGCTGGCCGACGGCGACGGACTGATCATGGACGCGGTTGTCGAAATAGTCCCAGGCGGGGGCCGTGAATTCAGGCTGCGTGCGCGCCTTTTCCAGCACCACGGGATCGATATCCCTGATGTTCCTGAAGGCCTGGTCGTATAGGGCGCCGGAAACGCCGCTCTGCACGGCGGTGGCGCGGAAGCCGGCGACCCATTGCCGGAAACCGGCATCGGCGAAAGCGGGGCCAGGCATCAGCAGAGCGAGCGATAGGCTGGCTGCCGCCATGACGCTGGTAAGAATTTTTGCGGCATTGCGAACGGACATCTTTTCCTCCTTCTCTGTCTCAGGAAAGACCATTCATCGCCGAACCAGGTTAGGAATTAGTTTACCATAGGTGCCACCGGGAACGAAAAGACGCTTCGAAGCTTTACCGGTGGACGCTCCCCTCAGTTTCCCAGTAATCCCCAATTCCGGCGTGAAAATGTCTTGAAACGGGGATTGCGGAGCTGGCCCTCAAACGGATAATTGAAAGCATGAAGAGAGTTCGCAAGGCAGTCTTCCCGGTCGCCGGCCTCGGCACACGGTTTCTTCCGGCCACCAAGGCTGTTCCCAAGGAAATGCTGACCGTCGTCGACCGGCCGGTGATCCAGTATGTGGTGGATGAGGCGCGCGAGGCCGGCATCGAGCATTTCATCTTCGTCACCGGTCGCAACAAGGCCGTCATCGAGGACCATTTCGACATCCAGTTCGAACTCTATGACACGCTGGCCCAGCGCGGCAAGGACGACCAGCTCGCCCGCCTGCAGCGGCTGCAGCCGGCGCCGGGGCAGACCAGTTTCACACGCCAGCAGGTGCCGATGGGACTTGGCCACGCCGTCTGGTGCGCCCGCGAGCTCGTCGGCGACGAACCCTTCGCGCTTTTGTTGCCCGACATGATCATGCAGTCGGAGAAGAGCTGCACGAAGGCAATGGTCGAGCTCTACGAGGAGACGGGCAACAACATCATCGCGGTGCAGGAATGCGATCCCGCCGAAACCCACAAATACGGCATCGTCGGCCGCGGCGAGGACACGCATCACGGCTTCCGTATCACCGAGATGGTGGAAAAGCCGAAGGCCGGCACCGCGCCGTCCAACCTCTACATCAACGGCCGCTACATCCTGCAGCCGGAGATCTTCAAGATCCTAGAAGGTCAGGAAAAAGGCGCCGGCAACGAGATCCAGCTCACCGACGCCATGCTGAAGCTGGAAAAGCAGCAGCCTTTCTACGGCTACCACTATCGAGGCCGCACGTTCGACTGCGGATCGCCGGAGGGTTTTGTCGAGGCCAATGTTGCCTTCGCGCTGTGGCGCAGCGACATGAACGAGAACATGGCGGGCGTCATCCGCACGCTTCTCGACGAGCTGAAGCCGTCAGAGCGCCGTGGCGCTGCGTTTTAAAACATCCTAGCGAGCGGCCGGATGTCGTTGGTGCGGCCGTTCAGCGCTGCACCTTGACGCCGAGGAAGATGCTGTTGGCGGTGTAGTCCCGGCCCGGCAGGTTGCTGGTCAGTTTCTCGGTCCTCACTCTTGTGGTCAGGCCGGCGTAGCGGTTCAGCCACCAGGTCAGGCCGGCCTCGGCGCTCAACACCCTGTCATGGCCGTCGATGCCGATGTAATCACGCCAGTCGAGACCCAGAGCCGCGTTGGCGGTGAGGTTGGCGCGAATCTGGCGTTCGCCGGTCAGGCGACCGGAATAGAGGATGTCGCCGCTCTCGCCCGATGTGGTCGTGGGCTCGACGGTGGTCCGCCCGGTCAGGCCGATTATGGTGCCGCGCTCGGGTGACCATTTGAGGTCGGCGTTGACGGTGGCACCCGATATCGCATCAAGGTTTTTGTCGTCGATCGCTTCCCTGAGCCAGCCGGCCGAGAATTCGCCCGACAGCTTCTCACCCATGTCGAGTGCAAGGCCGGCGCGGGCGCCGAGCCGCGTCGACGAGCGCTCGAAGCCTTCATTGTCGATGCGTTGATCATAGGTCCGGCGGCCGACCTCGATTTCGGTGAAAGGGGTCAGGGCAGGGGAGATCTCGTAGCCGGTGCGCAACGTCGCCGTGTAGAGCGTCGAGTCCTGATCCTTCTGCGATAGCGAGGTGCCGTCCGAGAGCTTGGCGTCGCCGTAGAAGTCGTGCGAGACCGCGCCGGTCAAGGTGTACTGCATCTTGCCGAGATGCTTTTCGACGGCCAGGCTGCCATCGATGGTCTGCCGCAGCGGCTGCTTGCTGACGCCGGCAATGGCGTCCGGCGATGATGCCGATTCCGGCACGGCCTCGTAGCCGAGCTTGGCGATGGCGCGCAATTCATTGTCGAGGTCGACATTGAGCTGGCCTTCGATGCGGCCTTGCTCGTCGTGAACCGGGTAACCCGAGACGGTCTCGCGAAAAAGGCCATAGCCGTCGATCGTAGCGGAGTTCTCGCGCCAGTCGGAGGCGGCGGAAAAGCGCAGCGCCGTCTCGGACAGCAGCGCCGACTTGCCTGCACTGCTCGAATCGCCGTTCGAGGTGGCGGTCAGGCCCTGTTCGATCGTCGGCCGGATGACGAAGGAGCCCCATTTGACGCCGGTGGCGGCAAACGGATCATCCTCCAGCTTCTTCTTCTGGCCTTCGATGGCGTCCGTACGCTCCGCTCCTGGGTCGAGCTTCTGCCTGTCGGCGCTGTCGATGGTGAGTGCGCGGCGGTTGGCCGTGTCCGCATCGGTCTCTGCAGCATCGGTGGCGTCCGTCGTGGAGGCGGTCCGGGAGGCGGTCGTGGAAGCGGTGATGTCGGAGGTGTCGGCCGTCGATTTCTTCTTCTTTTTCGACTTGTCGGCAGCCTTGTCCTTGGCTTGGTCAGCCGCATTCTGCCTGGCGCTCGATGAGCGGCGGCGCGGCTTGGGCGGCGCCGCCGTGTCGGCGGACGTGTCGTCAGTGGCTGCCGGCGGGTCGAAGAGGCTGCCGGTCGCGGTGGCGTCGCCAGTGTCGGCGTCGTCAGGCACGGCACCGGCGCTGGCCGGCAGATAGGTGCGGGCCGGCGCATTGTCCTGCGCGGCGTTGGCCGGCTGTTGACCCTGCGCTGCCAAGGCCAGCTGTCTCGCCTTGCGCTGCTGGTCGGACAGGATCGCCGATTCCGAAACTTCGCCGCGCAGTTCGGTTTCCTGGGCATGGAGCGCCGTTGGGCGCAGCAAGGCAAACATGCTGGTTGCCAGCAGCAAGGCGCAGACCGCCTTGCCCCCACGTCGCGTCGAATTTTCTGGCTGGACCCCGGACATCGCCACCACTGCTTGCGCGGCGCACGCGCGCCATACTTACCGAACCGTAAATGGGGATGGTTAACGGAGGGTTGAGGCAGCGGCCCGTCAGCTGCCTGAAGCGCTGATTTCCAAAGGGATTCATACTGCGTGCGTTTTCTCGCCTGCCGTCGTCTGAAACCACCGCACACGTTCGGGCGATATGCCTGGGGCCATTTCCGTTGGACAGCGCGCCGGCAAAGCGCTAATCGCATCAGCCATGCATGCGGGATCCCTGGATAAGAAGCCTTTGGACAGGCAAGCCTCGATCGCTTCGGCGCTGAGGACGGTGGCGACAGAACAGGCTGGTGTCGAAGCCCTCGCCGAGGCGCTGGAGAATGGGCTGGCCGCGCCTTTCGCCCAGGCGGTCGAGATGATCTCGGGGATTGAAGGCCGGCTCATCGTCACCGGCGTCGGCAAAAGCGGCCATATCGGTTCGAAGATCGCCGCGACGCTGGCCTCGACCGGCACGCCGGCTTTCTTTGTCCATCCCGCCGAAGCCAACCACGGCGATCTCGGCATGATCGCCAGGGACGACGCCATCATCGCCATGTCGTGGTCGGGCGAAAGCAAGGAACTGATGGGCATCGTCGCCTATTCCAGGCGCTTTTCCATTCCGCTGATCGCCGTCACCGCCGGAGAGACATCGGCGCTGGCGCGGGCGGCGGACGTGGTGCTGCTTTTGCCGCGCGCTCCGGAGGCCTGTCCGCACGGCCTGGCGCCAACGACATCGACGCTGCTGCAACTGGTGATGGGCGACGCGCTGGCGATCGCGCTGCTCGAAGCACGCGGCTTCACGCCGGACCATTTCCGCACCTTTCACCCGGGCGGCCAGCTCGGCGCCAACCTGACGCAGATCCGCGAGATCATGCATGTCGGCGACAGGCTGCCGCTGGTGGTTGCGGGCACCGGCATGCAGGACGCGATCCTGGAACTGTCGCGCAAAGGATTTGGCTGCGTCGCGATCACCGATGTCGACGGTGCGCTGGTCGGCATCATCACCGATGGCGACATCCGCCGTCACATCGGCAGCAATCTGCTGGCGATGACGGTGGATCAGGTGATGACAAGAGGTCCGAAGACCGCGACGCCGGACACGCTGGTGGCAACGGCGCTGCAGACGATCAACAATTCAGCCATCACCAGCCTGATGGTGGTGGAGGGCCGGAAACCAGTCGGCCTCATCCACCTGCATGATCTGCTGCGTATCGGCGCCGCCTGAACGTTCAGACCGCCTCGACGGTCAGTTCCAGATCCGTATCGGCCGCACCCGTCACGCGCACTTGCGTGCCGGCCGGCAGGTCAGGGCCGGAGACACGCCACAGTGTGTCGCCCAGCTTGATGCGGCCGCGCCCGTCCCGGATCGGTTCGGCAAGTGTCGCCATCCTGCCGACCATCTGCGCGCCGCGCCGGTTGAGCAGCGGCTGATCGGTCGGGTCGTTGCGGCTGCCGACCAGCTTCTTGCCGACATAGGCCGAGACCAGCGACAGCGCCAGGAAGGCGAGGACCTGGACCTGCCATGTCCAGAAGCCGGTGTCCCAGATCAGCAGCGACACAGCGCCGATGATCAGCGCGGCGATGCCGATCCACAGCATGAAGATACCCGGCGCGATGATTTCCATCACCAGCAGGACGAAACCGAGAACCATCCAGTTCCAGGGGCCGAGTTCGGAAACGATGCGGTCGATCATTGGTTTCGACCTCAGTTGTCGGTTGGGCGAACGACCGGCGGGCGCGCGGCCTGCCTCTGCGAGCCGGTCGTGCCCTCGCTGCGGAAGACTTCCTTGGCGATCTCGCCAATGCCGCCGAGCGAACCGATCAGCGACGATGCCTCGAAGGGCATCAGCACGATCTTGCTGTTGGTCGCAGTGCCGATCTTGCCCAACGCTTCGGTGTATTTCTGGGCGACGAAGTAGTTCAGCGCCTGCACATCGCCTTTGGAGATCGCTTCCGACACAACCTGGGTGGCGCGGGCCTCCGCCTCGGCCGAACGTTCGCGCGCCTCGGCATCGCGGAAGGCGGCTTCCTTGCGGCCTTCGGCCTCGAGGATCTGCGACTGCTTGAGGCCTTCGGCGGCAAGGATCTGGGCGCGCTTGTTGCGTTCCGCGGTCATCTGCCGGCCCATCGATTCGATAAGGTTGGCCGGCGGGTTGATGTCCTTGATTTCGACGCGGGTGATCTTGATGCCCCACGGGTGGGCCGCTTCATCGACGACGCGCAGCAGGCGCTCGTTGATGGCGTCGCGGTTCGACAGGAGTTCATCGAGATCCATCGAACCCATGACGGTACGGATGTTGGTCATCGTCAAATTGAGGATGGCGTTCTGCAGGCCGGAAACCTGGTAAGCGGCCTGCGCGGCGTTGAGGATCTGGAAAAAGGCGATGCCGTCGACACCGACAATGGCGTTGTCGCGAGTGATGATTTCCTGGCTTGGAACGTCGAGCACCTGCTCCATCATGTTCATCTTGGCGCCGATGCGGTCGATGAACGGGTAAATGAAATTGAGACCCGGGCTCAGTGTCTTGGTGTAACGGCCAAAGCGCTCCACCGTATAGTTGTAGCCTTGCGGGATTGTCCTGATGCCTTTGATCAGCAGCACCAATACCAGAAGGGCAAGTGCACCAACCGCAATATCGAAACCACTGAAATCCATTTGGCTCTCCCTCAGACGAAGGCCGCACAAGCCATTCTCGCGCGGCCGACTTCACCAAAGACTTAAGTGTGTTTCAGATGCGTTACAATCAGGTGATGACGGATTGTTTGCGGGTGCGATCAGCGGTTGAAGGCAAACAATCTTGCATCCGTGTCCTCCAGCCCGTTGATCGAAGCCGGGACAATCTCGGAAGCGATCTGCGAGAAGGTGATGCCGTTGCCGCCGTAGCCCATCACTGCATGGATGCGCGGGTGGCGGGGAATGGCGCCGATATAGGGCAGGCCGGTGGTTGTGGTGCCGAACGAACCGGTCCAGGCAAAATCGGGCCTGGCGTCGAGATGCGGAAATACCAGGCCGAGCTTCTCGGCGATGCGTGTGCTCTTGTCGGCGATCAGCTCGTCGCGCCGCGCTTCGTCGACAAAATCCTCGTCCTCGCCGCCGCAAATGACCCGGCCGTCGATCGTCGTGCGCATATACAGATATGGCTCCGACGCTTCCCAGATGAACGCTGCGTCCGGCCAGAGCTTTCGCGGTTGCGGGCGTGTTGCGATCGCCCATGTCGAGATGATCCGGTGGGCCGCGGCCGGCACGATCTCCACAAGTTCGTAGCCGGTGGCCAGAACAACATGTCGCGCGGTTATGGTCGGGCCATCCCTGGTCGCGACGACAACAGCTTCGGCGCTATCCTCAATCACTGTCGCTTCGACGGGGGCGTAGAAGCGAGCCTTGCGCTGAAGGGATTTCAGCAGCAGCCCAGCCGTCAGCTTACGCGGGTCGAGCGCGATGTTGCCGTGGCTGAGAATGGCGCCTTCGCGGTCGATGCCGAATGTCTCCGCCAGCGGCGCCGGCGTCAGATAGGTCGCGGCGATGCCGGCTAGCCGCCGTGCCTTGGCCTCGTCGCGCAGTTCCGACGGACCAAGTATCGTGCCAGACAGATAGAGCGACGGCGCCCGGCTCAGGCCGCAGTTGATGCCGAGTTCGGCGATGCGTCCGGCGAGATTGGAGACGGCGAGCCGCGAGCGCCGCCAGGCCTGCTGCGCCGAGGCTCTGCCGATCATCTTCGAAAGCGTGGAGAGAGGCTGGTCTATTTCGAATGCCACCAGCGCGGTGGTCGCGGCCGTCGAGCCCTTCAGCGGGCCGCGGCGGTCGATACAGATCACCCGATGGCCATCGGCCGTCAGCGCCTCGGCCATCATGGCGCCGCTGATGCCCATGCCGACGACCAGCACATCTGCCTTGACGTCCGGGGTCAGGCCGTCCGTCGGCACCGCAGGCGCGCGATAGGCTGACCAGACGGGCTGGCCAGTTCTGAGGTCGAGTTTGCGGGGCATCGCATTCTCCGGCGGCGCGCCTTAACGCCCCGGAGCTTGTGTTGTTCCGGAGTTAGAGCGGCGAGCCGCTCTAACTCCGGTTGACGAAATTCCCAAGGGAAAGCGCTATTCGCTTTTCCCGGGAAAACCGTTTCACACTTTTCCTGGAATTTCTCCTAGACCCAGCCAGACAGTTCGCGCCGCACCATCGCCTCGATCACCGCCATCCCCTCCGCGCTGTCGTTGAGGCAAGGGATATGGGCGAAATTCTTGCCGCCGGCATGGTGGAAGGTTTCGGCCGCCTCGCGGCCGATCTCATCCAGCGTCTCGATGCAGTCGACGGAAAAGCCGGGATTGACGACGGCGATCGACTTGACGCCGTCCTGTGCGAGTTTCTCCACCGTCTTGTCGGTATAGGGTTGCAGCCATTCCTGCGCGCCGAAGCGCGACTGGAAGGTGATGATCAGTTTCCTGTCATCCCAGCCGAGCCGTTCGCGCAACAGCCGCGTCGTCTTCTGGCAGTGGCAATGATAGGGATCGCCCTTCTCGAAATAGGGTTTTGGAATGCCGTGATAGGAGGTGATGACCACCTCCGGCTCGAAATCCAGCGTCGCCAGATGCCGTTCGATCGAACGCGCCAGCGCCTCGATATAGACCGGCTCGTCATAGTAGGGCGGCACGCTGCGGACGGCCGGCGCGCGGCGCATCTTCATCAGCGCGCGAAACAGCTGGTCGTTGGCTGTTGCCGTGGTCGTCGCCGAATATTGCGGATAGAGCGGAAACGAAAGAATGCGGTCGCAGCCCTGGTCGGCCAGACGCTGGGCAATGCTGGCGGTCGAAGGGTTGCCGTAGCGCATCGCCCAGTCGACGACGACATCAGGCAGGTCGCGCAGCGCTTCGGCCAGCTTTTCGGCCTGGGCACGGGTGTAGGTGCGCAGCGGCGACTCGTTCTTTTCCCGGTTCCAGATCCGGGCGTAATTGGCGCCCGACTTCTTGGGGCGCGTGGTGAGCACAAGTCCATAGAGGATCGGATACCAGATCGCCCTGTTGAGCTCGATGACGCGCGGATCGGACAGGAATTCACGCAGATACCGCCACATCGGCTTGAAATCGGTGCCATCGGGCGTGCCCAGATTGACCAGCATGACGCCGATCTTGCCCGCCTTGACCGGCGGATGCCCAGCGGGCAACGGGCCGAGCGCTTTTGCGACCTTGGGATCGGCAGGGGTGGGAAGCGTCATAAGGGTTCTCCGGGAGACGCGAACCTAACCATCTTGCGCGCGCATTCAATGCAGCGTCTGGCCGCACCTTAAAGCGGATTGTCCGAATGGATTCAGACGACCCGCTTTAACTCTTTGTTTTATGCATGTCGTTTTCCCAAAACCGAGGTCACTTTTGGGCGACATGCATTAGCCCGAAAACAGGACGCCCGTCCGGTTTTCGGACGGGCGGTGTCATTCAGGCATATAAGCGAGCTATTTCGGCGGGATGGTCAGCGTTGCGCCGACAGGAAGCCGGCGGGGTTCGTAGCCCTTGTTGGCGCCCGAAATGACCTTCCACCTGGCGCCGTCGCCATAGGCTTTCTTGGCCAGATCCCAATAGGTGTCGCCGGCAACGATGACATGGCTGGCTTCCGCTGGCGCGGCCTCAGCAGGCTTTGCCGGCTCGGCCGGTGCCGGCGCGGCTGGTGGCGCTGGCGGGGGAGGTGCTCCTTCCGTCGATATGGCCGGTGGTGTGTTGGCGATATCGCCCGAGTTGGCCGGTAATTCAGGCATTGCCGGTGCCGCTTCGGCAGGCTTGGCGGCTTCAGCCGGTGCGGGCGCCGGGGTGGCCGGGGCCGCTTCGGCTGGCTTGGCCGGATCGCTTGCCGGGGCCGCAGGCGCCGCGGCGACGGTCGCGGCTATTTCGGTGATGCGGCCGTCGAGCTTCGGCGTGTAGGGCCGGTGGGCGCCGAGATAGTCGGCGACCACCTGTTCGAGGCCGGGGCCGTAGTCGTAGGCATTCCTGGCCTTGTCGGCGAAGATCTTATAGCCGTCGCCGCCCTGGCGAACATAGTTGTTGGTGGCGACCAGATAGTCCTTGTCCGGCTTGATCGGCGTCCAGGCGCCGCCTTCCATGACCTCCACCGATTTGACCCGGCCGGCATTGGGCGCAACGGATTTGTCGAAGGAATATTTCAGGCCGGCGACCTGGGGGAAGCGCCCGGCGCCGTCCTCGACCTGACTGAGACCGCCCTCGAGGCCGGCCACCAGATCCTTGCCCGAAATCTGGAAGGTCGCCAGCGTGTTCTGGAAGGGCAGCACGGTCAGCACCTCGCCCATGGTGACGGTGCCCTTGTCGATCGAGGCGCGCAGGCCGCCGCCATTGGAGATGACGATCTCGACGCCCTGTCCCTTGACGCGGTCGAGGATGGCGTCGGAGACGAGATTGCCCATCGCGCATTCGCGGGTGCGGCAGCTCTCGCGACTGCCGTCGATGACGTCGGTGGTTTCGGCCACTTCCTTGTTCTTCAACGCCTCGATCGGCGCCCCAAGCTCCTTGATGCGGGCGAGCACGGCCGGGTCGGGGGTGATCGACTTGTCGAGATAGATCGGGTCGCCGCTGGCCGATTTGACGACGCCATTGTCGTCGAACACCACCTTGAACTCGCCGAGATATTTCGAATAGGAGGCCGCCTGCACCACCGGCACCTTGTAGCCGTCCGGATTGTCGACCATCGTCGGGTAGGGGCCTTCCGCCTTCGGGTCGGTGTTCGACAGCAGGGAATGGCTGTGGCCGCCGACGACGACATCGATGCCCGGGATCTTGGCGATGACGTCACGTTCGCGCCTGTAGCCGATATGGGTCACGGCGATGATCTTGTTGACGCCTTCGCCCTTGAGCTTCTCGACTTCGGCAGTGATCGACTTGACGTCGTCCTCGATGGCGACGTTGGGACCCGGCGAAGCGAGATCCGGCGTGTCGTTGGTGATCGCGCCGATGATGCCGATCTTCTGGCCGCCGACCTCGACGACAACAGATGGCTTGACGCGGTCGCCGAGCTTGGATTGCGCGTTGGCCTTCACATTGGCGCCGAGCACGGGGAACTTGATCATGTCGAGGAACGGCGCCAAGGCGGCCTCGCCGTCGTCGAATTCATGGTTGCCGAGGGCCATGGCATCGAACTTCATGTCGTTGAGGAATTCGCCTTCGACCTTGCCCTTATAGGTCGTGTAGAACAGCGAGCCCTGGAAATTGTCGCCGGCGCTGAGCAGCAGCACGTTCTGGCCTTCCAGCTTCTTGCGTTCCTGGGCGATCGCGGTGATCAGCCGGCCCGCGCCGCCGATGCACTCGCCCTTGGTCTCCTCGTCCGCCGAGCAGGTCGATTCATATTTGTTGTTGCCTTCGATGCGGCTGTGCCAGTCGTTGATATGCAGGATGTTCAGCGTGTAGTCGGCAAAGGACGCGCCGGCCGACAGGCCGAGGGTTGAGGCTGACAGGGCTGCAATGGCGGCAAGCTTCTTCATCTTCGTCTCCCGGAGAGCTGATCAGAGGCCATTAGCGCTCTTGCTTGACTGGAACATAACAGCCGGCGCTTTGGCCATGTTCCCATCGCGTTCCGGATGACGCAAGCGGAATCCGGGACCCTTTGCCGGCACAAAAAAGGACGGCGGCCAACCGGCCGCCGTCCTTGGAAAACGAATGGTCGTGGGTTCAGACGCGCCTTGTCAGCACGAAATTCTGACCGCTGGAGCTCGTGCAGTTGAGCTGGCTTGTCGACACCATCAGGCAGTTGAAGCTGACCGCGGTCTGGCGGATCAGCGAGGTGCCGTTGATCTGTACCGATGTGGCGCCGGTCATCGTGTAGCTGCCGTCGGCAAGCTTCTGGCCGGTGTCGGTGGCTACCGTCGTGAAGGTGCCGCCGGTGAAGGTCGACAGGCCGGTGCCCTTGGCGTCGATCCACGAGCCCTCGACGCCTTTCGGCGCCGCTGCCATCGGCGGTTGATCGGGGCCGCTGGTCGCGCAGGCGGCGAGCATCGCCGCAATGGCACCCGCCACGCTCATCGAAAGAATTTTGCGCGCAATGATCATGTGAAAATCCTCTCCTCTCGCATCGGCCCAAAAATCGGAAATCGATTTTCGACAAGCACGAGGCGTGCATCCAAGTTTCCAGAGCGACGTGCGTCCAGATGAATACGTATCGCTATGGTCCGCATCCCTTCAATCGCCCGATTTCCGGGCGATTGCAAGGCAGTGAGGCAGGTGGGCGGTGCTGCTATCGCACAAGGATGTTGCGGAACTGCCACGGGTCGTTCCGGTCGAGGTCTTCCGGGAACAGCCCGGGACGGTTATCGAGCGGCGTCCAGTCGGTGTAGTAGCCCTTGACCGGTCCGAGATACTGGGACTGCACTTCCAGGCACCGCCTGTAGTCCATCTCGTCGGCTTCGACGATGCCGGCCTCGGGATTCTCCAGCGCCCAGACCATGCCCGAGAGCACCGCCGAGGTGACCTGCATGCCGGTGGCATTCTGGTAGGGGGCCAGCTTGCGCGCCTCGGCGAGCGACAGCTGCGAGCCGTACCAGTAGGCATTCTTGTCGTGGCCGTAGAGCAGCACGCCGAGTTCGTCGACGCCGTCGATCAACTCGTTCTCGTCGAGCACATGATGCACCGGCTGAGGCTTGCCGGCGGCGCCGAACATCTCGTCAAGCGACAGCATCGCGTCGTTGCAGGGATGATAGGCATAGTGGCAGGTCGGGCGGTAATGCACCTTGCCCTTCTTCGAACGCACGGTGAAGAAATCGGCGATAGAGATCGCCTCGTTATGCGTCACCAGCAGGCCGTATTGCGCGCCGGGCGTCGGGCACCACGAGCGCACGCGCGTGTTGGCGCCCGGCTGCTCCAGGTAGATGGCTGCCTTCGAGCCGTGCTTGTGCTTCTTGGCGTTCTTCGGCATCCATGTCTCGTGTGTGCCCCAGCCAAGCTCCGCGGGCTGCAGGCCCTCGGAGATGAAGCCTTCGACCGACCATGTGTTCCAGAACACATCCATCGGTTTCGGCTTCTTGGTGCGCTGGGTGTCGCGTTCGGCGATGTGGATGCCCTTGACGCCTGCCTTCTTCATCAGCTTGGCCCAGCCCTCGCGGTCGTCCTGCGCGGGCTCCGAGAACTCCAGGCCAAGATCGGTGGCGAGATTGACCAACGCCTGCTTGACGAACCACGAGACCATGCCTGGATTGGCGCCGCAGGTGGAGACCGCCGTGGCGCCGCCGGGCTTGTCGTGCTTTTCCTTGAGCAGCGACTCGCGCAGCGCGTAATTGGTGCGGCTGGCGTTATCGGCCTTGGCGTCGAAATAGAAGCCGAGCCACGGCTCGACGACGGTGTCGATGTAGAGCACGCCGAGCTTGCGGCAGAGCCGCATCAGGTCCACCGAGCCGGTATCGACCGACAGGTTGATGCAAAAGCCCTGGCCGCCGCCATTGGTCAGAAGCGGGGTCAGGAGCTTCTTGTAGTTCTTCTCGGTCACCGCTTCCTGGACGAAGGTGATGCCGCGCTCGTCGAGCAGCTTGCGGTCGGTGTCGCGCGGATCGATAACCGTCATGCGCGACTTGTCGAACTTGAAATGGCGTTCGATCAGCGGCAGCGTTCCCCGGCCGATCGAGCCGAAGCCGATCATCACGACAGGGCCGCTGATCTCACCGTAAACGGGCCAGTTTTCATTCGCCATTTTATCGAGCACTCCTTCAAAGCCCAGGAAACTGGGAAAACGCACACACAAAACCGGGCATCTTTGCCCGGCGGCCATGCGCTACATCACAGATCATTGTCACAAACCAGCGAAAAGCGCCAACCAGCGATCAGTCGTCATTGGCCATGTGGTTAAGGACCGTCATCAGCCGGTCGCGGTCCGATGTCAGGCCCTTGTAGTCGAGCTGGGCGAGATCGAGTGCTTCGAGCTGGGCGGCGAAAGACACCGCGAGCTTCGCCCGATCAGAGTGCCTGGCCAGCACGGCGAGCGGGTCGAGATGGATGCGGATGGTGAACAGGATATCGCGTGAAACAGGCAGTTTGCGCAGGGTTTGCCGCTCGACGCGAATGAAGGCATGGGCGTCGATGTCGCCATCGGGAAAGCGCGACGGCCGGTTGGTGGCGCGGTCGATGCGCTGCAGGTCGGAGAGCGGATGGTAGAGCGCGTTGTCGGCCTGGATCGACCAGTTGTAGCGCTCGACGGCCTGCCCCTGGAGGCCATCGAACATCCGGTTGATGAGTTCCGCCGGACGCGTGCCCGGGCCGAAACCCGGCACCGGCGCGTGGATGTCCTGCAGCGGCTTGCCGAACTTTTCCAGGAGCGACCAGGAGGAGGGAAAGCAGAGCGAGCCGGCGACCAGCCGCCAGCCGCTGTCACTGCTGCGCATCAGGATCAGGTCTTCCTGGACGAGCAGTGAGGCTTTGGCCAGCGGCGCATCGGCGAGGGAAGCAGGCAGACGGTTCGCCGCGCCCGCCACCTCGACGCCTGATCCGCCGAGCCGATGGGTTTCGGGGAACCTCTCCGGGAGATGCGCAGCGAGCAAGTCGAGCACTTCCTGCTGGGCGTCCCGCGTGCCGTCCTCCTCGACGAAAACGCGCTCTGGGATTTCGGCATAGAGCCGGTGCTTTTCGGCGAGATACGGCAGCAGATGGCCGTCGACCTCGATCCAGGCCGCCGGGTCGAGCGGCTTCAGCCCGATGCTGAACAGTTTCGACGAGCCGTCATAGGGCGTGTGGGTGGGCAGCGTATGTTTTGGGGGTGTGTGAGTGGGCACGGACGTCATGTCTCAGGTCAGTCTTGCGGGGATCAGTCCGCGCAGCGAATTGCCGACGAACAGGGACTTGGCGGATTTCAGATCGTCCAAGCTGTAGATCGCTTCGCGGGCGCGGCCTTCATCCAGAAGCTGCGCGCGCAATACGCCAGGCAGCAGGCCGCAATCGAGCCGGGGCGTCGCCAGCACGCCGTCGCCGAGATCGGCAAAGACATTGGTGATCGTGCCTTCACAGATCTCGCCACGCTCGTTGGCCATAAGCACCTCGTCGGCCTGCGTGATGAGGTGTTCGGCACGGGCACGCGTGTAAAGCTGTCGCCGGCTGGTCTTGTGGCGCAGCAGCGTGTCGTTCGAATCGAGCCTCGTCCGCGCCAGCCGCAGCATCCAGACTTTGTCGGCGGCGAGCGGTTCATAAGGCTGCGCAGAGGCCGTCACCTCGCCATCGTGCGACAGGACGAGACGCGTGCGCGTGGCAACGCCGGAACCGCCGACCGCGCTGCTCAGCGCCTCGCCGACCGTGCCTGGATCACAGCGGAAGCCGAGTTCCGCCGCCGAGCCATAGAGGCGCGCAAGATGACGATCGAAGCGCAGGAAGCCCGAGCCGGGTTCCCAGCGCATGGTCTCGATCAACTGAAAGTCGGCGGTGTTCCCGTCGCGAAGCGCGCTTTCAGCAGACACTCCTGATACTCCTCCTGCGCCGTCGAATCGAAGACGACGCCGCCTCCGACATTGTAGACGGCCTCGCCGCCCGAAAAGAGCGAGATGGTGCGGATCGCCACGGAAAAGCGCATCGGGCCGCCGGGCGCGATCCAGCCTATGGCGCCGCAATAGGCATCGCGGGGCGTGCCTTCCAGGTCGCGCAGGATCTCCATGGCACGGATCTTAGGCGCGCCGGTGATCGAACCGCAAGGAAACAGCGCCGCAAAGATCTGGCGGATAGAGAGACCCGGCAGCAGTTTGGCCCTGACGTCGCTCACCATCTGATGCACGGTCGGGTAAGTCTCGATGCGGAACAGCGCCGGCACGTCCAGCGTGCCCACCTCGCTGATCAGCGAGATATCGTTGCGCAGGAGATCGACGATCATCCGGTTTTCGGCCTGGTTTTTCTCGTCATTGCGCAGGAAGATCTTCTGCCGTTCGTCCTCGGCTTTGGTGGCGCCGCGCGGCGCCGTTCCCTTCATCGGATGCGTCTCGATCATGCCCTCGGCGTCGATCTCGAAGAACAGTTCAGGCGAGCGCGACAGCACGATGGGTTCACCGAGCGCGATCAGCGCGCCATATTTCACCGGCTGACGTTCAGTCAACGCATCGAAGGCGGCCAGCGGCTCGCCTGACCATTGCGCGTGCACGGGAAAGGTCAGATTGCCCTGGTAGCAATCACCTTGCCGGATGTGCTGGTGCAGCCGCGAGAAGCGTTTTTCATAATCCTCGGGCGACCACGTCGCACGGGCGTCGAAGATCGGGCCATTGGTCGCCGCCGTATTGCGCGGCGGCACCGCCTCTTCGACCGGGGCATCGAAAACCCCAAGGCACACGAGTGGGGCGCGGCGTCCATTCGGCAGCAGGGGAACGAGCTTGGGTTCGAGCAGGTAGCCCGCCTCATACGAGAAATAGCCGGCAAGCCATTTGCCTGCATCATGCGCGGCTTGTGCTGCTTCCAGAGCCGGCCGGAAATCGCCTGCGTCGTGCGCCACGATGATATCGGCCGGCCGGTCGAAAACGAGCTGGCGCGCGCTTTTGTCATTGCGAAAAATTGCGGCGGGCAGGGACATGGGCACCGAATGCTGCGGTCAATGAAGCCATCAACCGCTCTATATGGGGTGCCGCCCGCGCGCAATCGAGGGAACGGCACGCTGCCTCTTAAAGCCGACCTTTGGGCCAACTCAGGAACCAAGAGCAAACGGCGACGCCGATATGGCGCCGCCGCTTGCAATCTTCAGGTCGTGCCTGGCGATCAGCTGTTGCTGGAGGTTCCGGCTGTTGGAAACTGCTTGGCGAATTCCTTCTCGTTGCCGGCGGCGAGCAGCTTGGCCTGCTCGATCCAGCGTTCGCGCGCGATGCGGCCATCGAAATTCATGACGTCTTCGATCCGTTTGATATCGGCCGCTGTCCAGGACGCGATCTGGGCGAAGCTGGTGACGCCTTGTGCCTTGAGCAGTTTCTCATTGACCGGACCGATACCGATCAGCCGACGCAGATTGTCGGGCTTTCCGGATGCTGAGCCGGATGCAGGCTTGGCTGTTGCAGGCTTGCTCGTTGCGGATTTGGCTGGAGCCGAGGTTTTGGTGGCGGCGGGTTTCGCCGCCGGCTTGGCAGGGACCGCCTTGGCAGGGACCGCTTTCGCAGCGGCCGGTTTGGCCGGCGCGGGCTTTGTGGATTTGGCCGTCGCGGGGGTCGACATCAGGGCCGCCGGCGCCTGGCTTGCCGGTTTTGCCGCGCTGCTTCCGGCGGCAGGTGCGGCCGACGCTTCGCGCAGCCGGCGCTCAAGGTCGGCGCGGGTCTTGCCGCATGCATCGAGTTCGCCGGTCAGGCGGTCGCTGTCGGTGCGCAGCCTGTCGCGTTCGCTGCGTGTACGGTCGAGATCGCCGCGCAAGCTGTCGAGTTCACCGCGCAGGCGCCCCCAAAGGAACCAGCCGACCAATACGCCTATCAGGAACGCCAGGACCACGTAGAAAAAAGTGCCCATTGTCTCTCTCCAGTCAGATCCGTCTGCCGTGGGTCATGATCTTCGGCGAAGGACTACTCTTGGTGGTTCCGCGGTAAGCAGAACAGCCGGCTTCGGTTCGAGCTGTCGGCGATCGGCTTTGCTTGCCCATGGCCAACGGCCGTTGTCGCGTTCGCCTGAGCGCCACGGCCGGCTGAGATTTCTCCTCGCCGATCCGCATGCGCTCCGGCTGAGCTTGGAGCGAAGGCTATCATAGAGCTTGTGGAAAGCTATCGGAAAACTTCGGTGGAGAGTACTTCAAGAACAGATATTTAGGGCGATAGTAGAGCTGTCCCAACATGCATTCCGGCTAAACTGTTAGAGCGACGCCTGGGCGCGCATTTCAAGTGTCGAGCGCTTCCAGCTCGTCGATCAGGCCACTGATGACGCCAAGTCCGATCTGCCAGAAGGCGGGATCGGTGGCGTCGAGCCCGAAGGGCGCCAGAAGCTCGGAATGATGTTTGGTGCCGCCGGCGCGCAGCATTTCGAAATACTTGTCCTGAAAGCCGCGCTCGGCGTTTTGGTAGACCGCGTAGAGCGAGTTCACCAGGCAGTCGCCGAAAGCATAGGCATAGACATAAAAGGGCGAATGGATGAAGTGCGGGATGTAGGTCCAGAACACCTCATAGCCTTCGCGCAGCTTGATGGCGGGACCCAGACTTTCGGCCTGCACTTCGAGCCAGAACTGACCGAGCCTGTCGGAGGTCAGTTCGCCGTTCTTGCGTTCGGCATGCACCTTGCGCTCGAATTCATAGAAGGCGATCTGGCGCACGACCGTGTTGATCATGTCCTCGACCTTCTGGGCGAGCATGGCCTTGCGCTCGCGCCGGTCGGTGGTCTGGTCGAGCAGCGAGCGGAAGGTCAGCATCTCGCCGAAGACCGATGCCGTCTCGGCCAGCGTCAGCGGCGTCGAGGCCATCAGCGCACCCTGGCCGCCGGCCAGCACCTGATGCACGCCATGGCCAAGCTCGTGCGCCAGCGTCATCACATCGCGCGGCTTGCCCATGTAGTTGAGCAGGACATAGGGATGCGCCGACGGTACGGTCGGATGCGCGAAGGCGCCAGGCGACTTGCCGGGCCGCACCGGCGCGTCGATCCAGTTGCGGTCGAAGAAGGTTCGCGCGATCTCGGCCATGTCGGGCGAAAAGCGCTGATAGGCGGACAGCACGGTGTTCCTGGCCTCGTCCCAGCCGATGATCGCCTGGGGCGTATCCGGCAACGGCGCGTTGCGGTCCCAATGGTTCATCACCTCCATGCCCAGCCAGCGTGCCTTCATCGCGTAGTAGCGGTGCGAGAGGCGCGGATAGGCATCGCGAACGGCGGAGGCCAAGGCGTCCACCACACTGCGCTCGACGCGGTTGGCCAGATGGCGTGAATCGGCGATGTCCTCGAAGCCACGCCAGCGGTCGGATATCTCCTTGTCCTTGGCCAGCGTGTTGGTGATCAGCGTGAAGGTGCGCAAGTTCTTGCGGAAGGTCGTGGCCAGCGCCTCGGACGCCCGGCGGCGCACCTCGCCGTCGGCGTCCTGCAGACGATTCAGCGCCGGCTCCAACGTCAGTTCCTCGCCGTCGATGTGGAAGCGAAGGTCGGTCATCGTTTCGTCGAACAGGCGGTTCCAGGCGCCGCGTCCGGTGATCGACTTTTCGTGGAAGAGCTGCTCGACGCGGTCCTCGAGCTGGTAAGGCTTGTCCTTGCGCAGATCGAGCACCCATGGCCGATAGTGGCCGAAGGCGGGATCGACGGCGAGCGCGCCTTCGATCGACGCATCGTCGATCAGGTTGAGTTCGAGCGCGAAGAACAGAAGGTGCGCGCTGGCGTCGGTCATCTTCTCCTGGATGTCGCCGTAGAGCTTGGCGCGCTGGGGATCGGCGGTGTTTCCGGCATAAACCAGTCCCGCATAGGAGACGATGCGGCCGATCAGTTCCTCCAGCGCCTCGTAGGCGACAAGCGCCTCGCCCAGCCTGCCGGCGCCGCCGCGCTCGGCTTCGGCGGCCAGCGTACCCTTCCAGCGGCTCTCGAAACTGGTCGCATCGGTGGCGGCCTTGGCGATGTCGCGCTTCAGCTCCGGCGCGTCCATGCCGGCATAGAGGTCGGCAAGGTTCCATTCTGGCAAGTCGCCCAGCTCGGCCGCGCCTTGACCCGACGCCGGCGCCGCCAGCCGCCGTGCGGAAATCATGTGGCCAGAATCCCTATGCATTGCCGACACCTTCCGTGGCCAAGGTTCAAGGAGAAACGAGAAGCCGGTCAAATCCTAAGGAATTCATTCACCGGGTTTTTTGAAACCTTATTTAGAACCCTGTGCCAAGATGGTCCACAGGGCAGAATTCCTCGGGCGGGCAGTCACACCAGTCATGACAGGTTCCATACTCATAGTCGATGACGATCCGGTGCAACGCCGGCTGCTCGAAGCGGCGGTGACGCGGTTCGGCTACAGCGCAATCGTGGTCGACGGCGGCGCGGCCGCTCTCGACATCCTCGATGGACCCGGCGCCCGCGAGGTGTCGGTGGTCATCCTCGATCTGGTCATGCCCGGTCTCGACGGTATCGGCGTGCTGAAGGCGATGCGCGAGCGCGACATCAACGTGCCGGCGATCGTGCAAACCGCGCAGGGCGGAATCGAGACCGTGGTTTCGGCGATGCGTCATGGCGCCTTCGATTTCGTCGTCAAGCCGGCGTCTCCCGACAGGCTGCAGGCATCGATCGGCAATGCGCTCAAGGTCGAGGCCGTCGAGGGCGAGGTCAAGCGCACATCGCGCCGGCGCGGCGGCCTCCTGACCTTCAAGGACATGATCACGCACAGCCCGGCCATGGACAGGGTGATCCGCCTTGGCCAGAAAGCGGCGGCATCCAACATTCCGATCCTGATCGAGGGCGAGTCCGGCGTCGGCAAGGAACTGGTGGCGCGCGCCATCCAGGGCAGTGGCGACCGCCGCACGAAGCCCTTCGTCACCGTCAATTGCGGCGCCATTCCAGACAATCTGGTCGAATCGATCCTGTTCGGTCACGAGAAGGGCTCGTTCACCGGGGCCACCGACAAGCACACCGGCAAGTTCGTCGAAGCGCATTCGGGCACGCTGTTTCTCGACGAGATCGGCGACCTGCCGCTCGACGTGCAGGTCAAGCTGTTGCGCGCGGTCCAGGACGGCGAGGTCGACCCTGTCGGTGGGCGCTCGACCGTCAGGGTCGACATCAGGCTGATTTCGGCGACGCACCGCAACCTCCTGCAGCAGGTCAAGGACGGCAAGTTCCGCGAGGATCTGTTCTACCGGCTGAACGTCTATCCGATCTTCGTGCCGCCGCTGCGCGACCGCCGCGACGACATCCCGTATCTGGTCACCCATTTCATGGAGAAGGTCGCGCCGGCCGACCCGCACCGTCGCCTGCAAGGTATTTCGGCGGCAGCGCTCGCCGTGCTGCAGGCCTATGACTGGCCCGGAAACATCCGGCAGCTCGAAAACGCCGTCTTTCGCGCCTCGGTGCTTTGCGAAGGCGATGTGCTTGCCGCCGAGGACTTCCCGCAGATCCGGGCGCAAGTGGAAGGCACCGTCAACCTCGATATGGATGGCGACGCGCCGTCGCCGTCCTTGCCTTTGCAGGCGCGCGATGACGAAGCCTTGCCCGGCGAGGGCGGCCCGGCAATCGCGTTCGATCCGCCGGCAAGGCTGCAGCCTCGCTTCGGCACGTTGCGGGCGCTCGACGAGCGCGGCAATGTGCGGGCACTTGCCGATGTCGAACTCGAGATGATCAAGCTTGCCATCGATCACTACAACGGACAGATGAGCGAAGTCGCCCGCCGACTCGGCATCGGCCGCTCGACGCTCTATCGCAAGCTCAAGGAACACGGCATCGATCCGGAGACAGGCCGCGTCGATCGACTAGCCTCCTAAGGGCGATGCCGGGCTGAGCTTTGGCCCGGCTTCCGGCTTTGCCACAAGGCCGGCGCCAGCTTGCAATGCCACAACGGGCCTTGTATCGCCGTTTCGGCGGCATTGTGGCTGTCCCGTGGACAGCTCTGTTCACGCATTAAGGCTAGCGGTAACAGATCGTGTTCGGGGCGAAGGCGAAAATCTTATCTAAACCAGCGGTTTACCAAGAAGCCTTGTGAACAATTTTTGACGGGATATCGCCACGGTGTTACCGCATTTCGGCTTCAATAAGCGATGATTAACCATTAGGATCGATATTCGGGTGTGCTAATGCCACATCCGTTTGGACAAATCCGGGGACAAACGGCAGCCTGCAAGGCCTTTTGATTTGAACAGAATCGAACGACACACAAACAGGCGGCACCATCATTTGAGCGTCTGGCCGAAGTGGCTGGCAGTGTTGGTTGTCGCTTTTGGTTTTGTTGCCGCGGCTGCGAGCGGAGCCAGCGCCGAAACACGGTCGCTGAAGCTGTATCATCTCCACACCCACGAGAAGGCCGAGATCGTCTACAAGCGCAACGGCCGCTACGTTCCCGAGGGTCTCCGCAAGATCAACATCATTTTGCGCGACTGGCGTCGCAACGAGCCGACCAAGATGGATCCGCGCCTGCTGGATCTCGTCTGGGAGGCGTATCGGGAAGCAGGTGCCACGGACTACATCCAGGTCGTGTGCGGCTATCGCTCGCCGTCGACGAACTCGATGCTGCGCAGCCGCAGCAGGGGCGTGGCCGAGAAGAGCCAGCACATGCTCGGCAAGGCGATGGATTTCTATATTCCCGGCGTGCCGCTGAAAAAGCTGCGCAACATCGGCCTCAAGATGCAGGGCGGCGGCGTCGGCTACTATCCGTCATCCGGTTCGCCGTTCGTCCACATGGATGTCGGCAATGTGCGCCATTGGCCCGGTATCAGCCGCCAGGAACTGGTCTCCCTGTTCCCCAATGGCAAGACGCTGCATGTGCCGAACGACGGCAGGCCGCTGCCCGGCTTTGAGCAGGCGCTCGCCTCCTACAAGGCGCGCAAGGGTTCAGGCTCGCCGGCCATCGAGATGGCCAGTGCCGGCGGCAGCAGCAAGAAATCGGGTGGATTCCTGTCGGCTTTCTTCGGTGGCGGCGGCGACGACGAGGCCGACGACAGCGCCGATGTCGAGACCGCTTCGGCCGCCCCCCCGCCCAAGGCGAGAAACCTGAAGCCGGCAGCGGCGGCCAAGACCAGCAACCTCCCGGGCATCGCCATCGTGGCGCCGGAGAATGCGCGGCGCGCCGAGATTCCGCAGGTGACCGAACAGCAGGCTCCGGAGCCGGAAGAGGACACGCCGGAGACGATCATCGCGGCATTGCCGGCCCGAAGCATTCCGCTGCCGGATTTCGCACCGCGGCCGAAAGCCGATGTCGGCGCGCAGCAGCCTGAGAATGTTCCCTTCGCGATGGCGGAGGCGACAGCCACCACCGAGCAGGCCGTGGCGACCGCGCATGCGCCGGCGAGCGTTCCTTTCGGCATGGCCGATGCAACGGCTTCGGCTGATGCGACCCAGGTCGCGGTCAACAACATACCGTTGCCGACATGGCGTCCCGACAATTCGCTGCCGGCCGCTCTGGCTGCGCCGCCCAGCAAGGATGTGCTGATGGCGCTGGCCGAGACGGCCGACCAAGGCAAGACCGCGACCGATGCGTTCTCGGTGCTGCCGACGGCACGGCCCGAGATGGCCAGGCCGGACGCGGTCAAGGCCGTGCTCGACGAGGCCAATGCCCAGGTCGGTGCGGCCGATTACCAGCTTGCTTCCTTGTCCGGGTCCGAGCCGCGTTCGGCGTTCAACGATCCGGGCACCAACGCCGCATCACCGCGCGATGCTGTCGTAGCCCGCCCAGTCGGTTCCGATCCGGCCGCCGCGATCGGCGCCGGCGTCAAGACGACCCGCAAGGAATCGAGAGCCACCGCCCGCGACCTGAAGCCAGGCCCCAAGGCCATGGTGGTTGCAGCCGCACCGCAGGCCGCCCGTTGGGCCTTGACCAGCGGCGAGCAGGTCGCCACCGTTTCAAGCGCGACGACGGCGCCGGGTTACGCCTACAGCATCGTGCACACGCCGCCGAGCGAGGTCTACACCGCTGGCTTCCAGCCGAGCAGCCAGGTGGCCGATGCCAATCGCTTCACCGGCAACGCCGTCAAGTTCATGTCGGTAGCCCGCTTCCAGACCAAATGACGGCAAATCAACCGACAAAGCCGCGCCGGGCAACCAGCGCGGCTTTTTGCTGCGTGGCCGGATCCGGTCGCGCGGCCCGCCGGCTTCCGATCACACCGGCCTGACATTGCCGTGATCGTGGAACGCCTCGGGCCGTCAACGGTTTCTCCCTCGTTCGTTCAAACCCGGGGATACCCATGAAGAAGATTCTACTGGCATCGGTCATCGCGTTGGCAACCGCTTCGGCGGCCATCGCCCCTACGCAGGCCGAAACCATTGTCGTCAAGACCCACGATCACATGCACATGAAGAAGCACTGCCGGACCAAGGTTGTCACGACCTGGAAGCATCATCATAGGGTGGTCAGGGAAGTCAGGGTCTGCAACTGATCCAGCCAAGGCAGGCCTGGAAAAAACATCCGGCGGAAACCCGGTCGACGCAAGTCGGCCGGGTTTTTCCATGCCGCCATGAAAGCCTTATTTTGCGAGCTTGCTTGCCGCGCGCGCCAAGGCTTCGATCTCGTCCCATTTGCCGGCCTTGACGAGGTCGTCGGGCGCCACCCAGGAACCGCCGACGCAGACCACGTTGGGCAGGCTGAGATAGTCAGCCGCGTTCTTGGCCGAGATGCCGCCGGTCGGGCAGAATTTCACATCGGCGAGCGGCGAGGCGAAGGCCTTCAGCGAAGCGATGCCGCCCGACTGCTCGGCCGGGAAGAATTTCAGGAAGCGCAAGCCGGCTTCGCGCGCGGCCATGATCTCGCCGGGGGTGATCGCACCGGGCAGCAGCGGAACATCGCTGGCGGCGGCTGCCAACAGAAGCTCGCGGGTGATGCCGGGGCTGACGATGAAGCGCGAGCCCGCGGCGGCAGCCTCTTCGAACTGCCTGGCATCGAGAATGGTGCCGGCGCCGACGATGGCTTCCTCGACTTCACCAGCGACCCGCCGGATCGCTTCCAGCGCGTCGGCGGTCCTCAGCGTGATCTCGATCGCAGGCAGGCCGCCGCGCGCCAGAGCGCGGGCCAGCGGCACGGCATTGGCGACATCGGAGATCTTCAGCACCGGGATGACGGGCTGGCCGTTGAGGAGCGACAGAAGTTTTTCGGTCTTGCTGGGCATGTGTCTCTCCGTGGCGTGGGACAATTCAACCGATTAGCAGAAGGCCGTTTTCCTGTCCACGAAACCGGCCGTGTCGCGATGTCACGCGTCGCCCATACTCGCCAAGCCCAAGTTGACAAGGGTGGCTGCCGGCTCGATGGTGCCGACAGCTTTGGTCCCGGTGGCTTTTCAGGATAGGAATTTTTTCTTGACTCCCTGATCTCAGCTATGGTACAAATTCAGCCATGGTGCAGATTTGCGCCAGTGACCCGCCGAACAGGATGCCTGCTTTGCCTTGAATCGGCTTGCTCGAGCGTCTAGTGGCTTCGGCGATGACATCACTTCCACTCCTTCGCGTCGCCGCGCTCTACCGGTTTGCCCGGCTCGACGCTTTCGAAGAACTGCGCGCGCCGCTCGCCGCATTCTGCTGCGGGCGCGGCATAAAGGGCACGCTGCTGCTGGCGCATGAAGGCATCAACGGCACCGTCGCCGGCAGCGAGACGGCAATTGCCGAACTGATCGCGTATCTCGAAGCCATCGAAGGGCTTGCCGGACTCGAGGTCAAGTACAGCGCGGCCGCGGACATGCCGTTCCATCGCATGAAGGTGCGGCTGAAGCGCGAGATCGTCACCATGGGTGTCGATGACATCGATCCTTCGAAAAGTGCCGGCACCTACGTCGCGCCGGCCGACTGGAACGCTCTGATTTCGCAGCCCGGCACTGTCATCATCGACACGCGCAACGCCTATGAGGTGTCGATCGGCACGTTCAAGGGTGCGATCGACCCAGCCACCGCAAGTTTTCGCGAGTTCCCGGCCTGGGTGGAAACGCACCGGGCGGAGCTCGAAGGCCGCAAGGTGGCGATGTTCTGCACCGGCGGCATACGGTGCGAAAAGGCGACCGCCTATGTCAAATCGCTCGGCTTCGAGGATGTCTTCCATCTCAAGGGCGGTATCCTCAAATACCTCGAAGAGGTTCCGGCCGAACAGAGCCTCTGGCAAGGCGAGTGCTTCGTCTTCGACGAGCGGGTTTCGGTGTCGCACGGCCTTGCCGAGGGCGACGCGGAACTGTGCCGCGCCTGCCGCCACCCGCTAACGCCGGGCGAGCTGACGTCGCCCAAATTCGCTGCCGGTATTTCGTGCCCGCATTGCTTCGATGCGCGTTCGGACGAGGACCGCCAGCGTTATGCCGAGCGCCAGCGCCAGGTCGAGCTTGCGCAGGCGCGGGGCAGGGGGCCGCATATCGGCTCCTGATCCAGCATCGTGCTGCTGCAAAGCTGCTGCCTGTCATTGCAATGTCAAGTTTCGGGACCTACGTCTTCGACGTTCGAAACCCGCCCGTTGGCCGGGCAAATCCTGGAGGCACTGAATGTTCGATCCCAAGAAGCTTCTCGACGATCTGCTCGGCTCGCAAATCCCCGGCACCAGCGGCACTGTTCGCGACAAGGCGGGGCAGGCCGTGCAGATGGCCAAGGACAATCCGCTGGCCGCCGGTGCGCTGGCCGCGGTGCTGCTCGGAACCGGTACTGGCCGCAACGTGACGGGCGCCGCGGTGAAGCTTGGCGGACTGGCCGCAATCGGCGGCCTCGCCTACAAGGCCTACCAGAATTACAAGGCCGGCAACGCGCCCGCAGAAGCACCGGCGGCCGGCCAACCGGAATTGCTGCCGCCGCCCAAGGATACCCCCTTCCACCCGTCGCAGGCGCCGCAAGGCGAGGACGAATTCACGCTGACCCTGGTGCGGGCGATGATCTCGGCGGCGAAAGCCGATGGCCATATCGACGATGAAGAGCGCCAGAAGATCGCCGGCAAGCTCAGCCTGGCCGGCATAGGCTCCGATGCCGAAAAGTTCCTGATGGCGGAGCTGGCAAGCCCGCTCGACCTCGACACGCTGGTGGCCGGCGCCAAGACCGATGCGCAGAAGCTCGAACTCTACACGGCGTCGCGCCTGACCATCGATCCCGACACACGCGCCGAGCGCGGTTATCTCGATCTGCTCGCCGGTCGGCTCGGCCTGCCGGACGCGCTGGTCGACCATGTCGAGGCGACGGTTTCGGCGGCCAAGGTGCCGGCCAAGGCCGGGACGTCACCCAATCCGCGCTGGTAGGCCAAAACGGAACAGGGGGCACTTTCCGGGTTAACCGCTCATTAACCCAGCAAGCGCATCATTCAACACAGTCGGATCGGCTTTTCCTCCTCCCAAGCCCGGTTCAGATCAGGGGCGGTCGCCAATGGCCGCCCTTTTTGTCGGTCCGGCCGGATGGACACGCTTGCCATCGCCGCCGTCATTTGCGATGCCTTCCTTTTCGAGCCAACCCCCCAAAATCAGTCGAGCAAGCGCAGCGCTGCCGGAGGACAATAGCCATGACCGAGCAAAGAACCGCCATCGTCACCGGGGCCGGCACGGGCATCGGCAAGAGCGTCGCCACGGCGCTGCTCAAGGCCGGCTGGAACACGGTGTTCTGCGGACGCCGCAAATCCGTGCTGGATGCAGCCGTGGCTGAGGCCGGGTCCACCGGCGCCAAGGCCCTGGCGGTTGCCTGCGATATCAGCAAGGCAGGCGAGGTCGACGATCTGTTCGAGACCGTGGCGGCGGCCTTCGGCCGTGTCGACCTGCTCTTCAACAATGCCGGCATGGGCTACAAATCGACGCCGATCGACGAGATACCGGTCGAAGTGTGGAACGATATCGTCGGCGTCAACCTCACCGGTTCGTTCCTGTGCGCCCGTGCCGCCTTTGGCGCCATGCGCAAGCAGAAGCCGATGGGTGGCCGCATCATCAACAACGGTTCGGTGTCGGCCTATGCGCCGCGCCCAGGCTCGGTGCCCTACACGGCGACCAAGCATGCCATCACCGGACTGACCAAGACGCTGGCGCTCGACGGCCGGCCCTATGACATCGCCTGCGGCCAGATCGACATCGGCAATGCGCTGACCGACATGGCGCAGCCGATGACGGTCGGTGTGCCGCAGGCCAATGGCTCGATCGCAGCCGAAGCGGTGATGGATGTTCAGCGCGTCGCCGACGCCGTCGTCCACATGGCCAGCCTGCCGCTCGACGCCAACGTGCTGTTCATGACCGTGATGGCGACCAAGATGCCGTTTGTCGGGCGTGGGTGAGCAGCCCGGTTCGCGTAAGCGAATTCATCGTGCCAGTGGCACGATGAAAGGCCGGCGAACGCTGGGACGCTGCGAAGCAGCGGGGACCCAGCCGGATGGTTTTATTTCCCGGCCAGCGGCACGCCGGGCTTGAACAGCAGAATGGGCCTGATCTCGTAAACGGCGGTGGGATTGACGCGGCGAAGGTCGCGGGCGATCGCGATGGCCTCGTCTCGCGTGGCGCAGTCGACGACATAGAGCCCGAGCAACTGTTCCTTGGTTTCGGCGAACGGACCGTCGATGATCACACCGTCGCCCGGGCCGCGCAGGGTGATGGCATCCTGTGTCGCGCCCAGACGCGCGGACGGTCCAAGCGTGCCCTCCTCATGAAGCCGGGTGTTGATCTTCAGCAGGTCGGCCATAAGTGCTGCATCTTCCTGCGGCGTCAGCGCCTTGATCGCATCTTCCACGTGATAGGCAAGGATTGCGTAGAACATTTTATGTCACCTGCTTCGATCCTGATCCAGGGAGCGTAGCGGTTCCCGACACGCCCGCCCAGCCTTGGCCGTGCGTGTCCGGACAGATCATGACACCATCATGGTCGCCAGCCGCAACCATCCGGAAAGAGGCCACCGGCCCGCTTTCAAACCTACTTCGCCAGGAACGCTCCGATCCGCTCCAGTGCGCGCAAGATGTTCTCCTCGGAATTGGCGTAGGAGAGCCTGATATAGCCTTCGCCGAGAATGCCGAAATCGGGGCCGCCGATCAGCGCCACGCCGGCCTCGTCGAGCAGCGCCGAGGCGAGCTTCTTGGCCTTCCAGCCGGTCTTCGAGACGTTGGGGAAGGCGTAGAACGCGCCCTTGGGCGTGATGCAGGATATGTTGGGCAGGGCGTTCAGTCCCTCGACGACGATCTTCCGGCGGCGGTCGAAGGCGCGCATCATCTCGTCGACGTCGTCCTGCGGGCCGTCGATGGCGGCGATGCCGGCAAACTGGCTCGGCGCGTTGACGCAGGACCAGCAATTGACCGCCAGCTTGCGCACCTTGTCGTAGAGATGGGCGCCCTTGTCGCCATTCGGCCAGATCGACCAGCCCATGCGCCAGCCGGTCATCGCCCAGGTCTTCGACCAGCCATTGAGCACGATCAGCCGGTCGCGGATTTCGGGAAAGCCGAGCAGCGAGCAATGCGTCTCGCCATCATAGGTCATGACGTCGTAGATCTCGTCGGAGAGGATGGCGACCTGCGGATGCGCCTCCAGCCCCTTGACCAGTTTCTCGATCTCGGCGCGAGGCGTGACGCCGCCGGTCGGATTGGCGGGCGAGTTGAGGATCAGCAGCCTGGTCTTCGAGGTGATCAGCGCCAGCGTCTCCTCGGCCGAGAAGGCAAAGCCGTTTTCTTCGCGCATCGGCACGGGAATGGGTGCCGCACCCGTGAACTCGATCATCGAGCGGTAGATGGGAAAGCCGGGGTCCGGGTAGAGGATCTCGGCGCCGGGCTCGCCGAACATCAGGATCGCGGCGAACATGGTCGGCTTGCCGCCGGGCAGGATCATCACCGTTTCGGGCGATATCTCGACACCGGTGGTGGTCAGCGTGCGGCGCACCACCGCCTCGCGCGTCGCCAGCAGGCCATTGGCCGGCGTGTAGCCGTGATGGCCGTCGCGCAGCGCCTTGATCGCCGCCTCGACGATGTGCTGCGGCGTCTTGAAGTCGGGCTGGCCGATGCCGAGATTGACGATGTCGCGGCCTTGTTGGGCAAGTGCTGTGGCCTTCGCAAGCACGGCGAAGGCGTTTTCCTCGCCAAGGCGGTCGAAGGCCGAAATCGTGTGGAGCATTTTTCCCGTCCGTGTGGTTCTTGCTGTTGGGTCGCGTTTTTGTGAGCCTCAGCCCGCAAAAGTCAAACGGATTGGAGCATTCGGTGTCGGAAAATCTGAAGGATTGGCAACCGCGTCCGCGGCCCGAACGCAAGACCATCGACGGTCGATACGTCCGGCTTGAACCGCTGAGCGCTGCAAAACACGGCGACGGCCTCTATGAAGCGTCCTCCGTGTCCGATATCGACGACCGCTTCGCCTGGTTGCCCGACTATCCGCCGGAGACCCGCGCCGCCTTCCAGCCATGGCTGGACAAAGTCGAAGCCAGCGAGGATCCGCTGTTCTTCACCGTCATCGACAAGGCCAGCGGCAAGGTCGCCGGACGCCAGACGCTGATGCGCATCGATCCGGCCTACGGCGTCATCGAGATCGGCAACATCTATTGGGGACCGCTCATCTCGCGCAAGCCGGGAGCAACCGAAGCGCAGTTCCTGTTCATGAAATACATCTTCGACGGGCTCGGCTATCGCCGCTACGAATGGAAGTGCAACAACCGCAACGAGCCATCGAAGCGGGCCGCCGAGCGGTTCGGCTTCAAGTTCGAAGGCATTTTCCGCCAGCATCTCATCGTCAAGGGTGAAAACCGCGACACTGCGTGGTATTCGATCATCGACAAGGAGTGGCCGGCGCTGCGCAGTGCCTATGAGGCGTGGCTCGATCCGGCCAATTTCGATGGCGACGGCCGGCAGAAGCGACGGCTCGAGGATTTTCGCGCGGAATTCGGCGCTTAGGAGTTCACTATTGGCACATACCCACGATCACACTGGGCACGGTCACGGCCCTGGTCATGTGCATGGCTCGACCGACAAGAAACGCGTTCTGATCGCAGCCTGCCTGACCGGCGGCTTCATGGTCGCCGAGGCGCTTGGCGGCATCCTCACGGGCTCGCTGGCGCTGCTGGCCGATGCCGGCCACATGCTCGCCGATTCGATCGCGCTCGGCCTTGCCTGGTATGCGTTTCATCTTGGCGGCCGGCCGGCGACCGTTCGCCTCACCTATGGCTTCGGCCGGGTCAAGACGCTGGTGGCCTATACCAACGGCATCGCCATCTTCGTCATCGCGCTGTGGATCGTCTATGAGGCCTGGGGACGCCTGCAGGCGCCGGCGCCGGTGCTTGGCGGGCCGATGCTGGTGGTGGCGATCCTCGGCCTGCTGGTGAACCTCGGCTCGTTCTTCGTGCTGCATGGCGGCGACCGCGAGAGCCTGAACATGCGCGGCGCCATTCTGCATGTGCTTGGCGACCTGCTCGGCTCGGCCGCCGCCATCGTTGCGGCGCTGGTCATTCTGGCGACCGGCTGGACGCCGATCGACCCGATCCTGTCGGTCCTGGTTTCACTGCTGATCCTCTACACGGCGTGGTCGCTGATGCGGGAGGCCGCCCATGTCCTGCTCGAGGGCGTGCCGCCAAGCCTCGACCGAGATCTGATCGCCAGCGATATCGAGGCGACCATCCAGGGCGTGCGCGAAGTGCACCACATGCATGTCTGGTCGCTCGACGGGACCAGCAACATGGCGACGCTGCATGCCTGTCTCGACGAGGGCGTCGATGCGCATCAGGCGGTGAGTGCCGTCAAGAAGCGGCTTGCCAGCGAGCACGGCATCAGCCATGCCACCGTGGAACCGGAATTCGGCCAATGCGCCGACGATGGCGACGAGCACGACCACGGGCACGAGCATGAAGCGGCTGCATATCACGACCACCATCACTAGGACCGGATCGATCGATGTCGATCGTCCTGCCTCAGGAGTTGCAAAACCTTGAAAACCAGCTTGACGAACGCCCATCCTCCGGACGCGGCATGATGGACCGCGACACCAGGAACGCGGTCATCGCCGCCGCGTGGATCATGCTGCTGTTCGGTATAGGCGCCTACTATCTGCCGACCGTGATGCTGGCACTCGGCAGCCTTTCCACTGTGCTGGCCGGCGCCTTTGGCATCGTCTTCGTGCTGGCGTTCTTCTCGGTGTTCTGGCTGCGCGCCCGCAACCAGCGCAAAAACCAGGGTAAATAGGCAAGGGATTTTCGACATGCGCATTCTGATCACTGGCGCCGCGGGTATGGTCGGCCGCAAGCTCATCGCCCGGCTGGCCAAGGACGGGACGCTGCGCGGGGGCAAGATCACCGCGCTCGATCTCCACGATATCGTGCCGCCACAGGCGCCGAGCCTGGATGGCGTCAGCGTCACGCTGCACACCGGCGATCTCGCCGAAGCGGGTGCCACCGAGCGCCTGGTCGCATCGCGCCCCGACGTCGTGTTCCACCTTGCCGGCATCGTGTCGGGCGAGGCGGAAGCGAATTTCGATCTCGGCTACCGCGTCAATCTCGATGGCACGCGCGCCCTGTTCGATGCCATCCGGGTGGCGGGCTTTGCGCCGCGCGTCGTCTTCACCTCGTCGATCGCGGTGTTCGGCGCGCCGTTCCCGGACGTCATTCCCGATGACTTCCATCCGACGCCGCTGACCTCTTATGGTACCCAGAAGCAGATGAGCGAAGCGCTGCTGGCCGACTATTCCAGGCGCGGGTTCTTCGACGGTATCGGCATCCGGCTGCCGACAATCTGCGTGCGGCCGGGCAAGCCGAACAAGGCGGCGTCCGGCTTCTTCTCGGGCATCATCCGCGAGCCGTTGAGCGGCCATGAGGCGATCCTGCCGGTGCCGCGCTCGGTCGTGCACACGCATGCCAGCCCGCGCTCGGCGGTGAACTTCCTGATCCATGCGGCGGGGATCGACGGCAGCGCTGTCGGGCCACGCCGCAATCTGACGATGCCCGGCGTCGCCGTCACCGTCGGCGAGCAGATCGAGGCGCTGGAACGCATCGCCGGGCCGAAGGCGGTAAGCCTGATCCGCGAGGTTCCGGATGACACGATCTGGGCGATCGTCAAGGGCTGGCCGACGCGCTTCGAGGCAAAGCGGTCGCGGGAGCTCGGCTTCAGCGCCGAAAAGAGTTTTGACGAGATCATCCGCGCTCACATCGAGGATGAGCTCGGCGGCAAGATCGCGGGTTAAACTCCGACCCTCGTGGCGTCGGGCATCATCCGCCGCTCGCCAGGCTTGCCGACAGCAGCAGCAGTCCGAACAGGAACACGAAGGCGGCGCCGCCGATCTCGACGATCGAGTGGATGCGGTTGCCCATGCGGCCGTCGCCGGCGAAATAGACCGCCCAGTTCTTGGCGGTCACCGCCAGCGTCGCCAGTGCCGAAACGGTGATGGCGGTGCCCAGCGACATTGCCAGCACCGACAGCAGGCCGCCGAGCCAGAGGCCGTTGAGCAGGGCGAAGCTGAGCACGATCAGCGCGCCGGAGCAGGGGCGGATGCCGACCGCCGCCACCGCTGTCCAGGCCGTGCGCCAGTCGAAGCGGTCGCCTGACAGCAGCGCCGGATCGGGTGCGTGCGAATGGCCGCAGGTGTCGCAGACTTCGCCGGCCGCGTGATCGTGATGAGCATGATCGTGTTCGGCATGATCGTGATGATCGTGATGATCGTGCGAAGGGCCGTGCACATGGTCATGCGCGTGCAGCGCGTGCGAATGGGCATGCGCCGAATGGCTGTGAGCTGCATGGGAATGGCCGGCATGCGAATGCGCGCCGTGCGAATGACCCCCATGAGAATGACCCCCATGAGAATGACCGGCGTGAGAATGGCCGGCATGAGCCGCCGACAGGCTGTAGGCCGGGCCCTTGCCGAACAGACGCAGGACGGCGGGGCCGAGTTTGCGCCACAGCAGCCAGGCGCCGAACAGGGTGACGAAGACAAAGCTCATGATCTCCATGAACCAGGCTGCGTCCGTCATCGAGACGGAGGTGCCGCGCAGGACGAAATAGGCGACCCCCATCACCGCGACCGCGGTCAGGCCCTGCAGCAGCGCCGAGACGAAGGACAAGAGGATGCCGCGCCGCAACGCCACTTCATAGGCCACCATGTAGGACGAGATCACCGCCTTGCCGTGACCGGGGCCGGCGGCATGGAAAATACCGTAGGCGAAGGACAGGCCGACGAGTATCCAGATCTTGCTGCCGTCCTGGCGCATCGCCTTCATCGCCGTTGCCAGCGCGCGGTAGAATTCCTGCTGCCTGAGATTGATCCACATCAGGATATGGGCGAACGGGCCGGTGGTGGGCGCCATGCCGTCATTGACGCCGATGCCGAGCGAACTCTGGGCATGAGCCGCGTCGGCGAAATGCATCATGGCGACTGTGAGGGCCAACAGGCCGAATGCCAAACGCAGGGACGGTTTCGTCACCGGCTTCATCCTTCTGGCTGACAGGTCAGTTCGAGCTTGGTGGCGAAGATCTTGCTCATATCGGTGCCGGTCGGATCGTTGAAAAAGGCATCGGTGAGGGTCTTCTGGTTTTCCTTGATGGCCTCGTCGGGGTCGGGACGGACCACCTTGCTGGTGCAGTTCGAGGGCAGGCCTTCGACCGTGATGTTGGAGTCCTCGGTGAAGTCGATCGCCGTGTAGAATGTCGGATCGTAGACGCCGATATCGATTTTGCCGTTGAGCTTGATCGGCAGCTTCGGTTCGGACTCGAACAGGATGATCAGCTGGTCGTTGTCGAAATTGGCCATCAGATGCGGCGGCGGCGTCATCGCCACGTCCTTGCCGTCGACGGTGACGAGCTGGAAGTAATTGAACTCCGCCAACGAGGCATGAACGGTGTCGGCGACTTCCTTCAGCTCCTTGTCGTCGAGCTTCAGGTCGGAGTTCTTGTCGAATTCCATCATCACCGTCGAGGAAAACAGATCGTCGAAGCGCCAGAGATGACGCAGAGCCTTCACGCTTTGGTGATCCGGGGAGAGGATCACATCGAGGCGAGCCTCGGCGAAGACGTGTGGATGCACGTAAGCGGGTCCAGTGGCGGCAAAGCTAGCCGCCAAGGCCGAAGCCAGCATGATTGCGTGCCGTTTCAGGTGCATTCTCGGTCGCGATTCCCTAGGCTTCGGAAGAGTTGCCGAGAGTTACCAGAAAGGGGGCGAAATTGGGACCGCTGCTCGGCTGAAGTGGGTCAGGCAACTTCACGCGTCCTGAACCACTGCACCAGGAAGTCGACGAAAACGCGGACCTTGGCCGGCAGATAGCGGCGGTGCGGGTAGACGGCGAAGATGCCGCCGCCCGACAGGATACGGTCATCTATCACCGACACCAGCCGGCCGCTCGCGAGGTCGGGCGCGGCAATGAAATCCGGCAGGACGGTGAATCCCAGCCCGGACACGGCCGCGGCTCTCGCCGTCATCGGGCTGTTGACCTCGATCGGACCCGACACCGAAACGCTGACCGGATCGCCATTGTCGCCCTTGAACGGCCAGTTGTTCAGTCCGCGGCCATTGGTGTCGACGATGCAAGGCATGCGGCTGAGATCCTGCGGCCGTGTCGGCGTGCCGTGCTTGGCGATCAGTTCGGGGGAGGCGCAGAGCTTTATCGAAAACGGCGCCAGACGCCTGGCGATCAGCGACGAGTTCTCCAGCCGCGAGATGCGCACCGCAAGGTCGAAGCCTTCCTCGACCAGATCGACGAAGCGGTCGTCGAGCTGGATGTCGAGCACGATGTCGGGATGCTGCTTGGCGAAGTCGATCAGCGACTGGCCGATCGGCGCGTCGGCGAAGGTGCGCGGCGCCGACAGCTTGATCCGGCCGCGCACGTCGCCGGAGGATTCGCGCACCGCGTCGGCCAGGCTGTCGACCTCGCGCACGATCTCCGAGGCGCGCCGGTAATAGGTGTGGCCGGCCTCGGTCATCGAGAACTGGCGCGTGGTGCGGTTGAGCAGCAAAGCGCCGAGTTCGTCCTCCAGCTCGCGCACATATTTCGACAGCAAGGCCTTGGAGCGGCCGATCTTGCGCGCCGCCGCCGAAAAGCCCTCGGCCTCGACCACGTCGATGAAGGCACGCATGCGCGTCAGTGTGTCCATGGTCAGGCCTTTCGTGCCGCGTCGAGAAGTTTCCGGCCGAGCCGTATCAGGGCAATGTCGCTGCCGGAAGGGCCAAGCAGCGACAGGCCGAACGGGGCGCCGGCGACCGAGCCGATGGGCAGTGTGATCTGTGGAAAACCGGACAGGCCGGCCAGGCACAGAAGCTGGAGCGCCCGTTCGCGATAGGCCTGGAACTGCTCCGGCGTGCTGTCCACGTAAGGCGCCGGACCAGGCACCGTCGGCAGGACAAGGAAGCCGTCCTTGCCGAGCAGGGCGCTCAGTTCGCCGCGAAAGGTCAGACGCCGCACCTTCTCGGCCTGCGCTGTCTTGTCGTCGACGGCGCGGCCGAAGCCGAAACGCTCCTCGACGCCGGGGCCGAGGCCGCGCTCGCCGCTGGTGATCCATTCGCCATGCACCGCCCAGGCCTCCCTGGCCTGCAGCCGGCGAAAGCACCAGTAAAGTTCATCGGGAGATGAGGAGAAGCGGATTGCCGGCGTCGCCGGCGCGCCGAAAACCGCGCCCGCCAGCCCCTTCATTCCGGCATATTCGGCCAGCGCCGGGCGGGCGACCAGCCCGTCCAGCCAATCCAGCGCCAGCGGCCGGTCCAACACGTGCTGGTGCGGATCGCGGCCGAGCAGCAGCTTGCCGACGGTCTCGTAGGTCTCGATGTCGTCGGCGAACCAGCCGAACGTGTCGAGGCTCGGCGCCAGCTTCATCGTGCCGTCGAGCGAAATGCGGCCATGCGTGGTGCGCAGCCCGATCAGTCCGCAAAAGCTCGCCGGCGCGCGGATCGAGCCGCCGGTGTCGGAACCAGTGGCGATATCGGCCAGCCTGCCCGCCACCGCCGCCGCCGACCCCGATGAGGAGCCGCCGGTGACGCGGTCGGGTGCCGCCGGGTTCACCGGAAACGAGAAATGCGCATTCTGACCGAATAGCGCGAAGGCGAGCTCGTCGGTCTGCGTCTTGCCGACGAAGCGTGCGCCGGCATCGAGGATCATCTGCACGGCGGGTGCGGTGCGCGAGGCTGCGTGGCTTTCGGCGAATTTTTGCAAATTGCCGCAACCGGTGCGGTAGCCGGCGACGTCGTATATGTCCTTGACGGCCAGCCGCAGGCCGGCCAGCGGGCCGAGCTGGGCATGTGCCACGGGCATCTGGCGAAGATCGAGAAAGGCGTTGAGAGGGCCGTGCGTGCCTGTCATCGTTCGATATCCGGATACGGTTGCCGCAACATTGTTCGACGCCAGAAATTTTACAACCTGCGATACGATTTTTATTGATTGTGAAAGTCTTCGCCCTTATATCGCGCTTGCCCAAAGTCGCACGTGCCTGTGGGTGTCCGCCGATCCTCGAATGGTGAGGGAAATCGGTAAGGTAACTGGAGCCAACCCCTCCAGTCGGTCTAGCGGCCAACCGCCAGCCCGAGGACACCTTGAAGCAACGACGGTGCGGGCCTTTCTGGTGTTCTGCCGGTTGTCCAAAAACCGGGGTTACTGAAGAGGCACACCTTCATTGCCGGCAGTGCGGACGGGTCTCCCATCCAAGCCAAGGCAGACAAAGCGAACCGAGGCCGGGCAAGGCCAAGGTTCACCGCCGCGAGACGGCGCTTCATGGTTCCGGGGTCTCCACCGGCTGGTTCCATGGATTTCCGTCCCGCCTTTGTCCACCGCGAGTTCGCGAGGCCGACAGCCCGCGTCCCGCAGCCTTATTGCGCGCCGAAAGGCGCTGATGGAGAGACCCCGATGGCCACCCAGCGCATCCTTGATTTCCTCGCCACCCGACGTCCGACCGGCCCCTGCCTCGTCGTCGACCTCGATGTCGTGCGCGACAATTTCCGCGCCTTCGAGAAGGCGCTGCCCGATTCCAGGATCTACTATGCGGTGAAAGCAAACCCGGCGCCGGAAATCCTGCGCCTGCTTGCTGCGATGGGCTCGTCCTTCGACACCGCTTCCGTTGCCGAAGTCGAGATGGCGATGGACGCTGGTGCGCCGGCGGACCGCATCTCCTTCGGCAACACCATCAAGAAGGAGCGTGACATCGCACGCGCCTACCAGCTCGGCATCCGCCTGTTCGCCGTCGATTGCGTCGAAGAGGTCGAGAAGATCGCCCGCGTCGCGCCCGGTGCGCGCGTGTTCTGCCGCGTGCTGACCGATGGCGAGGGCGCCGAGTGGCCGCTGTCGCGCAAGTTCGGCTGCGTGCCGGCGATGGCCGTCGACGTGCTGCGCCATGCCAAGGGGCTCGGCCTCGACGCCTATGGCGTGTCGTTCCATGTCGGCTCGCAGCAGACCGACCTGACCGCCTGGGACCGTGCGTTGGCCGACGCCAAGGTGGTGTTCGCGACGCTGGCCGAGGAAGGCATCGTCTTGAAGATGGTCAATATGGGCGGTGGTTTCCCGACGCGCTATCTGCGTGACGTGCCGGCCGCCCAGGCCTATGGCCAGGCGATCTTCTCGGCGCTGCGCAAGCATTTCGGCAATGCCATTCCGGAGACCATCATCGAGCCGGGCCGTGGCATGGTCGGCAATGCCGGCGTCATCAAGTCGGAAGTCGTGCTGATCTCGAAGAAGGCGGCCAACGACAATGTGCGCTGGGTGTTCCTCGACATCGGCAAGTTCGGCGGTCTGGCCGAGACTATGGACGAGGCGATCCGCTACCCGATCGTCACCGCGCATGACGGCACGGAGACCGCACCTTGCGTGCTCGCCGGCCCGACCTGCGATTCGGCCGACGTGATGTACGAGAAGACGCCCTATCCGCTGCCTTTGTCGCTGACCATCGGCGACGAGGTGCTGATCGAAGGCACCGGCGCCTACACGACCACCTACTCGGCGGTCGCCTTCAACGGCTTCGAGCCTCTCCGATCCTACGTGATCTGACGGCGCTTGCTCAGCGCATTTTCGAACGGCGAACCGGACACAACTTCGCCTGAAAATGCGCTGAGAGAGCCGATCAGATCATCCCAGGTGGGCGACTTTCGTCCACCCGGGCTCGCCTGTGGAACAGATCTCCGCTCGCCAGGGATTACGGAAATGGAAATGCCAGTTGAAATTGGGGGCCACGCACCGGCCTTTGTGATGGTTGCCGAAACCGCCGCCGATGTTTCGGCGCGCGAGGCGTTGCTCGATCGGGCCATGGGGCCGAAGCGCAGGAAAAAGTCGTCGGAGAAGCTGCGGCGTGGCCGGCGGCCCTCGGAAGGCCTGGCCTTCGTCGCCCGCGATGGCTCGGGCGGCGTCGCCGGCACCGTGCGGCTGTGGGACGTCAGGCTGGGCGAGGGCGGTGCGGCCGCGCTGCTGCTTGGCCCGCTTGCCGTCGATCCGTCGCTGAAGAACGCCGGCATCGGCTCGGCCCTGATGCGCCATGCCATCGCCGAGGCGGCACGTCTTGGCCATGCCGCGATCCTTCTGGTCGGCGATGCGCCCTATTACGCGCGCTTCGGCTTCTCGGCCGAGAAGACCGGTTCACTTGCCATGCCGGGACCCTATGAGCGGCACCGCCTGCTGGCGCTGGAACTGGTGGAAGGCGCGCTTGACGGCGTGCACGGCACGCTGAGGCCGGCCGGCCGCAAGCTGAAGGCGCAGGAATTGATATCGGCGGCCTGAGATACGAAGCCGCCAGCATTTCATGCAAAAACGCCGCCCGAAAAGGCGGCGTTTTTTCGCGATTGGTGGGCGCCACCTTGGGCGCCTGCATGCCTTCAGCCGATCAGCTGGCTGAGCGCCATGGCAACGGTCATGTCGCCTTCGACCTTTATCTTGCCGGTCATGAACGCCATTGTCGGGTTCAGGTCGCCAGCGATCAGCGAATCGAGATCGTCGAGCGAGAGCTTGATGGTGCAGTCGGTGGGTGCATCGGTGTTCGAGACGGTTGCGCCGTCGATGACGATGACGCCGTCGCTGCCGGTGTCGAATTTCACGGAACGATCGAACCCGCTGCTGGCCACGCGCGACTTGATCTTCTCGGCAATCTCCTGAACGCTCACGCTGTTCTCCTTGTCTGGTTGCATCTGTCTCGCAACGGCGCTTCGATCCAGCCGAAGCCCGTGCCGCGGTTTCGCGATCACGGTCGCTGCCGCATATAGCTTTGGGTTGACGTTTACGTCAACGCGAATTCAGGCGGTTGGTTCCTGCCGTTGCGGCAGGCGAGCCTGGAGGAGGCCGGGAATGCGAGCCCGGCAACTCAGTGTTCCTTGAACGCCTTGGTCATTTCGCTCGCCGTCTCGCTTTTCTTGCGGCGCAGCCAGTTGTCGCGGATTTCGTCCTTCGACAGGAAATTGACCTGGTCGATCAGAACCTCATGCACCAAAGGCGCCCCGACACGCATGTTGACGGTATCGCGGATCGCGGCGCGGAAGGCATCGAGATCGATCGTCGCCTTGTTGGTGAAGTCGATCTGCGGATTGGAATAGAGGTAGGAATAAACCTGGTCGGTGATCAGCGCTTCGGCGGGAATGGACAGTTTCTTGATCTGCTCGGGTTCGACCGTGTAGACAAGCTTGGTCAGGAAATAGCCGCCGATCTCGGAGTCGCGGATCAGCGGCACCGAAATGATGTCGGTCTTGACGTAGTCGAGGCCGCCCAGCATCGGCTTCGGCGTTTCGCCGACACCGCGCTCGCCGGCCGCCTGGAAAGAATAGAACACGGCGCCCAGCGTTGCGGCGCAGATCCAGACGGCGATGGCGATGACCTTGATCATCGGGCCTTGTCAGTCCCTTGGTCAGTCCCTTGCAATGGCAACGCGGCACGGCGCCGTTGCCGAGGCAGGATCTCCGACGTGTCGCCTGTGTTCGCCATCACGCCTTTATCCAGCCGAACTCGCCGGCGGAATAGGTGCCGTCGGTCTCGGCGCGCTGGATGGCGTGCCGCAGCAGGCTGGCGACTTCGTTGACCGCGCTGAGATGCGCCAGGATCGCCGCTTCGTTCTTCGCCAGCTTCTGGCGCAGCCGGGTCAGGCCCTCGCGGTGCTGCTCGAGGAATTCGGCTTCGCTGCCGCCCTTCATGGCGCGGGTCAACTCGTAGAGGTAGCGGCTCTTGCGGGCGTTCGATGCCTTGAGATCATAGTTGGTGGCGTTGCGGATGCCTGCCGTCTCTTCCTCGACCACTTCCTCGATGCGGCCGATGATGGCGGCGAGGTTGCCGGGCCGCGCGAACGGGATCGGCGCTTCCGACGTGGTCGTGCGTGCTGGCAGGTTGGGGGTGGATTCCGAAAAGTCGGCCATGGCGTTTCCCAGTTTAGATCCTGATATTTGTTTTTATGGTCGTCTCGTCACCGGTCATCGATCCCGCAGCCTTGCGCTGCAATTGATGGACCAGCGAGGTCGACAGGCTGTTTTGCTGGTCGACCTCGGTCTTTTCCGGCCCGCCCGAAACCGGACCGACGGGCACGACGCGCTTGCCTTCGAGATAGTGGTCGGCGAGCATCGATTTGGCGATGCCGATGCCGCCGCGTTCGGCCATCACGTCGGCCACCCGCTCGGCAAGCTGCGATTTCCACATGTCGCCGGCCAAGCCCTTGCCGTAGACGCCCTCGGTGTCCTTGGGCAGCATGTTCTGGATGAAGGTCTGCAGCACCATCGCCTCGAACTTCTTGAATTTCTTGGCCGGGTCGGTTGCGGCGGCGGCCTTGTCGGCTGTGGCGCGCGACAGGATCGAGCCGGCATCGACGGAAGCGGCGGTGTCGAGTGAAAACGTGCCCGCAGCGCCGCCGGCCCGCTTTGCCAGCGCGGCGCGAGCGGTCTCGATATCCGCCGGGTCGACGGCTCGGGCCACATCCATAACGATGTCGCTGGGTGGAGAAATCGCCAAGAAAGTCCGCCTTTTACCGGTTTTCCCTGACCAGACCATGCCTCAACAAGCTTGTGGCAGGCTTGCGGGAAGGAGAGGGAGCGGAGTGCAGGGATCGGATCGAAGCTGCCGGCCGAGGGTGGGATTTGCGCCTCAGCCTCACTCCTTGACCGCCCCCGTCATCGAGGAGACGTAGTGCTCGACAAAGAATGAATAGAGCACCACCACCGGCAGGGAGCCGATCAGCGCGCCTGCCATCAGGGCTCCCCATTCATAGACGTCCGAACGTACGAGTTCGGTAAGCACGCCGACCGGCACGGTCTTGTTTTCGGACGACTGGATAAAGGTCAAGGCGTAGATGAATTCGTTCCATGACAGGGTGAAGGCGAAGATGCCGGCGGAGATCAGGCCGGGCACCGACAGCGGCAGAACTATCTTGGTCAGGATTTGCCAGCGGCTCGCTCCGTCGATCAGCGCGCATTCTTCCAGTTCGAAGGGTATCGAGCGGAAGTAGCCCATCAAGAGCCACGTGCAGAATGGAATGAGGAACGTCGGATAGGTGAGGATCAGTGCGAACGGCGTATCGTAAAGGCCGAGGTTGAACACCATCACCGACAGTGGAATGAACAGAATCGAGGGCGGCACGAGATAGGCCAGGAAGATCGCCAAGCCGACCTGCCGCGCCCCGGAAAACCTCAAGCGCTCGATCGCATATGCAGCGAACACCGCCGCCAGCAGCGACAGGAAAGTTGAGGCGGTCGAGATGATGATCGTGTTGAGAAGCCAACCTGGATAGGACGTCTCGAAGAGCAGATACCGAATATGCTCGAGCGTCGGATGGACGACCCAGAACGGGTTGAAATTGGCATAATCCGTCATCTCGAGATTGGGTTTCACCGCCGTGATCGTCATCCAGTAGAACGGGAACAGCAACACGATGACGAAGATCAGGAGCGGCAGATAAACGGTCACCACGCGCCGGGGCAGGCTCTGAAGATAGCCCATGCCGCCTTCATCCGTGTTCGGGCGGTTGCTCGTTTCTATCGCGGCCATGTCAGTCTCCACCGCCCTGCTGCCATTTACGACGTTGCAGCCCGAAATAGCTGAAAAGGATCGCTGCAAGCAGGAACGGGATCATCGCCACCGCGATCGCGGCTCCCTCGCCAAGCTGGCCGCCGGAAATGCCGCGCTGGAACGAGAGCGTCGCCATCAGATGGGTGGCATTCACCGGCCCGCCGCGAGTCAGCACATAGATCAGCTGGAAATCGGTGAAGGTGAACAGGACCGAAAAGGTCATGGTGATGGCGATGATCGGCGTCAGCAGCGGCAGTGTCACATAGCGGAACAACTGCCAACGGCTGGCGCCGTCGAGCGTCGCGGCCTCGTAAAGCGATTGGGGAATCGTCTGCAGGCCGGCCAGCAGCGTGATGGCCACGAAAGGAATGCCGCGCCAGACATTGGCGGCGATCACCGAGGCGCGTGCGTTCTCCGGATCGCCAAGGAAATTGATGCGGTGGTCGATCAGTCCCATTTCCATGAGCGCCCACGACAGGATGGAGAACTGCGAATCGTAGATCCACCAGAACGCGATGGCCGAGAGCACCGTCGGCACCACCCACGGCAGCAGGACAATCGCGCGGAAGAACGATTTGAAGGGAAGGTTCTGGTTGAGGATGAGCGCCAGCCAGAGGCCGAGCGCGAATTTCAGGATCGAAGCGCTGATCGTGTAGAGCAAGGTGTTGAAGACGGAGAGCCAGAAGACGGCGTCGCTCCACAGATATTCATAGTTTTCGATGCCGACGAAGATGCCGGGGCGGCCGATGCGGGCATCGGTGAAGCCGAGCCAGACGCCGAGCCCCAGCGGATAGGTCAGGAAGACAAGCAGCAGTGCAGCCGCCGGAAGCATGAAGCCGAAGCCAAGTGCGTTCCGGCTTTCGCTCCAGCGCGATAGAATCCGTGAGAAGATCGAAGATCGCGGCTGGATAGCAGCTGACGGCACGGCCATGGGTCGGCTCCTGCTGAGGTCTCATTGATCGGCCGGATCGGCCGCGACGCAATCCGAAGCCAGCCGGGCAGCCGCGCTGCCCGGCTGAGCCGGCTCAAACGCGATAATAGCGATTTGCCCGCTTCTCGGCCTCTTCCATTGCCTCTTGCGGCGTCGCCTGGCCGGTCACCGCTTTGGCGAACATATCGACCAGCACGTAGTCGGCCATGGTTGCCGCCGAAGCATAGCCGAGCGGCCCGGCATAGCCGTTAGGCCGCAGAGTAGCCGAAGCCTTGGCGTAAGCGGCGTTGTTGGGATCGGCAGTCCATACCGGGTTGTTGTCGAATGCCTTCAGGGTCTGGCAGCAATATCCGGCCGAGGAGGTGATCCAGTCCTTCATTTGCGGTTCCTCGAACATGAACTGCAAATACGCCTTGGCCGCGTTGGGGTAGGGCGTGTAATTGAAGATGACAGCCGTGGTCACCTGGAACAATTCGACGGATTTGCCGACAGGACCGATGGGCAGGTTGGTGGTGCGTATGTCCTTGGCGATTTCAGCCAGCTTCGGATCATTGTCCTTATTGATTTTGGCGGTGTTGTAGGCCGAGATGCCGTTGGCGATGACAGCCAGTTCGCCGGCCAGGAAGGCGCGGTTGTTGTTGACGTCGAGCCAGCTTTCCGTGCCTGGAATGAAGGTCTTGTAGAGTTCCTGCGCGTATTCGATGGCCTTGAGGGTCTCGGGGCTGTTGATCGTTACCTTGCCGCTCTCGTCGACCATCTGGCCGCCATGGCTCCACAGCAGCCAATGAGCATAGTTGTTGCCGTCGCCGACGCCATGGCCATGCGTGAAGCCGGCCGGATGGCCCTTCGCCTGCAAGGCCTTGCAAAGTTCCAGGAAGCCTTTCGTGTCTTTGGGAAACTCCGAAAAGCCGGCCTCTTTCACCCAGCTTTCCCGATAGACGATGGCATTTCCGATCGTGGCCAGTGGCAGGCCGATGAATTTGCCTTCCCGGGTCGCATATTGCTTTGGTCCATCATGCCAGCCGCCGTATTTCGAGCCGAGATACTCGCCCAGTTCGCTCACGTCGTGCAGCTTGTCGGGATATTGGTGCGGGTCATCGAACCAGACGAACATCAGGTCGGGGCCGGAGCCGACATTTGCCGCGACCGCCGCCTTGGGGCGAATGTCCTCCCAACTTTCCTTGTCGACGCGGACCGCGACACCGGTCGCTTCGGTGAAGCGCTTGGTGTTGGCCAGCCATTGGTCCTCGTCGCCCTGGACGAAGGGCGACCAGCGCAGCAGCCTAAGCTTGGCGCCATCCTCGGGTTTGTATTTCGGTCCGTCCTGGGCAAGGGCCGGAGAGCTGATGAACCGACTTCCCAAGGCACCCGCCGCCGCGCCGGCGGTGGTGCGGATCACGTCACGTCTGGTGAACTTCATGCTCGTTTCCTCCTGCTTGTTGTCCTTGCCTGTGGTCCTACTGATCGGTACGTGTTTGGAACCTCTGTCCGGTTTCTCCGTGAAAGAGATGGATGAGGCCGGGCTCGGCCGTAAGCCGGATGGTTTCGCCCGGCGTGAAGGAATGTCGTTCCCGGAAATTCGCGACGATCTCTTCGCCGCCGGCTGTCCGGCCGATGAGCTGCACTTCGGACCCGGTTGGTTCAACCACCGCGACGGTGACCGGAATGCCCCGGTCGTCGGACAGCCGCAAATGCTCGGGCCTTATTCCCAGCACCACAGGCTCGCCATTGGGGATGGAAAGTGCCGAGGCCAACGGGACTGAAATCCCCCCGGCGCCGCGGAACGAGGGTGAGCCGTCAATAGCGATCTCGCCCCTCAGCAAATTCATGGCCGGCGAGCCGATGAAGCTGGCGACAAAAAGATTGTTCGGCCGGTCATAGAGTTCCAGCGGCGGCCCTATCTGCTCGACGATGCCGTCATGCATGACCACGATCTTGTCAGCCATGGTCATGGCCTCGATCTGGTCGTGCGTGACGTAGACTGTCGTGGTCTTGAGGCGCTGGTGCAGTTCCTTGATCTCGGCGCGCATCTGCACCCTGAGTTTGGCGTCGAGATTGGACAGCGGTTCGTCGAAGAGAAAGACCGCCGGATCACGCACGATCGCGCGGCCCATGGCGACGCGCTGGCGCTGGCCGCCGGAAAGCTGCCGAGGATAGCGCGCCAGCAACGGCACCAGCCCAAGGATTTCGGCCGCGCGGCGCACGCCTGCATCGCTCTCCGGCTTGGAAACTCCTTTGAGCATCAGCGAGAACGCCATGTTCTCGGCAACGGTCATGTGTGGGTAGAGCGCATAGTTCTGGAAGACCATGGCGACGTCGCGCTCCTTGGGCGCAACGTTGTTGACGACACGTTCGCCAATCGCGATCTGGCCGCGTGAAATCTTTTCCAGGCCGGCGATCATTCTGAGAAGGGTTGATTTTCCGCAGCCCGATGGTCCGACCAGAGTGACGAACTCGCCGTCCTCGATGTTCACGCTGACCCCGTGCAGGATCTCGACAGCGCCGAATGATTTGTAGACTTCGCCAATTGCGACAGACGCCATCGATCCTCCCAACAAATTCCTGCGACGTCGTCGAAGGAACAACGCTTCCGCTAGCGACAGCCCTGGCTCCTCCCAGGCTCACGCTAGGCCGAAACGGTAGCGCTACCAAACCGGGCTGTAAAGCGTTTAGGGGAAAGCCGAACCTTGGGAGGGTCCGCTTCGCGCCACACAATCCTCCCAGCTGCTCCTGCGTCCGCTTCTGCGCGATCAAGTCCGGCACCTGCGGTCGCAGCGTTCGCGTTCATCACAGTTGCGCACGTCCTTGTAGGCTCGCTCCGACCGGCGGCGATAAGGCTGGCTTCCTGCCTGGCGCTCGCGAGGTTCGCTTCCTGGCGTACGACCGCCTGGGCGATGCGACAAGCGGATTGAATAGCCCCTTTTCCGTCAGGGGCAGTCATTCCGGAACGATCCTTCCCGCTTGATTAGAATTCCACGTTGAGTTTTGCATTGAAGCCGTTCTGCTGGACGCCGGAGCCGAACTGACCCTGGTAGGCGACGCTGAGGGTTGCGGCATCGGTCAGGTTGAGATCGAACCCCGCTTCGATGGCGGCACTGTCCTTGGCGATCGGCACGCCAGCGATCGTGAAGGCATCACCGGCAGAGAAGGCATGTGTGCTGGTCGGTATGACGTCGCCATAGGCATGGCGCCAGCCCAGCATGCCGCGCGCTGTGGCATTGATGGCGCCGAGCGTGAAGCCGGCGGAGGCTCTGAGACCAAGCGTGGTGAAGGTGGCGTCGGTGGTCTGGCTTGCACTGGTCAATGCCGCCGCACCGCCCTTTTCCGTGAAGCCGTCCGTATGCAGGTTGACATAAGCGAGGTTGGCAAAAGGCTCGAAGGCCGCGACTGGCGTATCGATGCGATAGCCGAGTTCCCCGAACGCCTGGAAGGTGCCAGCGTTGTAGTCGCCGCTCAGGCTGTCGGCAAAGCCGGGCATGGCCACCGAGCGCGATGTCTTCATGTCATGCCACGTATAGGCAAGCCCGGAGCGGAAGGCGAGAGCGCCCCGCTGCGTGCCACCATAAAGGCCGAGATGATAATTGTCGCTCGAGCCTGACGAGGATCGGCCGTCGGCATCGAAGCTCGTGTGGCTGTAGCCAGTCATGATGCCAAGCCGCACATCCTCCGCGACAAGGCCGTCGACGCCGGTAAGAAAGCCGCCGGTGGAGGTATCGAGGCCTGCGGCATTGCCGTCGCCGTCGAAGGTGCCCCATGACCCGAAAGCCGTGCCCCAGGCGGCAAAGCGATCGGTGGTGGCAGGCGCCAGCATCGGACCGCCTTCGCCATAGGCCAGCACCGGCGTTGCCGGGATACCTACTCCCTCGAAGGCCGCACGCAGGCGGTCATTGATGGCATCGCGGACAAAATGGCTGTCCTCGATCAGCGTGGATTTGGCGGACGCATGGATCTCGCCAGATAACGCATCGAAGGCTTCGCGTGCGGTTTCGTCGTCCGGAAGGCCGGCGATTGCATCGTAGATCGGGTTGCCCGGCCCGGCGCTTTCGGCGCCATTGGCGGTGGCACACTGGTTGCGGGTGCCGGCCACGTCGCAGAACGACACGTCATTGCGGGCAACGTCGAGATAGATATTACTGGCGTCATAGGCGAGTGCCAGGTCGACAAACGGGGCGTTCTGGTCGAACGCATCATAGGTGCCGGTCACGCCTTGATCCGCGCTCAGGATCGTGTAGCGGGTTCCGGCACTGTAGCCGCCCGGCGCCTTGAGCGCGAAGACGGTGCCACCCTGGATGGTGGCTTTGCCCGTCACGTCGATCAGGTCGGAATTGCCGGCCGGATTGATCTCGACTTCGTAGGTCGAGCCTATCTCCTGCGTGTAATCGCCTGACACATTCAGCGTGCCGATCGAATTGCCCGGCGTAATCGTGCCGCCAGAAGCGATCGTGGTCGTACCCACCGTTCCCGAACCGCCGAGCGTGCCGCCGGCTGCAACCGCAATGGCGCCAGCAATGCTTGCCCCGGAATGGCTGCCGTCGCCGACAACGAGCTTGCCGCCGCCGATGGTGGTCAGACCGGTATAGGTGCTGACGCCGTTCAGCGTCAGCGTGCCGGCGCCGGTCTTGACGAGGCTCCCTCCGATGTCAGTGCTGCCATCCTGGATGACGCCGCCGATCGTGTCGTTCTTATCCAATCCGCCAAGCGTCAGCGACTTCGAGCCGAGAAAGACGAGACCATCGCCCGAAAGCGAGCCAATCGCGATACCGTCCGACGTCATTTCGGAGATGTCGACCTTTCCCCCGGTATCGTTGATGATCGTGGCGCCATCCGCGGTGTTGGCGCCATGGAAGCCAACGAAGCCGCCCTTGTTAGTGATGGCGGCGCTGCCGGCAGACGCGGTGTCGTAGAAGTCGAGCGTTCCTTGGATTGTAACGCCAATCGTGGCATTGGCGGCGCTCGAATTGCCGTTGAAGGACGTCCTGCTACCATTGCCGGTGATCGAAGCCGCACCGGCCGATGTTTCGTCGTTGAAGTTGATGCGGCTTTGGGTAGTGACGATCGTCGCCGTTCCCGCCGACGCACTGCCATCGAAGCGCATCGTTGCGTTTGTTTCCATGACGATGTCGAGGCTCTCGGCGCTTGCATCATTGATGAAGCGGAGGTCACCGGCCTTGACATTCACCGGTCCGCTGCCCAGCGCGCCTGTCGTCGCCGCGGTGATGAATCCTGCCGAAACCGTCGTCCCACCGGCGTAGCTGTTGGCGCTCGAAAGCACCAGCCCGCCGGCCCCGGTCTTGGTGAGCGCGCCGGTCCCGGAGATGACGCCGTTCGCCGTCAGGTCGGCATCGGTCTGGAACGTCCCACCGCCGGCATCCAGGGTGACGTTGCGCGCCGTCGCGAACGCCGCCGTGTTCCGCAGCGTGCCGCCATCGAATGTCAGGGCACCGCTTGCAGCGCCGAGATTGGCATCGGACGAAACGGAAATAGTCCCGCCCAGAAGCCGCGTGCCGCCCTGATAGCTGTTGCTGCCTTCCAGGACGAGCGTGCCGCCTTGCGTCTTGCTGACCCCGCCCGCGCCGGTAATCGTCGTCGCGATGGTGGCTGCCGTGCCGGCCAGCACGCGGATCTCGGCATTGCCATCGGCGCTGTCGGAACCATCTATCGCGAGCGTGCCGGAACCTTCCAGGCGGTAGCCGCTGTCGACGAATTGCAGGCCCTTGAAGCTTTGCGCTCCTTCGACGGCGATCGTGCCGCCGTCGAAGCCGCCCGGTTCGTTCTTGAACACCGCATGGTTTCCTGCCCAGGAGACGAGAGTATCGCCGCCCTGGTTCAGCCATTTTTCGTTCGTGGTGTTCCAGGTCCCGTCGCCGCCTTGCCAGTGCTGCAGCGTGTCGTCGCCGGCCGCTCCGATGAAGAGGTCGACATTGCCGCCGCCCGCCTGGATCTCATAGCCGGCCGGATCGGAGAGCGGCGGCTTCGTGCCGATCTCCAGGCCGTTGTCGGTAAGGCTGCCGCCATAGGTCATCAGCCGGTAATAGCCGAGGCCCGCCGTGCCATCGGCCACGTCGCCGCTCTGCGCAAGATTGAGCGTACCGTCGAGCGTCAGATTGCCACTCACCCCGATGCGGTCGCTTATCCCCGGAGAGCCGGTTGAACCGCCTGGATTGCCGAATTCGTAATCGAGAATCGACCCTGAAGAGAGGCCCAGATTTCCGGCAACCGTCAGCGTACCCACCGAATTGCCTGGCGCGATATGCCCGCCATCGGCAACCGTCGTCGTGCCCACCGTGCCCGAGCCACCGAGCGTGGCGCCGTCCTCGACATTGATCGTGCCACCGAGGAAGCCGGCACTGGCATGGTTCCCGACAAGAAGCGTGCCGCCTGCAACAGTGGTGGCACCGGTGAAGCTGGAACTGTCCGCGGCCAAAACGGTCGTGCCGCTTTCATGGAGGATGGTCCCCAAGCCGGTCAGGGAAGGGGTGAAAATCAGATCGGACCCATCGGGATTTCCCAGATGATTGAACACAACCGTGCCTGTGCCAGCGCCAAAAGCTATCGATGCCGCATCAACCGTGCCGGCGGCCTTCGCCACTTCCCCACTTGCCGCACCGATGTTGAGCGTTCCGAATGATCCTGGCTGGGCCGCCAACCCAACGATAGCAGGACCCCCGGCAAGCGAAACCTGCCCGCCCTCCGACAGAGTCAGCGTGCCCTTGCCCAAGACGCCAACGGCAATGATGGAGTCGCCTGTCCAAACCGACCCGGGGCCCGTAATATTCACAATTCCGGTGGCTTGAGCATCCCAACCAACAATGGCGTTGTTGCCGCTGGAAACCTGCCCGCCATTTTCAATGCTGAGCGATCCATTGCCAAAGAGACCAACTGCGATGGCATCAACGAGTGTCCAACCCGAATCATTTCCGGAAATCACCGCGGAGCCAGTGCTGCCCGCGCCATACGCCACAACTCCCGAATCGTTGAAAACCTGACCGCCATTCTCGACGATCAAGCTCCCTTTCCCTTTGGAATCCCCATTGGAATCCCCGACCCTAAGGACGTCGGCAGTCCAGGTGGCCGACCCTGAAACTCTTGCGGTTGCCCACTCGTCCGGATCAGTTCCGTCAGTAGCAATGATCCCGGTAAAAGAGGTGAGCTGTGTGTCGATGTCGAGCGTGCCCCCCATGACGCCCAGGTTGCCCGCGAGGTCGGAAGCGTCGCCTGACAGCGTCAGCGTACCGGCGCCGGCCTTGCCGAAATGGCCGGGGCCGGTAATGGTCCCGGCATAGGTACCGTCGCTCGCCTGGTCGAAGACGACGGCGCCGGTGTTCACGCCTGAGAAGGTGAGATTGCCGCCGAAGCTGTTGGTGTCGCCGACCAAGGTGCCTTGATCGATGGTCCAGTCCTGCGCACCCGTGCCGGTCAGGGTCACGGTATTCGTCCCGGCCTTGTTAAAGCTCGTGAAGCCGACGAACTCGTCACTCGCGCCTACGGTGGCCGTATTCACGAGCTTCGAGACATCGAAGGCCGGTGTGGAAGGCAGCGTGTCATAATCCCCGAGCATCAATGAGCCGGTCGCGCCACTCTCCACCACGACATTGCCGGTGATAATCGAGCCGTTTCGCAGGGAAAGCGTGTTGACGCCGCCGGTGAAGGTGATGGCGCTAGCCCGGCCAAAGAAAGAATCTCCCCCAGTAATCTCCCCAACGTTAAGCACCGCCAAATTGGCCCCAACGATGCCGGTACCACCGTTTCCATTGCTGGGCGTCAGGGGAATATAGCCGGGGGCGCCGCCACTGCCGGTTCCGCCAGCAGGGCCGTTAGAGCCGCCGGCATGGCCACCGTTGCCCTCGCCGCCAATGATCACTCCGCTGTTAAAAACCGTCCCACCATTTCTGAGGTCGATCGCTGCACCGGCGGATGCAGAAACCCCGGCGCGGCCACCGGTAATGCGACCGTCGTTGACGATGCTGCCAGAATCTCCCATCACAATGGCTGTTCCGCCGGTGGCTAAAGCCCCGCCCGTGCCACCGAGGACATCGCCATGGTTGGTCAAGTCGCCGCCGGCGTTCAAAACAATGCCCGCACCACCACCACCGCCGAAATTGGCGCCAGGATTGCCACCGTTTCCGCCAGCAACGGTGGCCGAGCTTTCAACAGTGATGGCGCCGTTGTTCAGAAGCACCATGCCGGCGCCCCCGCCCCCGCCGCCGCCGCCGCCGGCAAACGGGCCATTGCCATTGCCATCGCCGCCATCGCCGCCATGAACATCAGCCGTCACGGAAATTGCCGGGTTCACCTCTTCATTACGCACGCCATCGCCACCAGCGCCGCCGCCGCCATAGCCTCCGTCCAAAAAGCCGCCGCCATAGCCTCCATTGCCACCATTGAGGGGCGCGGAAATGTCGCCAGCAATGATATTGCTGTAACCACCGCCGCCGCCGCCACCACCACCGCCACCGGAGCCGCCATTGTCACCATTTCCACCGTCTGGAATGGCCTGCGTGCCGGCCGCCCCACCGGTCCCTGCATCCGGACCGTTGCCCGCGACGCCGGCGTCACCTGCATCGCCACCATCGCCGCCGTTGCTGTCTACGTCACCATCACCGCCCCTGCCTCCGGTCGCACCATAAAGAGCCTGTGCATGCGCCGGCGCCGTCAGGATGACTGGCAGCAGCAACGACCCCGCGAGCGCCGTGGAGCACAAAAGTACAAGCGGGCGTATGAGCGAGCGACGATCGCGAATTGTCATGGAATTCCCCCCGTGTGCCGCAAGCAACGATTCCGCGGCCGGCCCGATCGCCGGGCGTCCCGCGAAAATCATCGCTTGCCGCTGCGTCGGGTCGCGTGCGTCCGCCACGCACATCGCCCCGACTGCTTCCTCACAATCCGCCCGGCGAAACCACCAAGACGATCGCGGCCGATGATAAAACGTCCTCTCCCGACAATTCCACCGATCAATTCTATTGAATTCTGACCAATTCTTGCACGGGCGGATCGCGCTTGCCTCCCCGCACAACTCCTGCGAGATTCAACATTTGGCGCATCGGGGGGTGCGGCAGGGGAACCCCGTGCGAATACTCGACCATGCTTGATCTGAAGACCGTTCTGGTTGTTACGTTTGCAACCGCAAGCCTGCAGGCCGTCACCTGGTTGTTTGTGTGGCTGGCGTGGCGCCGCCTCTATGAGTTGAAGTTTCTTGCGGCCGGCTTCGTCGCTATCGCGGCGGGGGTGCTGCTGATTCTCCTGCGTGGGGAGCAGCCGGCGGCCTGGGCCATCGTGCTCCACAACACGATCATCAAGCTAGGCCTGGTGTTGCTGGCCGAGGGTCTGGCGCGCTTTCTGGGACAGCCACGCTATACCTGGATCAGCATTTCACTGCTGATTTTCCAAATTGTCGCATGGAGTGCCGCCCTCGCGATTGATCCAGGCGACATTGCTATACGCATTCACGCATCGACCTTCTTTACGGTCGTGATGATGTCGGTGATGTGTCTTGGGCTGATGCGGGACCGGACGCAACCAACCCTCCTGCGCTGGATCACGATCGGTGTGCTTGCCGAGTATATCGCGGCTAGCGTTCTCCAGAGCATCATCGAATACCGGCTGCCGGTCGATTTTCAAGGCGCCTCAGTTCTGGCCGACCGCAACGCCTGGTATCTGCTGCAGGGCGCGCTGTTCCTGATCGCCTTTTTCGGCTGCCTGCTGTTCATGGTCAGTTCGCGGCTGTCCTCTGCGCTGCTGGAGAAAAATATCGCCCTGTCGCGGGAGGTACGGGAACGACGACGGCTGGAAAGCCGGTTGAACGCGAGCCTGGCGGCCGAACGTGTGCTTCGCGACGAGCAGGCGGACTTCATGCGCGTCGTCAGCCACGAGTTTCGCACCCCGCTCGCCATCATCCGCAACGCGGCCGACATGATCGGCCTTGTCGGCCACAAGTCGCCCGAAGCGACACGAGAACGGATTGCCGGCATTGGCGAGGCGCTCGATCGCCTGTTTTCCCTGATCGACCGCTTCATGGCCAATGATCGCGACAGCGGGTTTCAGCCGGAGATGATACGCGTCGGTTTGCTTATTGCCGATGTGCGGCTGCATTTCGGGATGACCGGGCGCGGCGAGCGCCTGATCTTTACGGCGGATGACGACGCCGTTTCGCTTGTCGCCGATCCCGAGATGCTGGCGACGGTCCTGATCAACCTCATCGACAATGCGCTCAAATATTCGTCGGAGGACCAGCCAGTGGATATCGATGTGCGCAGCGAAGGTCGAAGTGCGGTCATTCGGGTGCGTGACCGTGGCATCGGCATTCCACAGGCTGAGCTTCACAAGATCGGCAGGCGCTTTTTCCGGGCCTCCAATACGATGGCGGTAACCGGAACCGGTCTCGGCCTCTATTCTTCGCGCAAATTGCTGGCCTATCACGGCGGCAAGCTGCAGTTGCTCGCCAACGACGACCAGGGCATTACGTCCATCGTCAGCCTGCCTCTGGCAGGCGAGGCAACGGATCGACTTTCGCCCGAGGAACTGACCGCATGACGCATATTCTGATCGTCGAGGACGAGCCCCGGCTGCGCAAGGATCTGGCGGATTTCCTGGAACTGACGGGCTTCACGGCCGAAGGCGTCGCCACGGCAGGGGAATTGCGCCAGACGCTGGCCAACGGCAGCTCGCCCGCTGTCATCATCCTCGATGTCGGGCTGCCCGATGGGAACGGGTTCGATCTGGCAACCGAAATCCGCAAATCACATGCCTGCGGCATCATCATGCTGACGGCGCTCGGTGACAGCGACGACCGTATCCGTGGCTTTGAGAGCGGCGCCGACATCTACCTGGTCAAGCACAGCACGCTGCGCGAGATCGACGCCGCAATTCGCAGCCTGCTGCGACGGACGGGAGCCCCGCCCGACTCTGCCAACGGCAGCAGCGATCGGTGGGTGCTGGACGGCACGAACTGGATGCTGATCGCGCCCAATCACCGTTCGCTTAAACTGACGGCGGCCGAGTTCGCCTTCATGAACGTGCTCTGCAACCGTAGCGGCGAAATCTGCCAGCGCGAGGATCTGGTGGAGCTTGTCGCCCGTCCCAGGTCGAACTTCGACAACAGGCATCTCGACGCAGTCGTCAGCCGGCTACGCCGCAAACTGGAGGAGCACATCAGCTTGCCCGCGCCGATCAAGGTCGTCTATGGCGTTGGCTACATCTTCACCGCGGCCGCCGCCGTGCAATGAACGTCTGCTCAACGGCTGCTTCCAGACCGAAGCATCGACTGGTCATGGCGCGGCAGGACCTCGATGTGCAGCCTGCAATGTCCGCTCTCAGGAAGCCACCATGCCCGCCCCTAAGACCGAGATTGCCGCCATTCGCAACCTGGTCAATGACGCTCACCGTTGGCCCATAGCGGAACACCCTCAGCTTACTCCTCGCCCTGCTTCTGCGCGATGATGTCGAGCCGCTCGCGGTCGGAGCGTTCGCGCTCGTCGCGGTTGCGCACGTCCTTGTAGGCACGCTCAACCATGTTGGTGCGGGCGGTCGCGGTGGCGATGAGGCCGGCTTCTTGCTTCGCGCTTGCCAGGTTCGCCTCCTGGCGCACGACCGCTTGGGCGATGCGGCGGTGGTAGAGATCGGGGAACAGGGCGGAAAGCGAATCGGCCTGGTCGAAATGGCCGACCAGTTCCCTGGCTTCAGCCTCGGCGGCACTGGCCGCGGCAAGGAAGGTGGCGTGGCGGGTTTCGTGCAGCGCCTTCAGCTGTTCCTGCACCTTGACCAGTTTCTTCAGGCGGTCCTTGCGCGTGCTCATGGTCATCTCGCCAGCGTCAGGTCGACGAAGCCGTCGACGAACAGCGACAGCATGGTGCCGACGGCGAAATAGAAGATGATCATGCCGCCGGCGATGATGAAGGGCTGGGAGATGAAATAGATCGGGATCTGCGGGGTCAGCTTGTTGACGAAGCCGATCGTCAGATTGACGAGAATGGCATAGGCGACGAACGGGCTGCCGAGGCGGATGACCAGGAAGAAGGTGTCCGACACCGTGTCGGTGACATCGACGAGGGCTGCCTGCGGGTTGAAGAAGATGTTGACCGGCGCGACCGTGTAGGAGGAAACCAGCGCGCGTATTATCTCGTGGTCGAAATCGAACACGAACAGCATCAACAGCGCCGAGAACGAGATGATGGCGGCAAGGGCTGCCTGGGGTTCGGGCTCCTCGATCGCCGGTCCGCCGGTGCCGCCATAACCGACCAGCATGGCGATGGCCGAGCCCATGAAGCGCAGGGCTTCCATGTAGAGCCTGGTCATGGCGCCGATCAGGCCGCCGACCAGAAGTTCCGAGATGATCATCGGCACCAGGATCTGCGGGCGCGGGTCGACGAAAGGAAAGATCTTGTCCCACAGGAAGGCGAGCAGGCCGCCGGTGGCGGCGACCGCCACGAACAACCTGACCTGGACCGGGACGCGGGCGCTGGACAGGCCCGGCATCAGCATGAAACAGGCGCCGATGCGGCAGAAGGCGAGGAACGCCGCGATGACGACGCCTTGCGACAGCACGCTCACGATATGGTTCCGAGCACCCTGATCTCGACGCCCTTGGCGATTTCGACGTGGCTGAGCACCGGCAGCGTGGTGAACAGCCGCTCGATGATCATGCGCACATAGGGGCGGGCGTCGGGCGCGGTGACGAGGACGAAACGCTCGCCGGCTTCCAGATATTTCTTGATCGCCTTGGTCGCGTCCTGGCCGAACTCCTCGAGCTGGCGCGGGTCGATGTCGAACTCGCGCACCTCACCCTTGGCGTCGCGCTTGAGGCTCTGGTGGAAGGCGAGATCCCAGCGGTTGCCGAGGCGAAGCACCTTCAGCACGCCGCCCTCGGACAGGTCGCCGCAAATCTGCTGGGCCATGCGGATGCGGACATGTTCGACGATCTGCTCGGTGCGGCGCACATGCGGCGCGATCTCGGCGATCGCCTCGATGATCAGGTGCAGATTGCGGATCGAGACGCGCTCGGCGAGCAGCAGCTTCAGCACCGCCTGCAGGCCGGGATAGGAGATGTGCGTGGTGCAGATCTCGTCGGCGAGCTTGCGGTATTCCTGGTCCTGGCGTTCGAGCAGCGCCTTCATGTCCTTGTAGGACAGAAGCTGCGGCAGGTTGTTGCGGATGACCTCGGAGAGATGGGTGAGCAGCACCGACATGTTGTCGGCGAAGGTGTAGTTCTCGCGCTTCAGATCCTCGGCGAAGGCTTCGACCACCGAATAGGCGCGCATGCCGAAGGCCGGCTCGCGGATTTCCTCGCCCGGTATCTCGGGTATGTCGCGATTGCCGAGCAGCACCATGATCTCGCCGACGCGCATCTGGTATTCGGCCACCACGGTGCCGTGCACCTTGATCTGGTAGCTCTTCGGCGGGATGGCGAAATCGTCGGCGACACGCACTTCCGGCACGACGAAGCCGTACTGGGTGGCGAATTTCTTGCGCATCTTGCCCATGCGGAAAACCAGTTCCTGATGCGACGTCAGCAGCCTTGTCGACAGCTGCTTGCCGATCAAAAGCTCGATCTCGGCGGTGGCGAGCGAGGCCTTGACCGAGTTCTTCTCCTCCTCGACCTTGGTCGCCTTTTCCTGGTCCTTGATCGCCTCGGCTTCGGCGAGGACACGGTTGGCGCGCATCGGGATGACGTAGCCGAGGCCGGCCATGCCGGCGGCCAGCGCAAAGAACGGGAACAGCGGCAGGCCGGGCATCAGGCCGAGCAGCACCAGCAGCGATGCCGCGACATAGAGGGCGCGCGGGTGGGCGCCGAGCTGGCCGAACACCGCCTGGTTGGTCGAGCCGCGGGTGCCGCCCTTGGAGACGAGCAGGCCGGCGGCGAGCGACACGATCAGCGCCGGGATCTGGGTGACGAGGCCGTCGCCGACCGACAGCTTGATGAACACGTCGGCGGCTTCGCCCATGCCCATGCCGTGCCTGATGTAGCCGATGGCGATGCCGCCGACGATGTTGATGGCGGTGATGATGAGGCCGGCGATGGCGTCGCCGCGCACGAACTTCGAGGCGCCGTCCATCGAGCCGAAGAAGGAGCTTTCTTCTTCCAGTTCGCGGCGGCGCAGCTGCGCGGTCTTGTCGTCGATCATGCCGGCCGAGAGGTCGGCGTCGATCGACATCTGCTTGCCGGGGATGGCGTCGAGGGTGAAGCGGGCGCCGACCTCGGCGATACGCGTGGCGCCCTTGGTGATGACGATGAAGTTCACCACGATCAGGATCATGAAAACGATGAGGCCGATGACGAAGTCGCTGGCCATCACCAGCTTGGAGAAGCCGGCGATGACATAGCCGGCCGCATGTGTGCCCTCATTGCCATGCGCCAGGATCATGCGCGTGGTGGCGATGTTGAGCGACAGCCGCAGCATGGTGGCGATGAGCAGCACGGTTGGAAAAGACGAAAAATCGAGCGGCCGCTGGATCCACAGCGCCACCATCAGGATCAGCACCGAAAGCGCGATCGAAAAGGCGAGGCCGACATCGATGAGAAAGGCCGGGATCGGCAGGAACAGCACGGCAAGTATGATGACGATGCCGATGGCGAAGAAGACGTCGCGGCCGTTCTTGGCGGCCGCGCCGGGCTGAATGCTTTCGCTGATCGCCATATCGTCCCCAAACCCCATAGACTGCCGAGCGCGCGACAGCCCTGTGAGGGTAGTCCGCCAAGCTTGCGCGAGGGTGGGAGACTGGCTAGTTCGAACGATCATGCGCAGGTCGCCGTGTCGGCCGGCCTCGTAAAGAAGGCAAACCTCATGCTTCTGATCATCGGTACCATCCGCTTGCCGCCAGACAAATTTGAGGAAGCCAAGCCCGCGATGGAGCGCATGGTTTCCGGCAGCCGCGCCGAGCCCGGCTGTCTCGAATATTCCTATGCGCAGGATGTTTTCGATGCCGGGCTCATCCGGGTCACGGAAGTCTGGAGCGACAGGGCAGCGCTCGACGCGCATTTCCGCTCGCCGCACATTGCGGACTGGCGTGCGAGCTGGCCGGCGCTTGGCATAGGCGAGCGCAACCTCGTGCTCTATGAAGCCGGCGAGCCCATGCCGACCTGAACGGTCCATCGGCCGATCGATATCGCGCTGTCGCCAACATGGTGTCTGTCGGCATTGTGGTTGCCATGCCGTGCCGCCGGGCGTATCAGGCTGGCTTTCCACTGCCTTTCGATATCGGCGAGCCGCCCCGGTGCTTTCCAGAAACCACAGCGAAGTCTATGCCCGCCGGCTGCGCGCGGTGCTGATCAGGTCGTTGCCCCTGCTCGAGGCACGCGGCATCGTGGTGGTCATCCTCGCCGGTGTCGTAGGCGTAATGGCTGGCATATTGGTCACGGCGATGAGCCAGATCGTGCAGGACCTGCACGGGCTGCTGTTCGGCGTTCAGCCAGGCGGCCGGCTTTCCGGCATGTTTTCGCTCGCCAATCCGATGCAGGCGCTGATACCGGCGATCGGCGGCATACTGCTGGGGCTGACGGTGGTCTGGCTCCGGATACGGAAATTCCGCACACCGATCGACCCGATCGAAGCCAATGCGCTCTATGGCGGGCGCATGTCGCTGACCGACACCTTCATCATCGCCGGCCAGACGATGATCTCCAGCGGTTTTGGCGCCTCGGTCGGGCTGGAAGCCGGCTATACGCAGGTTGGCTCCGGGCTGGCATCGCGGCTGGCGGGCATCTTCAGGCTGCGCCGCAACGATGTCCGCATCCTGGTCGGCTGTGGTGCGGCCGGCGCCATCGCCGCTGCCTTCGATGCACCGCTGACCGGCGCCTTCTACGGCTTCGAACTGGTCATCGGCATCTACTCGGTCGCCAATGTCGCGCCTGTCATGACCTCCGCGATCTCAGCCTCGCTGACCGCTGAAATGTTCGGCGGGGTGCCTTTCCCGCTCGAGCTTTCGGGTCTGCCGGCGCTCACCGCCAGCCAGTATGTGCCGTTCCTGCTGCTCGGGCTGCTCGGCGGTGCCGCCTCGATCGCCATCATGCATCTGGTGACGCTGATCGAGCGCGGTTTCGCCAGGCTGTCGATCGATGCGTCGCTGCGCCCCGTCATTGGCGGCGTCATCGTTGGCTTGTTGGGGCTGATCACGCCGCAAGTGCTGTCCAGCGGCCATGGCGCGCTGCATCGCGAATTCTCGATGAATTACGGGCTGGCCGTGGTGGCCAGCGTCTTCGTGCTCAAGCTGGCGGCGTCGGCGGTCTCGCTGGGGTCGGGTTTTCGCGGCGGACTGTTCTTTGCCTCGCTGTTCCTCGGCGCGCTGCTCGGCAAGGCGTTCGCGGATGTGATGCTTGTTATTTCTCCGGCAACCGGCATCGACCCTGCCGTCGCCGCCGTCGTCGGCATGACGTCGCTCGCCGTCGGTGTCGTCGGCGGTCCGCTGACGATGACCTTCCTGGCGCTGGAATCGACCCGCGACCTGACGCTGACCGGCGTCGTGCTGGCCGCCTCGATCATGTCGGCCATCCTGGTGCGCGAAACCTTCGGCTACTCGTTCTCGACATGGCGCTTCCATCTGCGCGGCGAGACCATCCGCAGCGCCCACGATGTCGGCTGGATGCGCAGCCTCACAGTCGGCTCGATGATGCGCAAGGACATCAAGACCATCTATGCCTCGACGACGCTGGCAGCCTTCCGCAAGGAGGTGCCGCTCGGCTCTGCCCAGCGCGTCATCGCCGTCGATGCGGGCGACCACTATGTCGGCGTGCTGATCGTGGCCGAACTGCACAGCGATCCGTCCGATGGCGAGGTGCCGGTGCGCGATCTCGCCAAATACAAGGACGCGGTGCTGGTGCCGAGCATGAACGTGCAGGCCGCCGCGGAAACATTCCAGCGGGCGGGCGCCGAAGAACTCGCCGTGGTCGAGGATTTCACCGACCACATCGTGCTGGGCCTGTTGACCGAAGGCCATCTGATGCGGCGCTATGCCGAGGAACTCGACAAGGCGCGCCGGGACCTGTCGGGCGAGGGGTAAGCGGGCAAAAGGGGTTACGGGCTTAATGCTCGATCGGCCCCTTGGCCATCACAAGCGCCGTGCCGGCGGTGGTCGGGCGCTCGATCATGCGTCGTACGCGGGGCGGTTCGTCGCCGCTGTGCAGGGCCCGCACGCGTTCGCCGATGACGGCGTCGGCATGGGTGATGCGTCCATTGTGCCTGATATACTCGATCCAGGTCGGCGTGTGATAATGCTCGATCCATACGGTGGGATTCTCGAGATCGCGCGCCAGCGTCCAGTTGCGGGCGCCGTCACGGCGGCGGATGCGGCCGCGTTCGGCCATGATGGCGAGGAACTCCGGTTCGTCCTCGTGGCGGATCACATATTCGATCATGATGGCGATGGGACCGCTGCGCGGCTTCAGGTCAAGCGCCAAATGCGGTTCCTTGAAGCGATTGAGCGGGTCGAGGTTGAGCACCTGCTGTTGCGGCAGCGGTAGCAAAAGACCGATGGCGCCGCCGGCCAGCATGGCGACGCTGGCGGCGATCAGCGCGGTTTCGGCGCCGTGCGCATCGGCGACGACGCCCCAGATCCAGCTGCCGAGCGCGATGCCACCGAAGGTCGCGGTCTGGTAGACCGACAGCACCCGGCCGACCACCCAGCGCGGCGTCGCCATCTGCACCGTGACGTTGAAATGCGAAAGCGCGATCACCCAGCAGGCACCGCCGACAAGCAGGCCGAGCGATGTCTGCCAGGCATGCTGGCTGACGGCGGCATTGAAGGCGCAGACGGCGAAGCCGGCGAACGCACAGCGGACCATCGTCTCGCTGGAGAGCAACTGCCGCAGCCTGACGCTGATCAAGGCGCCGCCGACCGCGCCGATGCCGAAGGCGCCGAGCATGATGCCATAGGTAAGCGCATCGCCCTTGACGACGTCGCGCGCCACCAGAGGCAGCAACGCAAGCACAGCGCCTGCACTGAAGCCGAACGCAGCACCCCTGACCAGCACCTTGCCGATATTGGGCGACATGGCGACATAGCGCAGGCCGGCGCCCATGGCGGCCCCCAGCGACTCGCGCGGCAAGGTCGATACCGGCACGTTCGGCTTCCAGCGCGCCAGCACGACGATCAGGCCGATATAGCTCACCGCGTTCGCCGCGAAGGCGGCTGCCGCACCGGCGGCGGCGACGATGATGCCGCCGATCGCCGGACCGACGCTGCGCGTCAGGTTAAAGCCCATCGAATTGAGGGCGACGGCCGCCGGCACCTTGTTGCGGGGAACGATATCGCCGACGGAGGCTTGCCATGACGGGCTGTTGAGCGCGGTGCCGCTGTCGATCAGGAAGGTGAAGGCAAGCAGCGTCCATGGCGTGATCAGGCCCGAATAGGTGAACAGGGTCAGAAGCACCGACACCACCAGCATGAAGGTCTGGGCGACCAGCATCACCTTGCGCCGGTCGAAACTGTCGGCGATGGCGCCGGCGACCAACGCAAACAGCATGATCGGCAAGGTGGTCGAAGCCTGGACAAGGGCCACCTGATAGGGCGAGGTGGCGATCGTGGTCATCATCCAGGCGGCGCCGACACCCTGGATCAGGCCACCGAAATTCGAGACGAGACTTGCGCCCCACACGGCGCGGAAAATGCCGTGCCGGAAGGGCGCCAGCGCCGAGACGCTCTCGCTGTCCGGCTTTTCGTCAATCATTTGGGATTCCTGCCATGTCGTGCCTGCCCGTCAGACAATCCGTTTGCGCAGACCGTTTGCCGAAAGTAGGGCATGGCGCCGCAAAGGGCAAAAAAGCTCATGGTCCAACAATGGGATAGAGGCGGTCCAGGCCTTGTCAGCCGTGCGTGCGGAGGCGCCAAGGGGATCGGCGGCGTCTGTCTTCGGACAATTACGACGGCATGCCGCGGCACGCCTTCCCAAAACAGGTTAGAACCCGTTCTGGATGCGCTCGAAGATGACGTTGGTGAAGGCCGATATCTGGCTGCCGATGAAGGGGCCGGTCAGCGCCACCACCAGCATGATGGCGACGATCTTCGGCACGAAGGTCAAGGTGATTTCCTGCACCTGGGTCAGCGCCTGGATGAGGGCGATGCCGATGCCGACCACCATGGCGACCAGCACCACCGGAGCGGACGCGACGAGCACCGTCCATACCGCGTACTGGACGATGTCGAGAGCGTCGGCCTCATTCATGGGACTGGCTCTCTGTCGAAAGCGTCAGCTTGCCGCCTTGACCGAAACTCCCGGACCGACCGCGACTTCGGTGCCGTTCTGCAGCACGGCGATGAGACCGTTGCTGGCGAGGCGCACCGAAGCCACGGTGCCCGTCGTCAGGCCGTCGGCGGAGGTTATCGAGCGCCCGATCAGTGCGTCGGCCTGTGACAGCGCCGAGGACTGCATGATCTGATTGAGCTTGGTGTTGGTCTGCACCGATTGCTCGACCTGCGAGAAGGTGGCGAGCTGGGCGACATACTGCGTCGAATCCATCGGCTTGGTCGGATCCTGGTTCTTCATCTCGGCGATCAGAAGCTTCAGGAAGGACTGGTAGTCGACTGCTGTCTTCGAGGTGGACGCGGTGGCCTGATTGGCGCCGGTCGGAATCGTCGTCGTCATGTCCACGTTCATCAGTATCGTGCTCCCACAGCCAACGGGCGCTCGGCACCCGAAACATCGTCATTGCCACCCAGCGCGCGGCGTTCGAGCGGATAAAGTGCGCGGATCGCCTTCAGCGCTTCGTAGATATGGTCCTCGCCGACCATGCGGTCGATCTGTTTCAGCGCGCTGCAGATCTGGCCGTCCTCGAAGCTTGCCAGAAGCAGCGGCAGCGAACGACGGAACATCTCGCGTGCGGCGGCGGCACCGGCCGGGTTCATCAGCATGACCTGCAGGATGAAATAAAGCTGCTTGAGCGGTGTCGAGGCATCTTCGGCCTGGATCACGTGGTTTTCGAGCAGGAACTGGACGTCGTTCATCAATTCGACGGTGACCTTGCGGTCGACCCGGATGACGGCGCCGTTGATGTAGATCTTTTCGTTCGGCTTCAGCGATATCTTCAGCGTGTTGGTCATTGAATGCCGTCCCTGATGATCTGGGACACCTCGATCAGCCCTTCGAAATTGTTGGTGCGGCCCTGACGGATGTCCTCCGCCTCGCGCAGCAGCCACAGGCCGATGGAAATGAGGTTGGCGCGCAGTTCCTTTGGCAGGGCGTTGTCGCTGGAGCCAAGATCCTCGACGAAGGCGGTCCAGACGCGGTTGGTGAAGTGAAGCGCCTCTATCGCCTCCATCGAACCGTGGCCGGCCACTGCTGCTGCCGCCAGCATGTCGATCGAGCGGGTCAGGAGCTCGCGCTCGCGGTCCTTCGCGTCGGCAACGGAGTTGCTCTGGATGTCGGCGTAGGAGAATTGGTACATCGTTGGGGCTCTACCGTTCCGTTAAGCGTTGTCAGGTCAGGTAATTCAACAGGCTGAGCTGCTGCAGGCGTGCGGTCAACGCGAAAGACGTTTCGATGTGCTGTGTCAGATCCGCGACCCGTGTCGCGGCTTCGGCCGGATCGACGGCTTCCAGGTCGAGAATGTGCCGTTCGAAAAGGTCGACCTGCGTTTTCATCCGATCGTTGGCATCGGAAACCCGCTTCTGGACGATGCCGGTCTCGGATTGAAGCTGGCCAATGCCGCTCAGCGCTTCGCCAACCAATGTGGTGGAGCGGCTGACAACCGTATTCTTCGCCGCCTGGCTGATGTTGCTGGACATCAGGCTGCTGACCATGGCTGCCGCCATTGCGAGCTTCTGGATGCCGGCGCTGTTGGCGCTGGTCGACGTCGGTGTGGTTTCGTTGAGTGCGATGCGGCTGACGATCTGCTGGTCGGTGGCGTTCGACCAGTTGCCCTGCCAACCAGCGCCCGTGAACTGCGGGGCGACATCATTGGTGATGAAATCGTCCATCTGGGCAGCCGTGATGTCGGCCGCGAGCGGATCGTCCTGGGTGAAGCCGAAATTGGCGACGAAAGCGGCGTCGAATGCCGCCTTGGCGGGGGAGCCGGCAGCTGTGAAGTCGTTGATTGGCTTGACGTCGGTGTTGGTGCCGGCGAACAGGTATTCGCCATTGACGCTGGTGTTGAGGATCGAGGTCAGCTGCTGGATGGTCGCCTTGCCGGAGGATTGGGTGAGGCTGTTGGACGAGTCGCTTGAGGAGGCGGTGGTCAGGGCGGACAGGAACGTCTGAGCGGCGGTCGAGAGTTGACCAAGCGAGGTCTGCGTCGAGGAGAGCCGGGCGCCGACCAGGCCGTTGGAATCGATGATGACGTTGAGCCGGTCAAGATCGCGCTGGAAAGTGACGGCCTGGGTGGTGCGCCCGCCGAGAGCCAGGCCGACGTCGGCGACCCTGCCCGTCGAGGATTCTTTCGTGGCTTTGACGAGTTCGGCCTGCATGCGCATCTGCTGGGAGCGCATGGCATTGGAGATTGCGGCCGAGGAGACTGAAGTCATGGAATTATCCCACCGCGTTGAGCAAGGCCGTCATCATGTCGTCGACGGTTTTCATCATCCGGGCCGATGCCTGGTAGGTGTGTTCGAGGTCGAGCAGCAGCGACATTTCCTGGTCGACATTGACCCCGGTCGCGTTGGACAGCGCCTCGGCGCTGCGCGACGCCAGTGCTTCCTTGGTGTCGGAGGCGGTCGAAGCCTGCTGGCGCACGCCCTCGAACCAGCCGATCGAACTGGCGGCGTAGTCGGACACGCTGGACGTTGCCGAAACCCCGGCGGCGGGGTCGAAAGTCATCGGCTGGTCGAGCCGGTCGCCATAGGCAACCAGAAGGGTGGAATAGGATGCGCCACCGCCCGTGTTGGCGACGTAGGCCGCACCGTTGGCTCCGCCGTCGCGCAGCAGCATCGGGTTGCCGCCGGTGCTCGGGTCCATCGCTGCATTGACGCTGATGGACGCGGCAAGGCCGTTGACCAGCGTGCCGGCCGCCGGCACGGCCGGCGCACCAGACCAGGTGAACAGGCCGGCGGCGTTGGCCATCGAGGGTGCGGTCTCGGCAAAGGCTGTGATCAGGCCACGCGCGGTCTCGTCGAGCTGGCTCTGCATGGTCGAGGCGACGCCGTCGCGCAATTGCAGCAGGCCGGCAAGCGTGCCGCTGGCGCTGGTGTTGCCACCGGCTCCCGCCGAGATCGGCACATTGTCGATGTAGACGGCATTGCCGGCGGCACCCGCGGTATAGCCTGCCGACGCCGCGAAGGTGACCGTGCGCGGTATCGTCTCGAACAAGGTCGTGCCGTCGCCGGTGGTGATGACCATGTCATTGTCGCCTCGCGTGAAGGTCGACACCGGGACATAGTTCGAAATCTTCTTCAAAAGCGCATCGCGCTGGTCGAGCGCATCGGAAACGTCGGTGCCGGAACGGGTTCCGGACATGACGGCCGTGTTGGCATCCTGGAATTGGCCGAGCAGCGAGTTCAGGTCGTCGACGGCGGTGGCAATCTGGCCGTCGGTCTGGGTGCGGAAATCCTGGACTGCCTTGGAGCCCTCATTGAGCGAGCGCACGACCTGTTTGGCGGCGTCGATGACGGAGGCGCCGAGGTTCTGATTCGACGGCGAGGTGGCGTAGAGCTGCAGTGCCTGCTGCAGGTTGGCGATCGCAGTCGAGGGCGAGGACGCATTGTCGACGCCATTGACCGCAACACCCAACTGATCCATGCCGTTGTAGAGAGCGTTCTGGCCGCTCCAGGCCGACAGCGCGGCGAGATTCTGGCGAAACAGAAGCTCGTTGGCTGCGCGCTGGATATCGACCGAGCGCGCACCCGGCGCCGTGCTGGTGACGACGGCCTGGCGCCGCGAATAGTCCGGGTTGGAGGCGTCGGCGACATTGCGCGAGACAACGCTGGTCTGTCGCGCGGTGTTCATAAGCGCCGACTGGGCGATACTCAATGCGGTAGACAGTGACATGCGGGTCTTTCGCGGGCGACGCCCGTCTTATCTCTTCAGGTTGACAAGGACGTCCATCAGATCGGAACCGGTCTGGAAGACTTTCGAATTGGCGGTGTAGCTGCGCTGCGCCGCGATCATGTTGGTCAGTTCTTCGGCGATATCGACGTTGGAATTCTCGAGCGCGCCGGAGATGATGGAGCCGAGCTTGCCTTCATTGGCAAAGCCGACACGAACCGCGCCGGACTCGGTGCCTTGCGAATAGACGTTGCCAGGCAGCGCCTTGAGCTGGTCCGGGCTCTGTACGTCGGCCAGCGGGATCTTGTAGAGCGGCTTGGTCGAGCCGTCCTTGTACTGGGCGTAGATGGTGCCGTCCTTGCTGATCTGGACCTTGTCGATGGTGCTCGGTGCGTTGCCGTTGACCTGGGCGTCGGAAACCGTGAAGCCGGTGCCAAGCTGGGTCAGCGCCGACAGATCGAGATTGAGGGTGGCGCCGTTCGGCACGGTAAATGAAACGTTGGTGGGCGTGCCGGTGAGCTTGCCGGTGGTGGTGTCGAAGGTCAGGTTGGCCGAGCCCAGCAAGCCGCCGGCGGTGTAGGGGAACGATGTTCCAGCGGTGGCCTTCGACTGATCGAAGACCGCCACCTGCCAGGTGCCGGCGCCGGTGTTGGTGAAATAGACGTCGAGCAGCTTCTTGTTGCCGAGATTGTCGTAGGCGACCATGGAGGATTTCGACGTGTATTGCGCGGTCGCAGCGTTGGCGGCGGGCAGGTTGGCGGTCGCGACCGGTGTCGCGCCCGCCGGCAGGTTACCGGCAAAGCTGCCCTCGGTGCTCGGCGTTGCGGTCATGCCCTGGTCGGAGATGACAACCGGGACCAATCCCTCGAAGCCGTTGACCGTCGCTGCCGGTACGCCGTTCTCGTAACTGTAGGCCATCAGCTGGAAACCGGCCGAGTTGACAAGCCTGCCCTGACCGTCGGGAACGAAAGCGCCGGCTCGGGTCAGATAGGGGGTACCGCTCGGATCCTGAACGACAAAGAAGCCATCGCCGCTGACGGCAAGGTCGGAAACCGAGGTCGTGTACTGAAGCACGCCCGGATCGCTGACCGCCTGACGGATCGTCGTGGTGACGCCGCCGGAATTGTAGGCGCCGCCGGTCGACGGCATGACCAGCGTCGAAAATTCGGCGGAGGACCGCTTGTAACCCGTGGTATCTGAATTGGCGATGTTGTCGGCGACCGTCGACAGGCGGTTTGCCTGCGCGTTCATGCCGGAAACGCCGGTCCGCATCATTCCATAGAGGCTCATCGAAACGTCTCCGCTGTGTCCATGCTGCTGGCTGCGAGGCTACGCATGTTTTCTTGCGCGAGGCTGGCGCGGCGCTGCATCAGAAGACGAGCCGGTAGCCGAGGAAACGCTTGGAATCGATCGGGTCGGTGCCCAGCTTCTCGCGCAGCTTCTTGCGCAGTTTGCTGATGTGGCTTTCCACCACGTTCTCCTCGACCTCTTCGTCGAAGATGCCGTAGATGGCGTTGAAGACCTGGGTCTTGGTGACCCGGCGTCCGCGATTGCTCGCCAGATATTCGAGGATGCGGCGCTCGCGGCGCGGCAGGGGGAGGGGCTGACCGTCGATCTCGGGGTCGCGGCCGTCCATGAAGATGCGCATGGCGCCGATCTCGGTGTAGGCGACGTCTTCCTGGGCGCGGCGGCGGATCGCGGTGATGCGGGCCAGGATCTCACGGATATGGACGGGCTTGCGAATGACGTCATCGACGCCGCTCTCGAACAACCGCAGCGTGTTCTCCAGCGAATGCTGTTCGCTCAGCGCAATCACCGGGGCGCCGGTGCGGTCGCGGATCTGGCGCGGAGAGATGGAACCTTCGCGGCAATCGCCGATGAGGAAGGCCCTGACCGAGCGCAGATCGGTGTCGGCGGCCGAATTCACCCACTCACCGAATTCGCCGGATGCAAAGCCTGCACAGGCGATGCCCTCACGATCGAAAAGTGAATTGTATCCCTCTGTTACGAGCTCGCGCTCGTCAACGATCACAATCATCGGCCCCGCCTTCCGAATCAAATCATTTGCCCCGTGAAGAGAGGCCTATCCGCTGGCGAGAATCCTGAACAACCGTCATTTCTTGTAGCTAGTTTCTTGGGAGTCTGGAATCGTATCGGTTGCATTAGCGTGCAGCCAGATACGCATTCGGCGCCAAGTTTTGGCCAGGCCAGAACAACAATTCGGGGTTGTGTGGTAGGTCTATTAGTAATGGAAAATGCGCTTATGGATTGCAGAATCCGCGGGCGTTCGCGGTCCATTTTCCAAAGCCGGTGGCGACCATGTTGGCAATGACGCGGCAGACATAGATCTTCTGCGCCGGGTCATTGTCGGGGCCGGCATGATAGCGGGCCACGGCCATCGACCAGGTCTCGTGACGGGCATGAAGGCTGGCCAGGAAGCGCGCCGCATAGTCGACATTCTGACGTGGGTCGAGCATGTCCTCGACGCTGCGAAAATGCGATGCGTGGTAGTGGTGATTGATCTGCATGCAGCCCAGATCGATCAGGGTCTTGCCCTCGCGCCGGGCATTGGCGAAGGCGGCAAGGGCCTCGGTCCGGCTCCTGGGAAAGACTGCTTTTCCCTCTATATTCAAAGCGTTGGGTTGAAGGCTGCCCTTGTTGCCGGTCTCCGTCAGGCCAACGGCATAAAGGATGCCGGCGGGAACGCCATAGCGGTCGGCGGCGCGCAGGATTTCCGGCTCGCAAGGGTTGGTCGTGGCTGCGGCAGCTGTTACCGCGCTAGATAAAGATATCGCCGCCAGCGCGCTCGCGAGAAGGCGAAGTGCCGCGGCCGTAGTCCTGCGCGTCATCGTTGCGGTTCCCTGAGGATTGCTGACCCGGTTGCTGGCCGCCGGCTCCACCATTGCCGCCGCCCGAATTCCCCGGTTGAAAGGATGCTGGATCGCGGCCTGTTGCCGCCGCCAACGGAGCGGTTGCATCCGTCCGGGTTGCAGCGGGAACAGCTACCGAGGGTTGCAGTATCGTGACCTTGTCAACCTCGAAGCCGAGCCCTCGCAGCGACTTGACGATGGCCTCGCTGTCGGCGGACAGTCGACGATAGGCATCGTGTGTTTCAGGCTTCAGCTCAATCGAAAGTTGTTCCCCGGAGAGGCGAAGATTGGCCGTCACCATGCCGAGTTCGGCAGGGTGAAGTTCGATCTTCAACACATGTGTCGGAACGGCAACAGAGCTGGCCAGATGGGTGGTCGTGGGTGAGGCTGAAAGCGCCTTTTGCGGCCCGGCGTCGGCGGCTATGGCGTTGATCACATTGAGGGCCGCCTGGCTGATGGGACCCTGCGGCGGCGCGGGGAAGCTCCGTTCCGACACCACGTCGATGCGCGCGGCGGACAGGGACTGTTTTCCGGCTTCGGGACGCATCGAGGACTGCACATCCTCGATGCTCCTCATCGCATTCGTGGTGGGCTTCGACGGCACGCCGGGCACATCGGCAGCCGGCGCGTCCGACAGCTTCCGGGCCGCCGCTGTGACGTCGCGTTTTGGCGCGCTGGAGGCAGCGCTCGGCGACTGACCGTCAAGCGCCGTCAAAGGTCCGTCGACGATCGACGCCTGCTCCGGCTTCGACATGGTTTCGAGTGCTTCGCGTCCGCCCGACGATTTTGAGCGGTAGGTCTTTGGCAGTGCAGCCTGTCCGCCGAGCGCCGGGTCCGACGGATTCTCGCCGGTGGCCGCATTGCCCCCCGCTGCCTTGGCCGCTGTCGAGAAATGCCGCAGGTCATGAAACGCGATCAGCAGCGGCAGGTCGTCCTGAAGCGGCGCGGTATCCGACGCCGTCTGTTCGGCGTCGGCCTTGTGCGCCTTTGCTTCCAATTCGTCCTTGCCGGTTTTCACGCTTGCGCCTTTGGCCGAGGTGGTCCTTCCGGGCTCGGCCGATGCCGGTTCGACCTTGGCGCCATGCCCGGCGAGGCCGGCAGCGAGCTTGCTCCAGCGCCGGTCGCGCGATCCCGCCTCTGTCGACGCCTGCCGTTCCGGGCGGGCATCGTCGCGCAGCATTTTGCCGAAGCCGGCGTCATCGTTTCTGCCGTTCGCGGCAGGCTGCTCCGACGTCGCGCGCGTGGAGGCAAATCCTGGCAAGGCCGAGCCGAGGCTGGTGGTCATTTAGGGGCGGCTCCAAGCATCTGGTCGATCAGGTCGAGCTGTCGACGTGTTCTGGTCATGGCGGCGTCGGTCGGATCGGCGGGCTCTGGACCGGCGGCGGGCGAAGGTGCCGACGCCGGCACGACGGTCGCAGGCTCGGCGGATGTGGCTGCAACTGCCGCCGTGTCCGGCGCATTGGCGGCCGGTCCGCCGGAGGCCGCGGTGGCGGCGGGTTGCTCCGAGATGGCGCCTTCGACCGGTGGCAAGCTACTGTCATCGGCGTTTTGCGGCGTGGCGATCTCGGGAGCCGGAGGTTGCTCGGCCGCGACAGGGGCAGGCTTTTCCGCCGGAAGGGCGGTGGGCGGCGCGACGACCTCGCCGGCAATGGCCTGAGCAGCGTCGAGCAAGGCGCGGTCGCCCTCCGACAGCCGGCTGCGATCGATCTTGCCGAGCTTGGCACGAATGTCCTCGATTGTGCCCGAGGTGACGGTGGAAAGGCTGGCATAGAGCAGGGCGCGTGGATCGTCCTGATTGGTGTTGCCGTCGCGGCCCTGCTCGGCCCGCGCCGAAGCGAAGGCCGAAAGGTCGTTCAGGCCGTCTATCGCGGCACGGCGGGCGATGCGCAGATAGATCACCTTCTCGCGCTCGGGATCCATCATCGAGGTGATGTCGCCCAGCTTGTCCTGGCTGATCGACATGTGCAGCGCGATGACGCCGGAGACAAAGGAGTCCGCGAACTGGCTGGCATAGGGCGAATAGAGGTAGCGCTCGACATACTGGGTGGAAGCAAGGGCGAAACGTGCCGCGTCGCCTTGCGCGACTGCAAGGCCGACCGAACGGCGAAGTGCCGCCTCCTCGACCAGCGTGCCGGGGCTGAGCAATCTTGCCTCGTCGAGCAGACCGAGTGCGGTCGCCGGTTGATCGCCGGCAAGCAGCGAGCCTTTGACCAAAGCGAGGAAGGCGCCGAGATCCGGAGGCAGCGCCATGGGATCGATCGGCCTCAAGGCTTCGATAGCCTTGCCGGGCCGGCCGTTGAGGTACTCAATCACGCCTTTGGCGATGGCAAGGCTTTGCGGGTCCGCCGTAGCGCGCGACGTGGCCGCTTCGACGGTCACCGGGTTGCCGCCGCTCATGCCGTAGACAAGCAGGGCCCGAAAATTCTTGGGATCCTTGTAGTCCTCGGCATTCGCCGCGCGCAGGCGCGCATCCGTCATCTCGAGCAGCTTGGCCTGCATCGGCAGGGCGGCATGATCGCCGGCGGCTATGCGGTCCTGGATGAGCTGCAGCGAGCGCACCAGCTGATACGGCTGCAGGGCCTCCTGGGCGAAACCAGTGGACGGGTGTCCGCCGGCCAGCAGCAACAGGCCGATCAACCGGCGGGTGACGGCCGCTCGCTTCATCCGCCGGTCGCCATCAGGATCTCGATGCGGCGGTTCGCGGCGGCCAATGGATCGGCTGCTATTTTCGGCTGGCGGTCCGCGAAACCGGCGACCTCGGTGATGCGGCGTTCGTCGACGCCGCCGCGCACGAGCATGTAGTACGCGGAATGCGCGCGCGCCGTCGACAGCCGCCAATTGTCGTAGCTGTCGCTGCGGAACGGCCGGGCATCGGTGTGGCCGTTGATGCTGATGGTGCCCTTCTGGCTGTTGACGATGCGGCCGATCTTCTCCATCGCCAGCACCAGTTCGCGTCTCGGCAACGCCGAGCCGACCTCGAACATGCCGAAGTCGAGCTGATCGGTGATCGAGATGACGACGCCCTTGTCGGTGGCTTCGACCGAGACGCCGTCGTGCAGCTTGTCGCCAGGCTTGAAAGCATCGGCCAACTGCCGCTTGACGTCGGCCGCTGCCTTCACGGCAGCAGCGGTTGGCGCCTTCTCCCCGATGTCGGGCTGGACGGCCTTTTGCGCCTCAGGCTCAGCCTTTGCTACCGCGGCCTTGGTGCCGTCCGGTTTCGTCTCGCCGGCCAATGCCGTGGCAGGGTTCGCGGCCTGTTTACTGGTCGCGTCCTTTGCCAGTGGCTCGAGCGGTGCCGCGACAGGCGGCACGGCTTTGACTTTGAGCACCTGCGTTTCGGCGGTCTTGTCGCCGGGCTTGGCCGGATCGCCCTCGATCTTGGTGCGCTGGGCGCTGGCCTCGGCGCCGGGCGCGGCGACCTGCTGCGACCAGAAATCCGGCTCGAAAGGATCGCGGTAGGAGGCGCCACCGGAGGCGCCGGTAGCCGGGCCGGCAGCCTGCACGCCGCCATCGCCTTTCTGGCTGACATTCTGCATGACGCCGGTATCTGTGGCGATTTCCGAAAGCACCGCGTAGGGGTCGGCGAAGAGATGGTCGTCGGAGTGTTCCGCCTGCTGTGGCTCCTGCTTGTCCTGCTTGCGCTCCGACGCGCCCGCGCCGGCATTGCCGTTCTGTCCGGCTTTGCTGGTCGCCTCTTGCGGATCGTCGGCCGTCAGTCCCATGGCGCGCGGGCCGTCGCCGAGATCCTCCAGGCCCTTGCGGCTCGAATTGCGGTCGACCAGCTTGACCGGGTTGAAGTAGCTGGCGACGGCTGCCTTGGTCTGCTCGTTGGCGGCGTTGATCAGCCACATGACCAGGAAGAAGCACATCATGGCCGTCATGAAGTCGGCGAAGGCGATCTTCCAGACGCCGCCATGGTGGGCCTCGTCATGGTCGTCATGACTGCGCCGCACGATGATGATCTCGTGGCGGCCCTGATCGGCGTTGGCGACGCTCATGCCAGGACCTCCGAGAGGGTCGTCGACCATTCGGCCATGCGCGTTTCGAACACCGCCTCGTCGATAGCCACGGTCAGGTCGAAGCCTGGGGCCTCGACAAAATCGAGATTGGCGGCGCGGGGTCCGAGCGATGCCTTCAGTGTTTCGAACATCGAGAGCGGGCCGCGCACGACGATGCGCACAGCCTCGGCGTCGCCAACCGCTTCGCGGACGGCGTCTGCCAACGCATCGATCGAACGTTTCTGCAGATCGTCGCTGACGATGCCGCCGATGATGCGGGCGACCGTGCCGGCGACAAGTCCGGTCACGCGCGCCTCCATCGCATCAATGTGCAACGAGACCGCCTTGCCGACATCGTCGCCAAGGCTTTCGAGAAATATCCTTGCTTCCTCAGCACTGGCCTGGCGTTCGGCTTCGAGCGCGGCGTCATGCGCAGCCGCCAGGCGGCCCTCCAGCGCTGCCTCCGCCTGGGCAACCGCCTCGGCGATCAGCGTGCCGATATCGGCTTGCGGCGCCGGCGTGTCGGGCTTGTGTTCGGGATCGACTGCTGCCCGGGGCTGGCCGGCACGCTGCGCGCGCGTGCCGAAATCAGGCAGAAGGTCGAAGAGGGCTACGGAAGGCATGGTTTACACCGCCACTTCCTGGGAAGCCCATTTGCGCAGGATCTGCGCGGTGCGCTCCTCGTTGAGGTCGACCATCCTGGCAAGCCGGTCCTGCGGCGCCGGCCGGATCTTCTGGCGAAGATCGTCGAGCGGAGTGGGGCCTGGGCGTGTGCCTGGCAAGGCGCCAACCGCGGCATTGTCGGTGGCCGCCATTGCCTCCGGCGTCGGCAGCGAGCGCTGGATGTCGTCGAAGCTGGGACCTGCCAGGGCTGGAGCAGCCTTTGCCGTCAGCGCCGCGGCCATCGGCCTCAGGCCGAAGAAGGCGACCAGGAAGACCACGACGATGAAGGCACCTGCATTGATCATCGTGCCGGCATGCTGGCCGATCGAATCGAGCATTCCGGCCTGCGGGATCGCCTCGCCGTCCAGGCCATCGATGAACTCGACCGCCGAGACGTCGATGATGTCGCCGCGCTTTTCATCCAGGCCGGTGGCGGATGTGACCATCTTCTGGATCTCGGCGACGCGCTTGGCGATCTGCTCCGGTGTGGCATCCTTGCCGAGGATGGTCGTCAGCCGCTGCTGGTTGACGACCACGGCAATCGACATCTTGGTGACGGTGTAGCCGTTGGAGACGGTGGCGATCTTCTTGGAATTGATCTCGTAGTTGGTGATCTCTTCCCTGCGGTCGTTCTGCGAGGAGGATTGCGGGCCATCGGTGGCGGTTGCCTGGGTCTCGGGCAGGTTCTGCTCGACGCTGGCCGGAGTGGAAGCCTGCTTCTGGTTGTTGTTCTCGTTGGCGCGCACCGACTGCACCGAGCGCTCGACGCGGGAATTCGGATCGAAGATGGTCTCTTCCGTCTGGCGGGTGTCGGTGTTGACCTCGGCCTTGACGCTGGCGCGGAAATTGTCGGGGCCGAGATAGGCCGTCAGCGCACGGCGGATGTTGTCTCCGATCTGCGCCTCGACGGTCTGCTCGACGCCCAGCGTGCGGGCGGCGCTGGTGTTGGAAGGATCATCGCCTGCGGCCAGCAGATTGCCGCTGGAATCGAGAACAGTCACCTTGTCGGCTGACAGGCCGGGGACGGCGGCGGCGACGAGATGGCGGATCGACATGGCGCTCTTCTCGGCGTCGATGCCGGCGTAGCGGATGACCACGGAGGCGGAAGGCTGCTGCTCGTCGCGGCGGAAATTGGCGCGTTCGGACATGACGATGTGGACGCGCGCCGCCTTGATGCCCGATATCGACTGGATGGTGCGGGCGATCTCACCTTCCAGCGCTCGCACCCGGGTGATCTGCTGCATGAACGAGGTGAGGCCGAGCGAGCCGACATTGTCGAACAATTCGTAGCCGGCATTGGCGCTGGTCGGCAGGCCCTTTTCGGCGAGCAGCATGCGCGCCTGGGCGGTGGTGCCGGCCGGCACCAGAACCGAGGTTCCGTCGGCGCCGACATCGAAGCCGATACCGGCTTCGCCGAGCACCAGGCCGATCTGGTTCACGTCGGCGCGGTCGAGCCCGACATAGAGCGTGTCGTAGGCGGGGCGGTTGAGATAGACCGAGGCGATGCCGATGACGCCCATCACCAGAACGGCGATGCCCGCCAGCATGGCGAGGCGCTTCACGCCAAACCCGCGGAGATTCGAGATGATGCTCTGGATCTGTTCCGGCACGGTTCGACGACTCCCAGCATGATTGTCCGCCGGAACTCTAGTCTTCGAAGCTTGTGCGAAAATGAAATCGGGCCGCGCTTGCGGCGCGGCCCGTCAGTTGGGATGCGAAAGGAGGGCGCCGGGGGCGCCCGCGATTAGTTCTTGAACAGCGACAGGATCGACTGCGAGGAGCTGTTGGCGATCGACAGTGCCTGGATGCCGAGCTGCTGCTGCACCTGCAGGGCCTGGAGGCGGGTCGATTCCTTGTTCATGTCGGCGTCGACGAGCTGGCCGACGCCGCGGTCGATGGAGTCCATCAGGCTCTGTGTGAAGGTCTTCTGCAGGTCGATCGAGCTCTTGGCCGAACCGATGATGGTGGCGGAATCAGTCAACTGGGCCATGACCTTGTCCATCATGGTGACCATCTGGGTGATGATGCCGTCGGTCACCCCTGGGGCCGTGATGTCGAGGTTGTAGGCGGAAATATTGTCGACCTTGGTGACCGCTCCCGCCGCCGTCTGGCCGGCAGTGTTCGCGGCGATATCCGTTCCTCCGCCCGCGATCACGCCAGCATAGGCGTTGTCATACAGGGTCTGGGCGGCGCCCGTGGAATAGATGGAGGTCTGGCGATCGAGGACGCCCTGGTTCTTGACCTCGGCGGCAAGGCCGTAGTCGAAAAGCTTGGTGCCCTCGACATTGATGTTGATCGTTCCGATCGAGACAGCGCCGGATGAAGAGCGATTGAATGAGGACACGATCTGCGAGTCGGGCTGGACGCCATCATTGGCGGCCGTGACCTGCTTGGAGGTCACCGCGAGGAAATTCGAGCCGGAGAAGGTGGCCGCATCGGCAAAGGACTTCATCTGCGTTTGAAGCGCCTTGATCTCGGTCTGGGTCTTCGCCTTGGCGGCATCCGTCTGGCCGACCATGGACAACACCTTGGTCTTGATCTGGCCGATCGTCGTCAGCACGTTGGTGATGCCGGTGTAGGCGGCATCGACTTTCGAGGCGCCGAGGCCGAGTGCATCCTGCACCGTCGACAGGGCCGAATTGTCCGAGCGCATGGTGGTGGCGATCGACCAATAGGCGGCGTTGTCCGAAGCCTGCGAGACCCGATAGCCGGTCGATATGCGGGCCTGTGTCTGTTCGAGCGACTTGTTGGTGGCGCTGAGGCTTTGAAGTGCGGTTAACGCCGAGGCGTTGGTCATGATGCTCGCCAAGAAAGTCGCTCCTTCTCAAAAGCCGACATGCTCAGACATGCCGGATGGGCCTGTTCAACGATTGGCATCGTGCCGGTCGGACCGATTCGCCAACTGTCGTAAGCTATTGGTTAACCATAACTAGCGCGGCATGGTTAACAGCCTGTTAAAAGCTGGCTTTTGAGAGTTAAGGATCGAGGATTGTGCGGGGCTGGAGCAAACGCAAATAGGGCCGCGCTTTTGGCGCGGCCCGAATTTCTAGTGCGAACTGTGGTTGAGCGGAGGCGATCAGCCGCGGAAGAGCGACAGGATCGACTGCGAGGAACCGTTGGCGATCGACAGCGCCTGCACGCCGAGCTGCTGCTGGACCTGCAGGGCCTGCAGACGGGTCGATTCCTTGTTCATGTCGGCATCGACGAGCTGGCCGACGCCGCGGTCGATGGAGTCCATCAGGTCCGAGGTGAAGGTCTTCTGCAGGTCGATACTGCTCTTGGCGGCGCCGAGCGTGGTGGCCGAGTTGGTCATGTCGGCAAGCGCGGAGTCGATGACGGTCAGCATCTGCTTGATCTGCGAATCGCTGGCAGCCGTGCCACCCGAGAAGATGGAAAGCGAGGCGGCCGAATAGGTGTCGGTGGCCAGTGCAGCCGCCCCTAGAGCTGTCTGCGTGCCGGAGACCGCTGCGGCCACACTGCCGTCGCTGCCGAGGCGGTACGTGTCAAGGATGCCCTTCGCGAGGCCCGAGGTGGTACCAGCTTCATAGAGCTTGATGCTTTCCACCTTGACGTCGATGGTCGAGATCGAAGATGCGCCGGCCGCGTCACGGTTGAAGGCCGAAAGGATCTTCACATCGGCAGCCGTCGTGGCTGTTGAGCCGCTGTCTACGGACAGCATGTTGGTGCCGGAGAAGGTGGCGCCGTCGGCGTAGGACTTCATCTGCGCCTGAAGAGCGGTGATTTCGGTCTGGGTCTTTTCCTTCGAGGCGTCCGTCTGGCCGTAGGAAGCCAGCAGCTTTGCCTTGATCTGGTTGATGGTGGAGATCGCGCTGTTCATGCCGGTATAGGCGGTGTCGACCTTCGAGGCGCCGAGGCCGAGAGCGTCCGAAACGGTGGACATTGCCTGGTTGTCGGAGCGCATCGTGGTGGCGATCGACCAGTAAGCGGCGTTGTCCGAGGCCTGCGAGACGCGATAACCGGTCGAGATGCGGGCCTGGGTGTCCTGGAGGGATTTGCTGGTGGCGTTAAGGCTCTGCAGAGCCGTCAACGCGGCGGAGTTCGTCATGATGCTGGACATGGTACTCGTACCTTGGTTTTTACAGGTGTTTTTTTGACATACCGGGCCTCCCGGTATGACGGTGCGGCATCATGCCAATGATCTCTGAAATCGATCACCCGCCATCTGCGAGCGAATATGCGGGCAAGTCCCTACCAAAGGGCTAAACCGGACGGTTAATCGAAAATATATTGCTGGAATTTCGAGCCGGCGCGGCAGAGTCAGTTGAAGGAGCGCACCAGGCTGCCGACAAGCAGGTTCCAGCCGTCGATCAGGACGAAGAACAGGATCTTGAACGGCAGCGACACCACCGTGGGCGGCAGCATCATCATGCCCATCGCCATCGTGATGGTGGCGACGATCAGGTCGATGACCAGGAACGGCAGCACGATCAGGAAACCGATTTCGAAGCCGCGCCGGATCTCCGAGATCATGAAGGCGGGCACCAGGATGCGCAGGTCGACGGTGTCGCGCGAAACGGTCTGGCCGCGCTCGCGGGCGAGATCGGCGAAGAGGTCGAAATCCTTGTCACGCACATTGTGCAGCATGAAGGTGCGGAACGGATCGGAAATCTTGTCGAAGGCTTCGGTCTGGGTGATCTGGTTGTCCATCAGCGGCTTGACGCCGGTGTTCCAGGCCTGATCGAAGGTCGGCGCCATGACATAGAAGGTCATGAACAGCGACAGCGAAATCAGGATGAGGTTTGCCGGTGTCGACTGCAGGCCGATGCCGGCGCGCAGGATCGAGAAGGCGATGACGAAGCGAGTGAAGCTGGTCACCATGATCAGCAGGCCCGGCGCGACCGACAGAACAGTCAGCAGGCCGAACATCTGGATGATGTAGCCGACGGTGGTGCCGTCAGCCTTGCCGATGCCGCCGAGATCGAGCTGCTGAGCCGCCGCGATGGAGGTGGCGGCGGCGATCATGGCGGTGGCGAGAAGGAACTTTCTCATTCGAGCAGCAATGTCCTGATGAGTACCTGTTTGGCGTGACCCTGGCTGCGGATCGCGGCGCGTTCTTCGAGGTCGGCCTTCAGGTGCTGGTAGCCGCTGGCTCCCTCGATCTGATGCATCTTCAAGGTGCGCACCAGGGCCAGGAGATCTTGGTGGATGTCATCCGACATTGCCTGTGGCTGCGGCGCGTCATAGACGACGGACACCTCCATCCTGATCCAGGTGCCGGCAGGCGAGGCGATGTTGGTGGTGATCGGCGCCAGCACGACAAGCATCGGGCCCAGGCCTGGTTGCTCGGCTGCGGCGGGCTGCATGATCTTACCTTCGTTCTCAGGCGCGACCGGTACCGACGCCGGTGCGCCGACGCCCTTGAGATAACCGCCGGACATCCAGCCCACGCCAATGGCGGCCGCCGTCACAAGCAGCAGCATGCCGGCCTGAATGACAGGGGAGGGACCCTTGCGCGGCTGAACCTGTTCAATATTTGCCACGGCGCCCTGCCCCGATCCTAGAACGGAAGAACCTGGTCGAGGATCTGCTGGCCGTAGGCAGGTTGCTGGACCTCGGTGATGCGACCGCGTCCGCCGTAGGAGATGCGGGCCTCGGCGATGCGTTCGTAGGGGATGGTGTTTTCGGCGCCGATATCGGCCGGCCGCACGATGCCGGCGAGCGTCAGCACCCTGAGCTCGGCATTGACGCGCACTTCCTGCGATCCGGTGATCATCAGATTGCCGTTGGGCAGCACATCGGTGACGATCGCCGCGACATTGAGTTCAAGCGTTTCCGAGCGCTTGATCTCGCCGTCAGCCGTCGTGTCGGTGGTGGAGCTGAGAGCCCCGGCGCCCTTGCCGGCGGTGCTCCACTTGTCCCACTGCGCGCTGAGGTCATAACCGAGCTTGCGATTGGCGGTGCGGCTCCTGTCGTTCTGGTTCTTGAAGTTGGCGCGATCGTTGATCTTGATCTTGACCGTCAGGATGTCGCCCTGGGACAGCGCCCGCGGGTCGGTGAACAGCCGGCTCTGGCGGTCGTCCCACAACGAGAATTTCTTGACCGGCACTGGCGGCGTTTGCGGATATCGATAGAGCGAGCCGGTGCTGCCGCCATCGATGCCGGAGCCGACCGGGGACAGGGCCGGCTCTCTGCCGACCTCCTTGAGGTTGGTTCCGCAACCGGACAGCATGGCAACCGCGCACAGGACAAGCATCTTCCGGATCATGACGGATCTACCCTTCGGGCTGCGCTGGCCATAATGCCGGTGAGCGTCGCCGCCGCCTTCTGGTCCATTTCGTTGAGGATGACGCTCGCCTTGCGTGAATCGAGCTTCATCAATATAGCCGCAGCCAGGTCGGCGTTGACGATGGCCAGCCGCTCGGCGGCGGCGTCGGGTTTCATACCGGCGTAGATCTGGACGACGCCGTCCTCGGCCCGGGCCAGGAAAACCTCGCGCCGCTTCAGCCAGGTCTCGTATTCAGCTTTCTTTGCATCAAGAGCTTTCATGCGCTCGTCAATGCCAGCCTGGAGCTGCTTCAGTTCCTGCGCCTGCAGGACATAGCGGCGGTCGCGGGCGGCATCGGCGATGTTTGAGCAGAAGCGCTCGATCTCGCTTTGGTCCGGCGCCTTTTCCCGTGTCAGTTGCTGCGGCGCCGCCGCCACCTGTGCTCCCGGCAGGACCTGGCGGACCGTCTCCTCGCCGCGCGCGGTGCCGCCGGCAAAGGGCAGAGCCGCGAGAAAAGCGGTCGCAAGCAGGATCGCGGCTTTGCGGTGTCTGTCGTGGCGTGGGAAGGAGCGCTTCATCGGCATCGCCTATTGCAGAACCAGGTCGGCCTGCAGGGCCCCGGCCGACTTGATGCCCTGCAGAATGGCGATGATGCCGTCCGGCTTGACGCCGAGGCGGTTGAGGCCGGAAACGAGGGTCTGGAGATCGGGTCCGTCAAGCACGGCAACGCGGGCGTCGGGCCGGCTGGCGTCGATGGCGGTGAACGGTTCGATCGCGGTCTCGCCCTTGGAGAAGGGTTCGGGCTGCACGACGCGCGGCGCTTCGGTGATGCGCACGGTGAGCGTGCCGTGGCTGATGGCGACCCGTGAGATCTTGACGTCATTGCCGATGACGATGGTGCCGGTGCGCTCGTCGATCACGACACGGGCCGGCGTGTCGGATTCGACCACCAAATTCTCGATTTCGGCATAGAAGCGCGCCGCCGAGACACCCTTCGGCCTTCTGATCTGGACGGTGCGCGAATCGCGCTCGGCCGCCACCCGCATGCCGAAGCGCTGGCCGGTGTAGTCGTTGATGGCATCCGCGATGCGGATAGCGGTCGAGAAATCGGGATTGCGCAGCTGCAGCGTCAGGATCGCCTGATCGTCGAATTCGGCTTGGACAGCACGCTCGACGATGGCGCCGTTGGGCACGCGGCCGGCGGTCGGCACGCCTTGCGTCAGCTGCTCGGCCTGTCCTTGCGCGGTAAAGCCGGACACGATGACCGAGCCCTGGCCGACGGCATAGATTTCGCCGTCCGCCGCCTTCAGCGGCGTCATGATCAGCGTGCCGCCGGAAAGCGAGGTCGCGTCGCCCATCGAGGAGACGTCGATGTCGATGCGGGCGCCCGACTGCACGTAGGGCGGCATGTTGGCGGTGACGATGACGGCGGCGACATTCTTGGCGCGCGCGCTGCCGCCTTCGGTGGCGATGCCGAGGTTTTCGAGCATCGCGCGGATCGACTGTTCGGTGAATGGCGAGTTGCGCAGGCTGTCGCCCGATCCGGCAAGGCCGATGACCAGGCCGTAGCCGACGAGCTGATTGTCGCGCGAACTCTGCAGCTGGGCGATGTCCTTGATACGCGAGGCGACCTGGCCCGGCGGCAGCGAACTCGGCCCGGTCGAAACCCGGAACATGCGGCTTGTGGTGGCCGGATCATATTCGGGATCGTTGTAGACGCCGCCATTCTTGGCGGCGAGCTCGCGCTTGGCCTTCGGCGTCAGGCCGTCGGCCAGCGCCGGCTGCAGGCCAAGCACGGCTGCCAGGATCAAGGTAAGCCCGCGCATCATGAAGCGCTGACCTGGATGGTTCCATCCGCCATCACCGTGCCGGACAGGATTTTGCCGCTGTCGATGTTGCGAACCTTGACGAGGTCGCCCGCGGCTCCTGGTTGCAGCGTTACGGCGGTCGCCGAGATCGTCAGGCCGCCGGCGATGAAGAAGATCTGCACGGAGGCACCCTGTTCGACCAGCCAGGCCTCGCGGATGGCGGCGGAGGGAATGTAGCGGCCGGGCAGCAGGGTGCGCTTGGCGACCTTGCCATCCAGTTCCTCGGCCCGTGTGGCGACCGCCTCCGGCTTGTGCTTGCCGACGATAAGGGTGACCTGTTTCAGGGCAGCCAGGTTGATGGTCTCGCCGGGATAGATAACCCGGCTCGGAATAAGCACCACCTCGCCGCCAGCTTGATTGCTGGCGATCCGGGTGGCCGACTGGTTGGCCGATTCCTGGGCAAAAGCCGGCATCGTGCCGGTCACCAGCGCAAGGACGAGCGCGGTGCGGCGGAATGCAGACAGGAGGCCGGGCGTCGACATCATGCGTTACCTGATGTTCTTGGAGACCACGGAGGCCATGTCGTCGGCGGCCTGGATGACCTTGGAGTTCATCTCATAGGCGCGCTGCGCCGAGATCAGCTCGGTGATTTCCTTGACCGGGTCGACGTTGGAGGCTTCGAGATAGCCCTGCTGGATGGTGGCAAAACCGGGATCGCCAGGCACGCCGACGTTCGCCGGCCCCGAAGCCGTGGTTTCCTGGAACAGATTGTCGCCGAGCGGCGCCAGGCCGGCCTCGTTGGCGAAATTGGCGATCTGAAGCTGACCGAGGTTCTGCAGGTCGGTCTGGCCGTCGATGCGGGCGAAGACCTGGCCGGTCTTGTTGACGATGACCTCGACGGCATCAACGGGAACATTGATTGCCGGAATGACCGCAGCGCCGTCGACCGTCACCAACTGGCCGGTGGCGTTGGTGTTGAGAGCGCCGGCGCGGCTGTAGAGCGTGCCGCCGTCGGCACCCTCGATCTGGAACCAGCCCCTGCCGGTCAGCGCCAGGTCGAAACTGTTGCCGGTGCTGGTCAGTTCGCCCTGGGTGTGCACGTTGCGCACCGCCGTCGTCTTGACGCCGAGGCCGATCGAGACGCCCTCCGGCACCAGCGAGGCGTTGGAGCGGTTGGGCACGCCTTGCGTGCGGTCGACCTGATAGAGCAGGTCGGAGAATTCGGCACGGGCGCGCTTGTAGCCGGTGGTGTTGATGTTGGCGATGTTGTTGGCGATGACTTCCAGATTTGTCTGCTGAGCATTCATGCCGGTGGCGGCGATGGCGAGTGCTTTCATGGCGGAATTCCTCAGATGCCCATTCGACTGACTTCGAGATAGGCGGAGACCACCTTGTCGCGTATCGCGACTGCGGTCTGAAGCGCCTGCTGCGCGCTCATCACGGCGTCGACCACCTGGCGGGTGTCGGCATCGCCCTTGAGCGCCTGCATCGATACCTGCTCGGCGTTCTGCATCGTGTCGACGGTCTTGGAGGCTGCCTGGCTCAGCGCTTCGGCAAAGGAGGTGCCGACATTGCCACCGGCTGACGGTGTCGCGCCGCCCTGGAGCAGGCTTGTCGCCGCGTCGTCGCCGCCGATCGACGGCTTGAACTGAAGGGCTCCGATACCGCTGATCATTACTGGTTCCTCATCAGGTCGATGGTCATGGAAATCAGATCGCGGGCCTGCTTGACCACCTGAAGGTTGGCCTCGTAGGAGCGATTGGCCTCGGTCATGTCAGCCATTTCGATCAGCACGTTGACGTTGGGCATCTTGACGTAGCCCTTCTCGTCGGCGGCCTCGTTGCCGGGCTGGAACTCGACTGGAAAGTCACTGGGATCTCGATCGATCGAGTTCACTGCAACCGTTGAACTGCCGGAGGCCCGGTCGAGCTCGGAGACGAAGCTGATGGTCTTGCGGCGATAAGGGTCGGAGCCGGGCGCGGTGCCCGTCGACTGGGCGTTGGCGAGGTTCTCGGAAACCACGCGCAGGCGTTCCGACTGGGCGCCGAGGCCGGATGCTGCGACTTTGAGGGCTGCGGTCAGTGCGTCCATGGTCAGCTCTTCACCGCCATCATCATCATCGAATGGAACGCCTTGACGATCGCCGTGTTGAGCTCGAAGGACCGGCGCACCTCGCCGGCCTTCAGCAACTGGTCTTCCAGCACGACCGAGTTCTTGGACGGCATGACAACGCCGTCATCTTCCTGCGGCTTGATGGTGAAGCCGGCATTGGTCGCTGCATTGCCGAGATGGCCGGCCTGGGTGGCCTGCAGCGATACGGCGGCGCGGTCGAGCACTTTTTCGAATGGCTCGACGTCGTTTGCCGTATAGCCTGGCGTGTTGGCATTGGCGATGTTGCCGGCCACGGCCGACTGGCGCACGGCCAGCCATTGCGCTTGCTTGGCGGCGAGGTCGAAAAGGGAAACGGGCTCCATGGGAATCTCCGAGCAGGTACCCAGAGACTAGGCCGCCAGTCTTGCGCGGGCCTTGCGGATGGCCGGAAGCCGGAGATCGTTTATCGGGACAGTTCGATCACCTGGTCGGCACTGGTGACCATGACCCATTTGCCGTTGCGCTGCTCGATGGAGGATACCTTGCTGGAATCCGGCAGTATCGAGCCGCGCTGGACCATCCAGAGGCCAGCGTCGTCCTGGATCATGGCGCGGCCGTTGGCGACATGAACCATGCGGAATTTCGCCGCGTCGGCCGGAAACGGTTGCTCGTCGGATGCGGCTGCGGGATCGGCATCATCCCGCACCGTCCCCGTGGCAAGAAGATCGAGATTGGCCGCGGGAACGTCCTTTGCCGTCAGCGGCGCGCTGCGTTCGGCGACCACGCCGCCGCCCGCTCGCCCGGAATTAGAGCCTGTGCCGCCGAACTTCATCGCCTGGACGCCAAACTGGTCCTGGTTGAAGAAGATATACCAGGGGAACAGGGCGCAGATCAGGCCGAGCGCGATGCCGAGCGCGGCAATGACGAAATCGCTGCGTCGGTCGGACTTCCTCTCCAGTCGGGGAAACGGCGCCTTTGGCGGCTGCGGCCATTCGGTGCGCGGGAACAGGCCGTCGATCAGCGATTCCCGGCTGGCCTGCGTCATCTCGGCAGCCACCGCCTGGGGAGCCCGGGACAAAGCGGGTTCGACGGGCCTGGCCAGATCAGGATCGGCTTTGCCAGCCCGTGGCAGGATTGGCTTGACGGCTCTGGCCAGAACGGCCTCGGCTTTGGCCGCGATGGCACGGGCGGCCTTTGCCTTGGCAGTTCTCGCCGTGTCAGCCTCTGCCTGCTGCGCGGCATTGGCCTCGGCGATCATGTCGCGCAGGATGCGCTCGGTGTATTCGCGTTCAGTCTCCGGCATCGGCGTTCAGCTTGCTCTTGAGGTGGCGGGCGAGATCGGAGAACGGGTCGGCTGAGGGGCGATCCTTCGGCCCTTGCGTCAGCGCTTCATAGATCAGCGGCACCTGGCGCACGGCGATGTCGAGTTCGGCATCGACGCCGCCCTGATAGGCCCCGAGCAAGCGGATATCGCGTGTGTCCTCGAAGCGCGAGATCATCGACTTCAGCCTTGTCACCAGCGCGCGCTGTTCGACGCTCCAGGCCTTTCCGGCCAACCGCGATATGGACGACAGCGGATTGACGGGGGGATAGCGACCCTGTTCGGCGATCGTGCGGTCGAGCACGACATGGCCGTCGAGGATGCCGCGCACGGAATCGGCGACCGGGTCGTTGTGATCGTCGCCGTCGACCAGTACGGAAATGATGGCGGTGATCGATCCCTTGCCTTCCGTACCCGGCCCGGCGCGTTCGAGCAGCTTGGGCAATTCGGTGAACACCGAGGCCGGATAACCGCGGGCGACCGGCGGCTCGCCGGTTCCCGTCGCCACCTCACGCAAGGCATGAGCGAAGCGGGTGATCGAATCCAGCACCAGCAAAACGCGATGCCCCTGGTCGCGAAAATGCTCGGCGACGCGCATGGCGGTGTCCGGCGCACGCCGGCGCATCATGGCGCTTTCGTCGCTGGTGGCGACGACGGCGATGGTCTTGGCCATGCTGTCGCCGATCGTGTCCTCGAGGAATTCACGGACTTCCCGGCCGCGTTCGCCGATGAGCGCCACCACGACGGTATCGAATGCGTCGGCTCCGGCGAGCATGGCGAGCAGCGTCGACTTGCCGACGCCGGAGCCGGCAAAGATGCCGAGGCGCTGGCCGAAGCAGAGCGGCGTGAAGATATCGATGACCTTGACGCCGGTCATGAAGGCAGTGCCGACGCGTTGCCGCGCCATGGCGCCCGGCGTCGTCTGGGCGCCGCGCGATGTGTCGTCTCCCCGGGCGAGCGGCGGGCCGCCATCGATCGCCCTGGTGAGTGCGTCGATGGTGCGGCCGCGCCATGAGGCATGCGGTGCCACCACAAGCGGACCGCGGCGGAACACGGCATCACCGATGCCGGAATCGGCGCTGCGTTCGAAGGGTGCCACGACGGCCTCGTCGCGGCCGATCTTGACGATCTCGCCGCGGCGCGCACCGGCATGGCCGGGCTGCTCGACGATGTCACCCAGCCTGGCGAAGCTGGAAAGGCCGTGCACCTTGTAGTGCGTGGGCGTGACTTCGATGACGCGGCCGCCGCGCTTGAGCAGTGCCTCGGCGTCGGCGAAACGCCGCCAGACCCGTTCCAGGGCGGCAAGCCGGTCTTCCGGTGCCGGCTGGAGTTGTCTTTCGAGTGCCCGCAGGGATGGCTGGTCGAGCGACATGGACTATTTCGAGCCGAGCGTCTTGATCGCCTCGTCGGTGGACGAGTCGGTCTGGCGCATCAGGGCGGCGGTGTTCTCGAAGGCGCGCTGGACCATGATCAGCCTGGTGATCTCCAGCACCGGATTGACATTGGACTCTTCGAGAAAACCTTGGGCAACGCCGATATCGGAGCGATCGGTGACAGGCTCCGGGGTGCGTGCCGGAACAATGCCGGAATTGCCATAGCGGACGAAGTTCGCGCCTGGATCGAAATTGTAGAGGCCGATCGATCCGACAAGCTGATCGTTCTGGCGCAACGAACCATCGGCCCCGGCCTTGGGCGGACCGTTGCGGGGGTCAAGCTGGATCGGCGAGCCGCCGGCATCGAGCACCGGGTGGCCTTCGATCGACATCAGTTCGCCGTTCTCGTTCATTGAAAAACGGCCGTCGCGGGTCATGACGGTGCCGACCGGCGTCTCTATGGCGAACCAGGCATCGCCCTGGATGGCGAAATCGAAGGGATTTCCGGTCTCGCTCAAGGCACCGTGGGCGCCGGAAAGGTAGGTCTTGCCCGGGGAGGCGAATGACACCGATTTCTGCCCGGTGCCAGAGACGACGTCCTCGAACTTCACGCCGGTGGCGCGAAAGCCGATCGTGGAGGCGTTGGCGACGTTGTCGGCGATGGTGTCGAGGCGCCGCTCGAGCGCGATCTGCGATGAAAGAGCGACGTACAGGCTGTCCCGCATGATGGTCTCAGAACCTCAGTTTCTGCATGGCCATCATCAGGTCGGTGGAGATGCCGACGGTGAGTGGCTGGGCAAACAGCACGCTGACCGAGGTGACGGCCGATGAAGTCGGGTTGTTGATCTCGTACATACTGGTGAAGCGCGTCAGGAACTTGCCGAGTTTCTCGGGGTCGGAGAAATCCGAGATGTCGAGTTTCTGCTCGAACAGCTGCGCCTGCTTGTCGACATCGGCGGTGGCGAAGGAATCGGGCAGGCCGAGCACGGTGCGCACGACACTGGCAAGCGCAGTGTCGGCCAGCACGTCATACCAACTGGTGATGGTTGGGGCCTTGCGATCGAAATAAAGCGCCAGCCGCACGCCCTGGTTGGTCTGGCCGGCATCCTCTTCGAGGGTCTGGCGCATGTATTTGTCGACGGTCGGCTGCTGCGCCGGATTGATGGTGGTGGCCGCTTCGCCGTATTGTTCGAAGTTGAAGGCGGCGGCCAGCCCGGCATAGGCCTTGTTGGTCATCTTGTTGGCGACGCTGTCGGCGTCGCGAATGCCACCGGCAAGAACGTTGCGGATGAGGTCCTTGCTTTCCGTCGCCGGGTCCAGTCCGTAGGCCGAGAGCACGTAGTTGTACAATCGGCTGTTGGCCATCAGGTCGTCGATGGATTTCACGTTCGTGACGTTGGCAAGGTAATACGCGGTCTCCGACTTGATGTAGTCCGCATTCGGCGCGATCAGGCCAAGCGCCGACTCCGTCGTATAGATTTTCGGCGTGTCTTTCTGCACTTCGTCGCGCGACGTCGTCTGATCGCCATATTGGGCAAAGTTGAAGGCCGTGACGAAGTTGGCGTACCGTTTATCCGTCAGCTTGTTTGCTGGGCTGTCGGGGTCGCTGACGCCGCCCTCGAGCATTGTGCGGATCTGCTGCGGCGTTTCGGTTGACGCATCAAGTCCGTAGGAAGCCATGGCGAAGGTGAGCAGGCGCTTGTCCGCCATGAGGTTGTCGATCGACGTCACCTTGGAAATGTTTGCCGCGTAATAATCGGCCTCGCCCTTGATATATTGCGCGCTTGGCTCGACCAATGTCAGTCCGGCTCCGGCCATGTATCCTTTCGGCACCGCCTGCTGGACATCGTCGCGCATGGTCGTCTGATCGCCATACTGGGCGAAGTCGAAGGCTGCGACGAATTTGGCGTAGCTCTTGTCGGGCAGTTTGTTGGCGGGACTGTCGGGATCGCTGACGCCACCTTCGAGCATCGCCTTGACGGTTGCGGCAGGTTCGGTTGCGGCGTCGAGTCCGAAAGCGGCCATCGCATATGTCAGCAGGCGGCTGTCGCCCATCAGGTCGTCGACCGATTTAACCTTGGCGATGTTGGTGACGTAGTAGGCGGTTTCGCTCTGGTAGTAAGGGAGCCCCTTCTGCGAGGCGCCGATCTGGACTTGCAGCGCATAGTTGCTGGTCACCAGTTGCTGCGCCTTGTTGTAGACAGTCGTACTGGTGCCGTTGGCGGCGAAATTGAAGGCCCTGACGAATTCGGCGTAACGCTTGTCGGTCAGCTTGTTGGCGAAGCTGTTGGGATCGGAGACGCCTTCCTTGAGTGCCTTGACCATGAAGGCCTTGGCGTAAGCCATGTCCTCGAGCCCGTAGGCCTTCATGGCATATTTGAACAAACGGTCATTCTTGACGAAATCGTCGATCGATTTCACCTTGGTGATGTTGTCCAGATAATATTTGGTGTCGCGATCAACCACGGGCTGCTGCTCGATCCTGTCGATCGACTTTGAAATGTCCCTGGTGATGAGCTGGTAGCTGGTAAAGGTATTAAGCAAAAAGGTGCCTCCGGCCGAAGCTATGTCCGGACAATACCCCTACTTCCTTGCGCGAAACTGAATCGTCTCCGACGCCTTCGATTCAAGCCTCACACAAGGCACGGGGGCTATCCCTAGCTCCTGATGTGAAATGCGGAAGGACCTGTCGTGGGCATTCTGATTGGACTGGTGGTAACGCTCGGTTGCGTCCTTGGCGGCTTCATGGCCATGGGCGGCCATCTTCACGTGCTGATCCAGCCCTGGGAGGCGGTGATCATCTGTGGTGCGGCTTTTGGCACCTTCCTCGTCGCCAATCCGATGAAGACGGTCAAGGATACCGGCAAGGGCATTCTCGAAGCTTTCAAGCAGGCGGTGCCGAAGGAACAGGACTATCTCGAAACGCTCGGCGTGCTGCACTCGCTGATGCGCGAGCTGCGCTCGAAATCCCGCAGCGAGGTCGAGGCGCATATCGACAATCCGGAAGAGTCGGCGATTTTCCAGGCGTTCCCAACCGTGCTGCATAACCACGACCTGACGCATTTCATCTGCGACTACTGCCGCATCATCATCATCGGCAATGCCCGCTCGCACGAGATCGAGGCGCTGATGGATGAAGAAATCCAGACCATCAGGTCCGACAAGATGAAGGCCTATCACGCGATGGTGGCGGTGGGCGATGGCCTACCGGCGCTCGGCATCGTCGCCGCCGTGCTCGGCGTGGTCAAGGCGATGGGCGCGCTCGACCAGTCGCCGGAAATTCTCGGCGGTTTGATTGGTGCCGCACTTGTCGGAACGTTCCTCGGCATCTTCCTGTCCTATTCGGTGGTCGGACCGGTCGCCACCAAGATCAAGACAGTGCGCGAGAAGAAGAACCGCCTCTATATCATCGTCAAGCAGACGCTGTTGGCCTACATGAACGGCGCGCTGCCGCAGGTGGCGATCGAGTTCGGCCGCAAGACCATCTCGTCCTATGAACGGCCGACGATCGACGCGGTCGAGCAGAGCACGATGAATACCGGCACCGTCGAAAAGAAGGCCGCCTGAACGATGCGCGACAGATCGGTCCCGGCACTGTCATGACCAGCCTGGGCAGTCCAGCGGAAGCGCGCTCGCTGATCATCGAGCGTCTGGTCGGCGACAGCGGCGAGGCCGCGCAGGTCATCGACGCAGGCCGCGCCATGGCCGAACGCGCCGTGCCGCTGCTGCAGAAAAGCCTGACCAGCGAGTTTGGCGTTCCGGTCGTCGTCGATCTCAAAGCGATCGAGGTCAGCCGCGTTCCCGAGGCGCGTTCGCGTGCCGGCGACACGTTTGCGATGACCGTGATCGGCTCGTCGGCGTCCTCCGATGCGATGACCCTGGTGATCGATGCTCCGGCGATCGCCATCATGGTCTGCACGCTGTTCGGCGGCGACCCGGATCTGCCGGCATCGCCGATCGAACGCGATCTGTCGCAAATCGAAATCGATGTTTCGACCATGGTGTTCCAGCAGGTCGCACAGGCCCTCAACGGATCGGGAAAGCGTTCGCTCGACCTGCGCCTGCCCGCGCCGCGGGCAATGTCGGGCACCGAGGCGAAGCGGTACGTGCTGCGCGATGGCGCGGCAATCCGCATCGTGCTTGGCATCTCGACGCCGGCCGACAGTGGCACCGTGACGGTGACGATGCCGCAGCGCGTCGTGCTGGCCAGCCGCGACGGAGCCGTGCCTGTCAGCGACGACGATCACGGCCCCAGCTGGCGCGCCCGCTTCTCGGAAGAGGTGATGCGCTCCACCGTGGCGCTCGAGGCCACGATGCCGCTGGCGCGGCTGACGCTCGGCGACCTCGCCGGTTTCGAAATCGGCGACGTCATCGAATTCGAGGAAACGGCCCAGTCCCAGGCGCGTCTCAGCGCACGGGGCAAGACGCTGTACGTATGCGAGTTCGGCAAACTGGGACAGAATTACACCGTCCGGATCAGGCATCCTTACGACGCCGGGCAGGACTTTATCGACGGGCTGATGCCGGCTGCCGCCGGACGCGCCTGAGCATTTGGAGACGATCATGGCCAAAACCAAGGCGGAAGCCGACCTCGACCAGCCGGACGAGCAACTCGACCGTGCCATCGAAGAGTTGCGCGGGGTCCTGCATGAAGAGGAGCAACGCCCCGATGCGGCGTTCAGGGCGGCCTCATCGGCCAATTCGAGCGTGATCATGAACATCCCCGTCGATGTCCAGATCATCCTCGGCAGCACCGAGATGCCGGTCTCCGATCTGATGGCGCTGCAAAAAGGGTCGACCGTGGCGCTCAATCGCCGCATCGGCGAACCTGTCGACGTCGTGGTCAACGGCCGAAAGATCGCGCGCGGCGAGATCACCGTTCTGGAAAGCGATCCGTCGCGCTTCGGCATCAGGCTGACCGAAATCATCGCCGGCACGAAGGGCGCCTAGACATGGTTTGCGGGGCTTGCCGGTGGCAGCGGAGGCGAGTGGCATGACGACGCCGGTGACCTTGACCCGCGCGCAGAAGGCGGCCGCCATACTTGTGGCGATGGGCAAGCCGTCGGCCAGCCGCCTGCTGAAATTCTTCAAGCAGGAAGAACTGAAGGCCCTGATCGAGGGCGCCCGGCTGCTGCGGACGATTCCGCAAAGCGATCTTGAGCGCATCGTCGCCGAGTTCGAGGCCGAGTTCACGGAAGGGGCGGGATTGCTCGATTCCGCCGACAGGATGGACACCATCCTCAACGAATCGCTGTCGCCCGAAGAGATGAGCGCGATCATGGGCGACAGGAAATTCGAGGTCGCACCGGAAGGCCCGCCGCCGATCTGGCCCGAGCTCGAAAAGCTCGAGCCGGCGCGGCTTGGCGCCTTCCTGGCCGGTGAGCATCCGCAGACAGCGGCCATGGTGTTGTCGAAGCTGGCGCCGCAGGTGGCGGCGAGCGTGCTGCTGACACTGACCAAGCCGATGCGTGGAGAAATCATCAAGCGCATGGTGACGATGGCCAATGTTCCCGACGCTGCCGCCAGGATCGTCGAAAACCGGTTGCGCACCAGTGTGCTGGCCGAAACCTCGACCAAAGACACCTCGGCCGGGCAGGCGCGTGTTGCCAGCGTTCTCAACGAACTCGACAAGCCGCTGCTCGAGGAGGTGATGCAGGATCTGGAAGCCGCCGGCACGCCTGATCTCGACGGCGTGCGAGCCCGGCTGTTTGCTTTCGACGATCTGCCGCTGCTCACCCAGAAAGCGCGGGTGCTGCTGTTCGACGGGCTATCGACGGAGCTGGTCACGCTGGCCTTGCGTGGCACGTCGGCCGCACTCGCGGAATCGGTGCTGTCGGCCATCGGCGCCCGCTCGCGGCGCATGATCGAAGCCGAACTCGGGCAGGGCTCGGACGGGATCCCCCTCGCCGACATCATGGCGGCCCGCAAGACGATCGTGACGACGACGATCCGGCTGTCGCGCGAAGGCGCCTTCGAACTCCCCTCGACCCAAGACGCCGCCTAGGACCGCGCCATGGCTGACGCGGTCGACAAGGATTCGAAAACCGAAGAGGCGACGGAAAAGAAGATCCGCGACACCATCGAACAGGGCAAGCTGCCCCATTCGCGGGAGACAGCGCTCTTTGCCTCGTTCGTTGCCATACTGGTGTTCACCGTCTTCTACGCCAAGGATGCGATCATCGATCTCGGCATGTTCCTGTCGATGTTCCTGGAGAAGCCGGAAGCCTGGCCGATGGACACGGAGACCGACGTCATCGCGCTTTACAAGATCGTCCTGCTCGAGGTCGGCCGCGCCGTCCTGAGCTTGATGGTGCTGCTGACCGTCGCCGGCGTCGGCGCCTCGGTGTTCCAGAACATGCCGCAATTCGTAGGCGAGCGGGTCCGGCCGCAACTCTCGCGCATTTCGATCGCCAAGGGTTGGAACAGGCTGTTCGGCATCCAGGGTTGGGTCGAGTTCCTGAAGTCACTCGGCAAGGTCGGGTTTGCCATCGTCGTGCTGAGCTTCACCCTGTCGGAAGACCACCGCAAGCTGCTCGCCGGGATGATCACCAATCCGATCGCCTTCGGTCTCGTCATCCGCGGCATCGCCGTCGACATCCTGGTGGCCATCGTCTTCGTCATGGGGCTGATCGCGGCAGTCGACATCGTCTGGTCGCGTTTCCACTGGAAGCAGGATCTGCGCATGAGCAAGCAGGAGGTCAAGGACGAGTTCAAACAGTCCGAGGGCGACCCGATCGTCAAGTCGCGGCTGCGCTCGCTGGCGCGCGACCGGGCGCGCAAACGGATGATGACGGCGGTGCCGCGCGCAACGCTGATCATCGCCAACCCGACGCACTTCTCGATCGCGCTGAAATATGTGCGCGACGAGGACTCGGCGCCCATGGTGCTGGCCAAGGGCCAGGATCTGGTGGCGCTCAAGATCCGCGAGATCGCGCGGGAACACAACATCCCGGTCTTCGAGGACGTGGCGCTCGCCCGCTCCATGTACAAGCAAGTTTCGGTCGATAATGTGATCCCGTCACAATTCTACCAGGCCGTCGCCGAACTGGTGCGGATCGTCTACTCGAAAAAGGCTGAGCGCAGACAGATTTCATGAACCGGCAACCGCACGCAAAATCCCGCGAGATCATCGTCGCCAGCGCCATCGAGCAGGTGGTGAGGGAACTGAGGCTGATCGATGTCGCCGACTACATCGCCTTTATCCGGCTGGAGCATTTCGCGTGCCTGTCGGACCTGGTCGATTCAGCGGTTGAGTTGTTCTTCATGCCGGGCACTCTGCGGCTCGGCCATGGTGGTGAGGCGCATGTCGACTGGAGCGGCAGCCCGCGCATCGTGCTCGATCTGGAACTGAGGCCGCCCGGCGTCACCGTCTATTTCCAGCTGACGCTGAGCGAGCTCGGCGCGTCGGTGGCGGTCAACTACGTATCGTTCGAGAAGCCGGGCGAAGACCCGGAGCGCAACACGGCGCTGCTCGAAGCGGTGATCGAAGAGGCGCGTATCCGCAAGGTCGAGCCGCTGGCCTATCGCTGATCGCTTTCGAATTCCTCTATTCGATCAAGCCCAGCCGCAGCGCCTTGGCAACGGCCTGGTTGCGATTGACGGCGTTGAGCTTCTGGGTCGATTGGGTCAGATACTGGTTGGCGGTGTGCACCGACAGTTTCAGGAGTCGCGCGATCTCCTCGCTGGTGTTGCCGTTGGCGGTCAGCTTCAGGCATTCGAGTTCGCGCTTGGAGATTGCACGCATGCGGCCGGCATCGCCCGGACGGATGCGGGCGACGGCGGCGAACAGCGAAAAGCAGCGGGCGTGTATTTCGTAGAGCGCATCCTGCTGCAAGGTCATCTCCGAGCCCAGGAACACGACAAGACCGCATTGGCCGCGGTCGGCGTGCACGGGAAAAGCGATGCCGCTGGTTCCGGGCACCAGCGCCGCCATCCGCTCGGTCCAGGCGAAATCGCCAAACAGCTCCGCCGTGGCAGGGACGCCGTCATCCGTCCACCAGCGCGGTTCGGTCGAGATGCGGGTGTGGCGCACGATCTCCTCGCCGTTGGCGCCTGAGATGAACTTGGTCGCCACGGCAATGCCGGGATAATCGGAATCGAAGCATGGCACGAGCCGCGCCCGCTCGGGCGAGGGGCTTACGAAGAAGAGGCCGAAAGCCGAGGCATTCATGTCAACGGCGATCCAGCGGCAGCGGCGCACGGCATCGGGAATGGTGACCGCGTGATGGGTTTCGGAGCCAAGGGTGAAGGCCCCGAACGGGTTGCGCTGCTCGTTGAAAAGGGCTTCGGCCGTTTCCTTGATATCGGCGTGTTTCAAATGATGCCGCTCCTGATCGCCGTGGCGATGGCCATCGCGCGGTTGCTGGCCGCGAATTTCTGGATGGCGTGGGTGATGTAGCTGTTGACGGTGTTGGAGGAGACGCCAAGGATGACGGCGACCTCGTCGGTGGTCTTGCCTTCGGAAACCCAGAACAGGCATTCGCGCTCGCGATCCGACAACGGGTCCTGCATGGCGGCGGCGGCAATCAGTTGCGGGATGTGCGAGAGCGCGTAGCAGCATTTCAGCTGCGCGCGCATCAGCGCCGGCTGGTCGATGCTGCCGGCGGTCGCCGCAGAGAACAGGGCAAACAGGCGCTGGCGGCCGACATTGAGGCGCAGCGAATAGATTTCGGCATGGCCGAGCACGTCGAGAAGGCGGGCTTCCTCGCCGGTGACCAATCCGTCTGCCTCTGGTGCTTGAGATGCCACCAGCGGCTGTGGGCGGATGCCTGGCGCGACGGTGAGCGCGCCTTGCGCAAGCCCGGCGATCAATCGCTTGCCGATCAGCTCGATGGCATCGAAAATCCAGTTGGAGGAGACGATGCGCGCATCGTTGCGGTCCTGGTCGTGGACGATGGCGACCAACATGTAGCTGTCGGCGCCGATCTCGGCGGTCAGTTGCATGAAAAAGCTGGTGAGATCGCCGCGCGACGTCAGGCGCGAGCCCAATGTGTCGGATTGAAGACGTGCGGCGGGACTGCTCATTCTTGTTGCTTTTGGCCGGAATCGTTTCTGCTGTCCGGATACTGGAAGCCAGCCGCCGAACCCGAATACGCATTACTTTGACGAAGACACACGCGTGGCGCAGGGCTGCACCGAACCAAACCCGAATCCATTCAGGGAACGCGAAGCCGTCCGCGTCTGGTGCCGGAAAAGCTCCGGAACAAAAGACTTTGGGTGGTCGCCGCGCCCCCCAGGACCGGCTGATTCGGGTCTAATCTACCCGCAGTTGAATCTGACATCAAACGCGATTTGACAAAATCGAATCCGGTGGACTCATGTGCGACTCACAAGTCGGTTTTCGCGCCCTGGACAGAAGACCGGGACGCGAAAGTCTTCGCCGGCCACCTCGGCGGCTGGTCGATTTCGCCAGGCTCGGGAGCATTGGACAGACGGGCGCGCCGGTTGCTGTGCCGAAGGGGGTGCCTTGGCCCGATAGTCGGAGCCGGGCGATGTTGCCGCCCGGTCCCGGTGGTCCTTTGCTTATGCCTGTCGTTGTCCCAAAACCGCCAGATGCTCCTGGACGACAGGCATTTACCGATCCTCGAACCCGGTCAGCACGCCGACCGCGTTGATGCCGATCTCCTCGACGGCATAGCCGCCTTCCATGACGAACAGCGTCGGCAGGCCGAGCCTGGCGATGCGGCGGCCGATCTTGGGATAATCAGACGTCTTCAGCTTGAACTGGCTGATCGGGTCCTTCTCGAACGTATCGACACCCAGCGAGACGATGACGACATCCGGTGCATAAGCGGCGAGCCTGCCGCAGGCATCCTCGAGCGAGGCGTTCCATGCATCCCAGTCGGTGCCGAAGGGCATCGGATAATTGATGTTGAAGCCTTCGCCGGCACCCGCGCCGCGTTCGTCGGCATGGCCGAGGAAGAACGGGTACTCGACCATCGGATCGCCATGCAGATTGAGCACCTGGACGTCGGCACGGTCGTAGAAGATCTCCTGCGTACCGTTGCCGTGATGGTAGTCGACATCGAGGATCGAGATGCGTTTGGCGCCGTGGTCGCGGAACCATTGCGCGGCGACAGCGGCGTTGTTGATGTAGCAATAGCCGCCCATGAAGCCAGCCCCGGCATGGTGGCCGGGTGGACGGCAGAGCGCGAAGGCGGAAGCCTCGCCATCCTTGAGCAGGCCGGCGGCGGTCAGCGCTACGTCGTAGGAAGACTTGATCGCGGCCCACGTGCCTTCGACGAAAGTGGCGCCGGCATCGAAGGAATAATAGCCGAGCAGCGCGTCGACGCGCTTTGGCGGCACGTCGCCGCGCAGGCCGCGCGTCGGCCAGGTGAAGGGCATCGCCGTGCCTGTGAGACCTGCTTCCAGCCATTGCGGCCAGACCGTCGGGAGAAAGTCGATATAGTCTGATTTGTGGATGCGCTTGGCGGCGGCGAGGTCATGTTCGTGCGGCGCGATGATGGGACCCAGTTTCTCGCTTTCGACCCGCGCCTTGATGAATTCGGCCCTCGATGGCTTCTCGAAACCCGGCACGATGGCTGATGTGACCAGTTCCATTTGACCGGCATGGCCGGCGTGAAGGGGGGAGAAAACAGTCTTCATAAATTCCTCTCGAAGTGCGAAATCAGTCAAGATTCAAGATTGAGATAAGGGCTCACCAGAGCGAGCCACATTCTTTCCACATCGTCCTCGATGAGGTCGTATGTCTTGCGGTCTCTTTTCAGCCCGACAAGCCGGCAGGCGTGCCCGACGTCCATCATCAGCACGCCGAGCCGGCTGGCGACATTGTCTTCAAGCGCCGGGTTCACATGCTGCAGCCATGCGGCGTAGAGCGCGATGATCTGCTCGTCATATTCGTTCTGGATCGGCCTGAGGTCGGCGTTGCCTGAAATGGCCTCGATCACCGGCATCAGGCTGGCGTTTTCGAGGTAGAGTCTGGACGTGTCGATGAAGAGCTTGCGCACTTCCTGCCGAAACTCTTCACGGTTGGTGGGCGGGGCGACCTTGATACGCTTGGCGATCACCTCGGGAAAGGATGACAGCCAGCGCCGGGCGAGGTCCAGAAGAATGGCTTCCTTGTTGGGAAAGTATTGGTAGATCGAACCAACCGACAAGCCTGCGCGCTGCGCAATGGCGAGCGTCGTCGGCGTCTTGGTTCCTTGCTCCCGCGTCAAGACCAGCGCTGCGTCGAGAATCCGGTCGACCACCTTGCTGGAGCGTTGTTGCCGCGGCTGTTTGCGCGGTTCGAGCGCTATCCTGGTTTTGCGGTCGAGACTGCGCTTCACCGTCCGATGTCCTCGTTCCCCGCCCGGTCTCAACATGGTGGGAGCTTGCTGTCCACGATACATTCCAGATTCGGTATGTTGACAAACGCGAATAATCAGTCGCATTCTTTATCCACGCTGCCTCTTGGGATGACAAGGGGAATTTCCAAGACAGCGCGCTGGCATTCCTTTTCGTCCCATGGCGCCGCTCCGGTGGAGTGGCAGGTCGTTGGCCAAGAGGTTGTCGGTCTCAGTCAGTCGTCAAAAGCGCGGAGTCGCGATGTCTGTCACAGGTGCAGGTCACAATGCGGATCTGATCGTCATCAATGGTCGTGTACTGACCATCGACGACGACAATCCCACCGCCGAGGCCGTCGCCGTCAAGGACGGCGCAATCATCGCCATCGGCAGCCGCGCCTCCATCGAAGAGTTCAAGGGACCGGCCACCAAGGTAATCGACGCCAAGGGCGGCTCCGTCCTGCCGGGTTTTATCGAAGCCCACATGCATCTGTTTTCGGGCGGGGCTGAACTTGCCCACCTTCAACTCACCGGTATCCATGGCTTCGAGGCGCTGCAGAAGGCGATCCGCGACTATGCGCCTACCCGGCCCGACGCGAAGATGCTGGTCGGCCAAGGCGTCGACTACACCGTGCTCGGCAGCGAGCGCGTGACGCGCCATCACCTCGACGCCATTTTGCCCGATCGTCCGTTCTGCATGGCGGCGCCCGACCATCACACCATGTGGGCCAACACCAAGGCGTTGGAAATGGCCGGCATCCTGCAGGGGCGCACGCTCGGCCCTGGCAATGAGATTGTCATGGGTGACGATGGACTGGCCGCCGGCGAATTGCGCGAAGGCGAGGCCTTTGGCCCGGTGCTCGACCTTGCCGGCGAAAGCCGGGTGCGGCTGGGGCTGTCGACCGGCGGCGAGCCGGACCCGATGCCGACGGCGGCCGAGCGGGACGCCGATCGCGACATCATGCGGCGCGGGCTCGCCTGGTGCGCCCGCCACGGCATCACCTCGATCCAGAACATGGACGGCAACCTCTACCAGCTTGAGCTGCTGGCCGAGATCGAAGCCGAGGAAGGCTTGCCCTGCCGCGTCAAGATCCCGTTCCACTACAAGAATTTCATGACGCTCGACATGCTCGACAAGGCATCTGGTATGGCCGAAAGCTACAACAGCGAATGGCTGTCGTCGGGCATGGTCAAGGTATTCTACGACGGGGTGCTCGATTCCTGGACAGCTGTCATGGTCGAGCCATACGCCGACCGGCCCGACTGGGTGGGCGAGCCGCTGTTCACGCCGCAACAATTCATCGATCTGGCCGTCGCGGCCGACAGGCGCGGGCTGCAGATCGCCGTGCACTCGATCGGCGACGGCGCGGTGCGCGCGGTGCTGGACGGTTATGAGGCGGCGCAGAAGGCGAACGGCAAGCGCGACAGCCGTCACCGGGTCGAGCACATCGAGGTCACCACCACATCGGATGTGCCGCGTTTCGCAGAACTCGGCGTCATTGCTTCCATGCAACCGCCGCATCCGCCCGGCGCCATGGATTTTCCGCTGGAGCCGACGGTGTCGCGCATCGGGCCGGCACGCTGGCCGCTGAGCTATGCCTGGCGGACCTTGAAGGATGCCGGCGCGCATGTCGTCTTCGCATCCGATTGGCCGGTGTCGCCGATCGATCCGATCCTGGGCATTCAGGCGGCAGTGTTGCGCAAACCGTGGGCAGAAAGCGACCCGGACCAGAGTTTTTCACTGCATGAAGCGATTGCCGGTTACACGATCGAGGGCGCCTACGCCGAATTCGCCGAGCACCGCAAGGGCACGCTGAGATCGGGCTACATGGCCGATCTGGTGGTTTTGTCGATGGATATCGAGAACACCGCCCCGGCCGATCTGCACAAGGTGCGGCCGGTGACGACGATTTGCGGCGGCAAAATCACCTATCAGGCCTGACTATGGCATGGGGCTTGCAGGCCTCAATGACTGACTGAACTGTGACCCAATGCCGGGCTTGCCAACCCACCGGCCATGTGGTCACATCGAACAGGGGAAGAGCTCCGCCAGCAAGAGCGGGGTCAACAGTGAGGCGTAATCGTGCCGGACAAACCGGATCGGAATGCGATTGAAGTAGTAAACGTCAGCAAAATTTTCGGATCAGGTGAGGGGCAGGTGGCTGCCCTCGACACGGTCTCGGTATCTATCCGCGAGAACGAATTCTTCACGTTGCTGGGGCCATCCGGCTGCGGCAAGACGACGTTGCTCAGGCTGATCGCCGGCTTCGATTTTCCAACCGCCGGTGAAATCCTGCTCTACGGCCAGGACATCGCGCCGCTGCCACCCTTCAAACGGCCGGTCAACACCGTTTTCCAATCCTATGCGCTGTTCCCGCACATGACGGTCGCCGACAATATCGGCTTTGGCCTGGAAATGCTGGGTAAGCCGAGGGCCGAGATCAAGGCGCGCGTCGCCGAGATGCTGAAGCTGGTCAAGATGGAGGCACTCGCCGGTCGTCGCACCAGCCAGATCTCCGGCGGCCAGCAGCAGCGCGTGGCCTTGGCCCGCGCCTTGGCACCGCAGCCGAAGGTGCTTTTGCTCGACGAGCCACTGTCGGCGCTCGACTACAAGCTGCGCAAGGAGATGCAGATCGAGTTGAAGCGGCTGCAGCACGAGACCGGCATCACCTTCATCTTCGTCACCCACGACCAGGAAGAAGCGCTGACCATGTCCGACCGCATCGCGGTCATGTCATCGGGCAAGATCCTCCAGGTCGGTTCGCCCTGGGATATCTACGACAAGCCGGCCGAACGCTTCGTCGCCGACTTTATCGGTGAAACCAACTTCCTGACGGCCGCCATCAGCGAGATGGCCAACGGCAAGGCGCGCGCCACGCTCAAGTCCGGTGCGACCATCGAGGCGACCGTGGCCCAGGGTTTCCAGCCCAAGCCCAATGCCACGGTCGTGGTTCGGCCTGAACACGCCAAGCTGACCAAGGCCAAGGGCGAACTGTCGGGGAGGGTCGACAATATCGTCTATTTCGGCACCGACACCCACATCCACGTTCATCTCGACAGTGGCGAACTCTTCACCGTACGCCAGCAGAACACGCGCAGCGCGGGCTGCGGTTTCGAGAAGGGCGACGCGGTCGGGATCCTCATCGGCAGCGATGCCGCCCAGGTCCTGAAGGACTGACGATGGCGACCGCGGAAGAAGTCGCCAAGGCAGCGGAGCGGCGCGATGTCCGCGACCGCTGGCTTTTGTCAGCGCCAGCGCTGCTGGTCATTTTCCTCGCAGCGACCGGCCCCTTGCTGATCGTGCTCGTCTACTCGTTCCTGACGCCAGGCTCCTATGGCGACGTGAAGTGGCAGTTCTCGCCGGAAGCCTGGATAGCGGTGTTTCTGGAACGCGATATCTTCGACGACACGCTTTCGATCGCCGCCGCCCACGTCACCATCTTCCTGCGCTCGATCAAGCTCTCGGTGGTGACGACGATCGCCACCTTGGTGCTTGGTTTCCCGACCGCCTATTTCATGGCGACGCGCAGCGAAAAGACCCGCGATCTCTGGCTGTTCCTGATCACCATTCCGTTCTGGACCAACCTTTTGATCCGCACCTTCGCGGTGTTGCAGATCATCCGCAACGAAGGCATCATCAACACAATGCTGCTCAAGCTCGGCATCATCTCGGCGCCGATCCAGATCCTCTATACCGACACGGCGATCCTGATCGGCATGGCCTATGTCTACCTGCCGCTGATGGTGCTGCCGATCTACGCCAGTATGGAAAAGCTCGATTTCCGGCTGGTCGAGGCGGGCTACGACCTTTACGCCACGCGCTTCCAGGTGCTGCGGCGGATTATCTTTCCGATGGTCAAGCCGGGCGTCATCGCCGGCTCCATCCTGGTCTTCATTCCAGCGCTTGGCGCCTATGTGACGCCGAGCGTGCTTGGCGGCGGCAAGAACATGATGCTGTCCAACCTGATCGAATTGCAGTTCGGGCAGGGCCGCAACTGGCCACTCGGCTCGGCGCTGTCGATCGCCGTCATGATCATCGTCATGGTGGCGCTGCTTGCCTATGTGCGCAATGCCGGCAAGTCGGGGGTGCGTCATGGCTAAGAACTTTTCCATCAAGCACCAGCCAGGATTCAGCGCGATCGCCGCGACCTGCTTTATCGTGCTGTATCTGCCGATCATCGTGCTGGTCATCTATGCCTTCAACGCGGCGAGCTCGACCTCCGAATGGGGCGGCTTTTCGCTGAAATGGTTCCAGTCGGCATGGCAGAACACGCAGGTCGTCGATGCCACGCTGCGTTCCTTCCAGATCGGCTCCATTGCGGCGGTGCTCTCCACGATCTTTGCCACCATGGCGGCGCTCGCCACCACCCGCACCGCGTCCTATCCCGGCCTCACCTTCAAGTATGCGGCGATCAACCAGCCGCTGATGGTGCCCGAGATCGTCACCGGGGTGGCGCTGCTGATCTTCTTCTCGCGCATCAAGATCTTCACCGGTTATTCCGGCATCGGCTATCTGGTCGCCGCGCACACGGCGTTCTGCATTCCCTTTGCCTATTTGCCGATCCGGGCGCGGCTTGAGAATATGGACCTGACGCTGGAGCGTGCCGCAGCCGACCTCTACGCGACGCCCTGGAAGACGTTCCGGCGCATCACGCTGCCGCTCCTGTGGCCCGGCATCCTGGCCGGGCTGATGCTGGCCTTCGTCATCTCGCTCGACGACGTCGTCATCACCGAGTTCGTCAAATCGGGCGGCCAGGACACGCTGCCCACCTACATGCTCGGCCAGATCCGCCGCGGCATCACACCCGAGATCAACGCGATATCGACCGCCTTCCTGCTGCTTTCGGTCGCGATCGTCACGTTGTTTTTCTTCGTCAGCAGGAAACGAGACTGAACCGAAAAATGGGAGTTAAAACCATGAACTGGAAGACAACAGCAACCGCCATGGGGTTGGCGTTGCTCGCCTCGACGGGCTTGGCCCGCGCCGACGGCGTGCTCAACATCTACAATTGGGGCAACTACACCAGCCCCGACGTGATCAAGAAGTTCGAAACCAAATACAACGTCAAGGTGACCATCACCGATTACGATTCCAACGACACCGCGCTGGCCAAGGTTCGCCAGGGCGGCACCGGCTTCGACATTGCGGTACCCTCGCAGACCTACGTGCCGATCTGGATTAAGGAAGGCCTTGTCCTGGAAACCGACCCCGGCAAGATGGAGAACTTCAAGAATGTAGCGCCCGAATGGGCCAACCCCGACTTCGATCCAGGCCGCAAATACTCGGTGCCGTGGGCGCTGGGCACGGTGGGCGTCGTCGTCAACACCGACGCCTACAAGGGACCGGCCGACAGCTGGGGCATCATCTTCAACACGCCGGACGAGCTGAAGGGCAAGGTCAACGTCGTTCCCGAGATGAATGACGTCATCTTCGCGGCGATCAAATATGTCGGCGGCCAGCAGTGCACGGACGACAAGGCGGTGCTGAAGAAGGTGCGTGACACGCTGGTCGCGGCCAAGCCGAACTGGATCGCCATGGAATACAACACCATCGAGAAGATGGGCGCCGGCGACTTCAAGGCAACCAGCGACTGGAACGGCTCGGCGCTGCGCCAGCGGCTGGCCAATCCGGCCATCCACTACAATTATCCAAAGGAAGGTTACGGCCTGTGGAGCGATAACGTGGTCGTCCTGAAGGAAGCCAAGAACGTCGACAACGCCAAGCTGTTCCAGAACTTCATCATGGATCCGGAAAACGCGGCGGGCCTGTCGGCCTTCCACCGCTATGCCAACGCCATCACCGGCTCGGACAAATACATGCCGGCCGACATGAAAGATGCGCCGGAAGTCGTCATTCCGGCCGCAGCGAAGCCACAGGGCGAATTCCAGAAGATGTGCGCGCCTGAAATCCAGGACATCTACACCAAGATCTGGACCGAACTGCAGAAGTAATCGCTGCATGACGGACCCGGCGGTACATGCCGCCGGGTCTTTTCTTTTCCGGGAATGGCTTTCATGGACTCCTATCGCAACAGCGATCCGCGGCCGCCGATCATGCAGGGCTCGCCGCCCGCCATGGTGCCGCCGAAGCTCGACTGGGACCGGCCGCCGTGGAACCGCTGGGCGTTCCAGCACATCCGTGAAATTCTGCCGACCGCCGAAGTCTGGCGCGGCAACGGCCATCGCCGCCGTCTCGAACGCGCCGTGGTCGATCTTGACGGGCTGGCGGTCGAGGACAGCGAGGGCAAGCCGACGACACTCGCCGGGCTGCTCGACGAGACCTATACGGACGGTTTTCTGGTGCTCAAGGACGGCAAGCTTGCCTATGAGCGCTATTTCAACGGCATGGACGAGCGCACGCTGCACCTGTCGCAGTCGATGGCGAAGTCCGTCACCGGTTCGGTGTTCGGCATACTGGTCGGGCGCGGCCTGATCGATCCGGCCAGACCGGTAAGCGACTACCTGCCGGAACTCGGCGCCACCGGCTGGGCCGGCGCCAATGTGCAGCATGTGCTGGACATGACCAGCGGCGTCCGTTTCTCCGAGGAATACACCGACCGCTATTCCGACATCGGCCAGGTCGATGTCGCCACCGGCTGGAAGCCGGTGCCGCCGGGCAGCGATCCGGATTTTCGCTGGCCCTCGCACATGTTCGAGCTGATCCTGGGCTTGAAGGACACGATCCGTCCGCACGGGGCTCAATTCGAATACCGCTCGATCGAGACCGACGTGCTTGCTTTCATCATGGAGCGGGTGACAGGCAAACGGCTGCCGCAACTGGTTTCGGAAGAACTCTGGCAAAAGCTCGGCGCTGATGAAAGCGCCTGCTTCACGGTCGACAGCGCCGGCTATGCGGTGGCCGACGGCGGTTTCAACGCGACGCTGCGCGATTATGGCCGCTTCGGCCAATTGATCCTCGACAATGGTGGCGGCGTCGTGCCGGCCGGCTGGGTCGAGGACACGCGCAACGGCAGGCATGGGCCGGACTTCAGCCCCAGCCTGCCGGAGGGCAGCTATCGCAACCAGTTCTGGATCGAGGACCCGCGCTCGCGCGCACTGATGTGCCGCGGCGTGTTCGGTCAGATGATCCATATCGACTGGAACACCGGAATGGTCGTGGTGAAGCTTTCGACCTGGCCGGATTTCGCCAATGGTGCCTATTCCATAGCGACGCTGAAAGCCGTGCACGCTATCGCCACGGCACTTCGCTGAGCCCCCACAAAGAAGAAACGACCCGGAAGGAAACGCCATGACCGGCAAAACCGTGTTCGAGACCCGCTATGGCTTCCGGCGCAACCAGGTCGTGCTCGCCAATTGGCGCGAGAACCCGTTCAACCGGTGGTCGTTCCAGAATCTCGGCGAACTGGTGCCGACCGCCCGGGTGACGGCGACGTCGGGCGTTGTCGAAACCCCCGTGCGCGATATGGGCGGCCTGCTCGGCGAGAAGGTCGCGATCGCCGGCACACCGGAGACAGTGGCTGATTTTCTCGCACGTTCGAGCACCGACGCACTGACGGTGATGAAAGGCGGCAGGATCGTCGGCGACTGGTTCGCGCCGCATATGGATTTCGGCGCCCGCCACATCATCTTTTCGATCAGCAAGTCGCTGACCGCCATCATTGCCGGCATACTAGAAGGCGAGGGGGTGTTCGACCCGGAAGCGCCGGTGACGGCCTACATCCCCGAAGCCGCCGGCTCGGCCTATGGCGATGCGAGCGTGCGGCATGTGCTCGATATGAGCGTCAGTCTCGATTTCGAGGAAGCCTATCTCGATCCGGAAAGTGCTTTCGCCCGCTATCGCCGTGCCACGCTGTGGAATCCGGGCGGCGGCACGGAGAGCCTGCGCGAATTCATCCTGACCCTGCAACGCCTTGCAGAGCCGCATGGCCAGACCTTCCGCTACCGCTCGCCGAATTCCGACCTGCTCGGCCTGCTGCTCGAGCGTGCGTCGGGCCAGCGGTTCACCGACCTGATGCGCGAGAAGCTGTGGCTGCCGCTCGGCGCTGTCAGCGAAGCCTCGATCGGCGTCGACATGGAAGGCACGGCGCGCACGGCCGGCGGCATTTCGGTGACGCCGCGCGACCTGGCGCGTGTCGGCGAGATGATGCGGCAAGGTGGCATGGCCAATGGCCGCCGCATCGTACCGGAAGCCTGGGTGCGCGACACGACCAGCACTGGCGGCAGTGCGGACGTCTGGCAGCGCGGCGCGATGCTGCCACTGTTTCCCAAAGGCCGTTACCGGAACAAATGGTACCAGACTGGACACGAGAACGGCGCCTATTGCGGCATCGGTATTCATGGCCAGTGGCTGTATGTCGATCCCAGGACCGAAGTGGTGATCGCCAAGATGTCGTCGCAGCCGGAGCCTGTCGACGATCCGCTCGATATCGAGATCGTCGCGTTCTTCGAGGCGCTGAGCCGGCTGATCTAGGCGCGCCGCGATCGCCACATTGGCGCACGCTTTCCTGTGGACCGCCGGGCTGATCGAAGCGCGGCGGTTGGCGGGCCGGACGTCTGCGCCTATGGTCGCCGCTCTTTGGATGAGAGCAGGAACGACATGGCATCCGACATCAAGCGCATTGCAGCCATCATCGCGGCCGAGATCAGCGCGCGGCCCGAACAGGCGGCCGCGGCGATCGAACTGCTCGATGAGGGCGCGACAGTGCCGTTCGTGGCGCGCTACCGCAAGGAAGTCACCGGCGGGCTCGACGACACGCAATTGCGCGATCTTGCCGAACGCCTTGCCTATCTGCGCGAGCTCGACGCGCGCCGCGACACCATCCTTGGCTCGATCCGCGAACAGGGCAAGCTGACCGAGGAGCTTGAAGGCAAGATCGTCGCCGCCACCACCAAGGCGGAACTTGAGGACATCTACCTGCCCTACAAGCCCAAACGCCGGACCAAGGCCGAGATCGCCAGGGAGCGCGGGCTGGGGCCGCTGGCCGAAGCCATCTTGGCGAACCGCTCATTGGTGCCTGCCGAACTGGCGCTGGCCTATGTCAGCGAAGAGGTGGCCGATACCAAGGCGGCGCTCGAGGGCGCGCGCGACATCCTTTCGGAACAATTCGCCGAGAATGCCGATCTGGTCGGCAAATTGCGCAGCTACATGAAGGAGCGCGCCTTCATGCGGGCCAGGGTGGTCGACGGCAAGCAGGAGGCCGGCGCGAAATTCTCCGATTATTTCGACCATGTCGAGCGTTGGGCAAATGTGCCGAGCCATCGCGCGCTGGCGATGCTGCGCGGCCGCAACGAGGAAGTGCTGTCGCTCGACATCGAGGTCGATGCCGATGACACCTCCCCGGTGAAGCCGGTCGAGCGGATGATCGCCAATGCCTATGCCATCGGCGGCAGCCTTCCGGGTGACAGATGGCTGATGGAGGTGGCGGGCTGGACCTGGCGTATAAAACTGTCGCTGCACCTGACGCTCGATTTGATGCGCGATCTGCGCGAGCGGGCGGAGGAGGAAGCGATCCACGTCTTTGCCCGCAACCTCAAGGATCTACTGCTGGCCGCTCCCGCCGGCTCGCGCGCCACGATGGGGCTCGACCCCGGCATCCGCACCGGCGTCAAGGTGGCGGTGGTCGACGGCACCGGCAAGGTGCTGACAACGACGACGGTCTATCCATTTCCGCCCAGAAACGATGTGCGCGGCACGCAGGCGGAACTCGCCAAGCTCATCCGCCAGCACAAGGTCGAGCTGATTTCGATCGGCAACGGCACCGGCAGCCGCGAGACGGAAAAGCTGGTGGCCGACATGCTGTCCGACATGCCGGCGGACGGTGGCCCCAAGCCACTGAAAGTGATCGTCAGCGAGGCCGGCGCCTCGGTCTATTCGGCATCGGCAACGGCGGCGGCGGAATTCCCCGGTCTCGACGTGTCGTTGCGCGGCGCCGTGTCGATCGCCCGGCGGCTGCAGGATCCGCTGGCCGAACTGGTCAAGATCGAACCCAAATCGATCGGCGTCGGCCAGTACCAGCATGATGTCGACCAGTACCGTCTCGGCCGCTCGCTGGAAGCGGTGGTCGAGGACGCGGTCAATGCCGTCGGCGTCGATCTCAACACTGCCTCGGCGCCGCTTTTGGCGCGCGTTTCAGGTCTGGGCGCATCGCTGGCCGACGCGATCGTTGCGCATCGCGATGCGACCGGGCCCTTCGCCAGCCGGAAGGACCTGCTCAAGGTGCCGCGGCTCGGACCTCGGGCCTTCGAACAATCCGCCGGGTTCCTGCGCATTGCCAATGGCAGCGAGCCGCTCGACGCCTCGTCGGTGCATCCGGAGGCCTATGGCGTGGCGAAGAAGATCGTCGCTGCCTGCGGGCGCGATGTGCGGTCGTTGATGGGCGATAGCGCCGCGCTCAAGGCACTCGACCCACGCGTCTTCGTCGACGAGCGTTTCGGCTTGCCGACGGTGCGCGATATCCTGGCGGAGCTGGAAAAGCCCGGCCGCGACCCGCGCCCAGGCTTCAAGACGGCGACCTTCGCCGACGGCATCGACGACATCAAGGATCTGAAGCCCGGCATGCTGCTGGAAGGCACGGTCACCAACGTGGCCGCCTTCGGCGCCTTCGTCGATATCGGCGTGCATCAGGACGGGCTGGTGCATGTCTCGCAGCTGGCCGATCGGTTCATCAAGGATGCGCATGAGGTGGTCAAGGCCGGCGACGTGGTGAAGGTGCGGGTCGTCGATGTCGACATCAAGCGCAAGCGCATCGCGCTTTCCATGCGCAAGGATAGCGGCGAGGGTGGTGCTCCGCGCAGCGGACCGCGCGACAATGGTGGCGGCAGGCCGGCACCACGTTCGCCGGCACCCCAGCAACGCCAGCCGGAGCGGCCGGCGCAACAGGGAGCGTTCGGTGCTGCTTTGGCGGATGCGCTGAAGCGAAAGTAGCTATTCTGCGACGAGCCCTATGAGTGTTCCAGCCCAACGAGACAGGGAGGCGTGGAGTTCAAGAGCCATTGAGTGTCGCGGGCACCATGCAAGACGCGCTCGACACGCACCTCATCGCCGTCGGTGGTGTAGAAAATAACATAGCGATGAAATGCAAAGGAGCGCAGGCCGGGCCATAGGGTCGGGCGGGGGACGCCGCCATGCGGCACGTCTGCAATGCGGCTACAGCGTTCCCTGAGCGCGGCAATGAAGCGCCGACCCGCAGCCGGATTTTCAGCATGGATGTAGTCGCTGATCTCTTCGACGTCCTGCGCGGCGGCTGGCGCAAATATGACCGCCATAGTTCACGGCTTTCCGCCGCGGCATTTTGCTTCCAGCCGCTGAAATACCTCTTCGGCAGGGATACCTGGGCCGCTTTCCACGCCTTTGCGGATATCCGCGCGCAACGCAGCAAGCTTTGCCTTGCGCTGTTCTTCGCGCTCTTCCAGCAGGCGCAGGCTATCGCGCATAACCTCACTGGCGCTGGCATAGCGGCCGCTTTCCACCAACTCGCGAACCAATGTCTCATAGCGGGTGCCGATGCTGTAGCTTGCAGGCATGGTCTCTCCTTTCGCTTTATCCAATATTATCAATTTTTGATAAACCGGCCAAGTCAAATTTGACGTGCGACCTGACCGAGCAGCCAGTCGCGAAAACTGGCGACCGGCGGATGGCCGCGCTTGTCGTGCGGGACGACGAGATAGTAGGCACTGCGGCTTTGCATGGGCTGGCCTGGCGCCGGCACCAGCTGGCCGCGCTGCAATTCGCCTGCAATGAGGATCAACGGCAGCAGCGCCACGCCGAGCCCCGCCATGCAGGCCTGGGCGGCGGTGCCGAACTGTTCGAACTGCATGCCGGGTCCGGTCGGCGCGCTCAGGCCCTGATGCTCGAACCATTCGGTCCAGGCGCCAGGACGCGTCGCCATGTGCAGCAGCGGCAGGCGGCCGATATCGGCCGGTGCGGCGATGGCGCGGCCGGCGAGGAATTCGGGCGACACGACCGGCGCCACGGTTTCGCGCACCAACAGTGTCGAGTCGGCCTCCGGCCAGTCCGGCAGGCCGTAGTGGATGGCGGCATCCAGCCTCTCCCTGGCGAAATCGAAGCGGCCGACGCGGGTGACGAAGTTGATGGTGATATCGGGATTGTTTTCGACGAAATCGGGGATCATCGGCATCAGCCAGCGCGTGCCGAAGGTCGGCAAAATGGCAAGGTTCAGCATGCCACTATGCCGATTGCTCATCAATCCAAGGGCTGCGTCACGCAATTGCCCAAGTGCTGAACGCACCGCCTCGGCGTAGATCTCGCCCGATGTCGACAGCCTGACATTGCGGCTGTCGCGTTCGAACAGCCGGCGGCCGAACTGATCTTCCAGAAGTTTGATCTGGCGGCTGACCGCGCCCTGGGTCAGATCGAGCTCCTGGGCGGCGGCGGTGAAACTGCCGAGCCGGGCCACAGCCTCGAAGGCGGCAAGGGCGCTGATGTTGGGCAAAAGGCGGCGCTGGACACTCATGATCCATTCCTAACGATCATTGATCGGTGAATCAATTTCGTTTGATTTTTTCGAGGCACAGGCCGATAGAACGGGCCAACATTTTGCTTCATGCGTGTCATCGTTTTGAGCGACATGCATTGGTTTGGGAGAACGTCATGGCCGCCGACAAGAACGCATTCGTCTGGGAAGACCCGTTCCTGATCGAGGGCCAGCTTTCGGAAGACGAGCGCATGGTGCGCGACGGGGCGGCCGCCTTCGCCGCCGACAGACTGGCGCCGCGGATCGAGGACGCCTACCTCAACGAGACCTTCGACACCGCGATCTTCCGTGAAATGGGCGAGGCCGGCCTGCTCGGCATCAACATCCCTGAAGAATTCGGCGGGCTTGGCGCGAACTACGTCACCTATGGGCTGGTCGCACGCGAAGTAGAGCGCGTCGATTCCGGCTATCGGTCGATGATGTCAGTGCAGTCGTCGCTGGTGATGTATCCGATCTATGCCTATGGCTCGGACGAACAGCGCAAGAAGTACCTGCCCAAGCTCGCCAGCGGCGAGTGGATCGGCTGTTTCGGCCTGACCGAGCCGGATGCAGGCTCCGACCCGGGCGGTATGAAGACGCGCGCCGAGAGGACCGCCAACGGCTACAAGCTGTCCGGTTCGAAGATGTGGATTTCCAACGCGCCCGTCGCCGATGTGTTCGTCGTCTGGGCGAAGCTGAAGGGCGAGAACGGCAAGGACGAGATCCGTGGCTTCGTGCTGGAAAAGGGCATGAAAGGGCTTTCGGCGCCGAAGATCGGCGGCAAGCTGTCGCTGCGGGCGTCGATCACCGGCGAAGTGGTGATGGAAGGCGTCGAGGTCGGCGAGGACGCGCTGCTGCCCAACGCAAAGGGCCTTGGCGGACCGTTCGGATGCCTCAACCGGGCTCGCTTCGGCATTTCCTGGGGCTCGATGGGCGCCGCCGAGGATTGCTGGCACCGCGCCCGCCAATACGGTCTCGACCGCAAGCAGTTCGGCAAGCCGCTGGCCGGGACGCAGCTCTACCAGAAGAAGCTTGCCGACATGCAGACCGAAATTGCGCTGGGATTGCAGGCGTCCTTGCGCGTCGGGCGGCTGCTGGATGAAGGCAAGATGGCGCCGGAAATGATCTCGATCGTCAAGCGCAACAATTGCGGCAAGGCGCTGGACATCGCCCGCCAGGCCCGCGACATGCATGGCGGCAACGGCATCCAGATCGGCTACCACGTCATGCGCCATGCGCAGAACCTGGAGACGGTCAACACCTATGAAGGCACGCATGACGTGCATGCGCTGATCCTGGGAAGGGCGCAGACGGGGTTGCAGGCATTTTTCTGAGCCGGCAACCGTTGCTTAAATTAGGTGCACCGCAACATCTCTGCTTGGAGAATGGTCGCCAGATGTGTCAGGGTTCAGCGAAATCGTTTGAAACGCTGAATTCCGGGGCCCCATGGCAATTCTGGCAGCCGTCTACCACCTGACCCATTACAAATACGACCGGCCGGTGGTTCTCGGGCCCCAGATCATCCGGCTGCAGCCGGCGCCGCATTCCCGTACCAAGGTGCTGAGCCATTCGCTCAAGGTCGAGCCGGCGAACCACTTCGTCAATCTGCAGCAGGATCCTTACGGCAATTTCCTCGCCCGCTTCGTCTTTCCGGAGCCAGTGACGGAGTTGAAGATCGAGGTTGACCTCGTCGCCGACATGACGGTCTACAATCCGTTCGATTTCTTCGTCGAGCCGTCGGCCGAGGCGTTTCCGTTCGAGTATCCGGAAGAAATACGCGACGATCTCGCCATCTATCGCACTCCGGAGCCGGCGGGACCGCTGCTGTCGGCGCTGCTGAAGACCATCGATCGCAGCGCTGCCAACACCGTCAATTTCCTGGTCGATCTCAACGCGCGGCTGCAGCGCGAGATCGCCTATATCGTGCGCATGGAAACCGGTGTGTTCTCGCCGGAAGAGACCTTGGCCGCGAAAAAGGGATCGTGCCGGGATTCGAGCTGGCTGCTGGTGCAGATCCTGCGCAATCTCGGCATCGCGGCGCGCTTCGTTTCCGGCTATCTGGTCCAGTTGAAGCCCGATCTGGTGGCGCTGGACGGTCCAGCCGGAACCGCCGTCGACTTCACCGATCTGCATGCGTGGTGCGAGGTCTATCTTCCCGGCGCCGGCTGGATCGGCTTCGATCCGACCTCGGGCCTGCTCACCGGCGAGAGCCATGTGCCGCTGGCCGCCACGCCGCATTTCCGCAACGCGGCCCCGATTTCCGGCATGGCGAGCTTCGCCAATGTCGAATTCGGCTTCGAGATGCGGGTCGACCGCATCGCCGAACATCCGCGCATCACCAAGCCATTTTCGGACGAAAGCTGGCAGGCGCTCGACGCTCTGGGCAACAAGGTCGATAAAGCACTTGCCGCCGGCGACGTGCGGCTGACGATGGGCGGCGAGCCGACTTTCGTGTCGATCGACGATTTCGAGTCGGCCGAATGGAACACCGCCGCCGTCGGTCCCACCAAGCGCGAAAAGGCGGACGAACTGATCCGTAAACTGCGCGAGCGCTTTGCGCCGGGCGGCTTTCTCCATTACGGCCAGGGCAAATGGTACCCGGGCGAAAGCCTGCCGCGCTGGACCTTTTCGCTCTACTGGCGTGCCGACGGCCAGCCGGTGTGGAGCGATCCGTCGCTGATCGCACGCGAAAAGAGCGAGGCCGATATCGGCCCGAAGCAGGCCGAAAGCCTGCTCACCGCGATTGCCGGCGAGCTCGGCATCGACAAAGCCATGGTCAGCGAAGCCTATGAGGATCCGGCCGAATGGCTGCTCAAGGAAGGCAAGCTGCCCGACAATGTCGATCCGTCCAACTCCAGGCTGGAGGATCCGGAAGAACGCAGCCGCATGGCGAAAGTGTTCGAGCGCGGGCTGACCAAACCGTCCGGCTATGTGCTCCCCGTCCAGCGCTGGAACAGCCAGGCATCGGATCCGCGCTGGCGTTCGGAAAAATGGAAGACGCGGCGTGGCCGGCTGTTCCTGGTGCCAGGCGATTCACCGGTCGGCTACCGGCTGCCGCTCGGCACGTTGCCCTATGTGCCGCCGGAGCAATTCCCTTATATCGTGCCGATCGATCCATCACTGCCACGCGGCCCGCTGCCCGCGCGTGAAGCCATACTGGCCGGACCGGCTCCAGCCGAACTGGAAGGCGCCGACGAGATGGCGCGCCGCCAGCAGGCGGCATCGTTCACCGCTGCGACCGGCCAGCAGGAGCGGGTCGAGCAGGAGATCACCGAGATCGGCGGCGCGGTGCGCACCGCACTTTCGGTCGAGCCGCGCGATGGCCGGCTTTGCGTGTTCATGCCGCCGGTCGAGGCGCTGGAAGACTATCTCGAACTGGTCGCGGCGGCCGAGAACGCGGCGAAGGCGATAGGCCTTCCCGTGCACATCGAAGGCTATGGCCCGCCGCACGATCCGCGCCTCAACGTCATCCGCGTCGCGCCTGACCCAGGCGTCATCGAGGTCAACATCCATCCTGCTTCCAACTGGCAGGATTGCGTGGCGACGACGACGGCGATCTACGAGGAGGCGCGGCAGACACGGCTTGGCGCAGACAAGTTCATGATCGATGGCCGCCACACCGGCACCGGCGGCGGCAACCATGTCGTGGTCGGCGGTGCGACACCCAATGACAGCCCGTTCCTGCGAAGGCCGGACCTGCTGAAGAGCCTGGTGCTGCAATGGCAGCGCCATCCGTCGCTGTCCTACCTGTTCTCCGGCCTGTTCATCGGGCCGACCAGCCAGGCGCCACGCTTCGACGAAGCGCGTCACGACTCGCTCTACGAGCTTGAGATCGCTATGGCGCAGGTGCCGCATCCAGACCAGGGCAACGCACCCTTGCCATGGCTGGTCGACCGGCTGTTCCGCAATTTGTTGACCGACGTCACCGGGAATACGCATCGTTCGGAAATCTGCATCGACAAGCTGTTCTCGCCCGACGGACCGACCGGCCGGCTGGGGCTGGTCGAATTCCGCGGCTTCGAGATGCCACCCAATGCGCGCATGAGCCTCGCGCAGCAACTTTTGGTGCGTGCAATCATCGCCCGTGCGTGGAAGAACCCGCTCGACGGCCGCTTCGTGCGATGGGGCACGTCGCTGCATGACCGCTTCATGCTGCCGCATCATGTCTGGGCCGATTTTCTCGACGTGCTCGACGACCTCAAGCTCAACGGTTTTGAGTTCCGTCCCGAATGGTTCGACGCCCAGCTCGAATTCCGCTTTCCGTTCTGCGGCGAGGTTCAGCATGCCGGCATCAAGCTGGAACTGCGCCAGGCGCTGGAACCGTGGCATGTGATGGGCGAGCAAGGCGCGATCGGCGGCACCGTGCGCTTCGTCGATTCCTCGGTCGAACGGCTGCAGGTCAAGACCGAAGGGCTGAACCCGGAGCGCCACGCAGTCGTCTGCAACGGCCGCATCGTGCCGATGAAGGTCACTGACAATCGCGAAGTGGCGGTGGCAGGCGTGCGCTTCAAGGCCTGGCAGCCGGCATCGGGCCTGCATCCGGCGCTGCCGGTCAACACGCCGCTGGTCTTCGACATCTATGATCGCTGGTCGGGCCGAGCGGTCGGCGGCTGCGTCTACCATGTCGCCCATCCCGGCGGGCGCAATTACGACACCTTTCCGGTCAATGGCAACGAGGCGGAAGCTCGGCGGCTCGCCCGCTTCGAACCGCGTGGCCATACGCCATCCGCCTATGTGATCCGTGAAGAACAACCGGCGGAAGATTTCCCGATGACCCTTGACCTTCGGCGGCCGGCAAGACTCTGATCAGCAATGGCAAAGGGGAATCACAAGAGGGGACGCGGCAAGCCGCAGACCCACAGCCTGCTGGAGCACTACCAGCCCATAGACGGCGTCGTCGACGAGATGGTCGATGCATCGGGCAATCCTCGCCCGGCCTGGAAGCATTTTGTCGAGGCGCTCGAGGAACTCGGTGCTGAAAAGCTCGGCCAGCGCTTTGCCCGCGCCGACCAGTATCTGCGCGATGCCGGCGTTTATTACCGCGTCTATGACAAGGCCGGCGCCAATGAACGCGAATGGCCGCTGGCGCATGTCCCGGTTCTCATCGAAGAGAGCGAGTGGGCGGCGATCAGCGCCGGCCTCGTGCAGCGCGCCGAACTGTTCGAGGAAACCATCGCCGATATATACGGGCCGAACCGGCTGGTCGAAAAAGGCATCCTGCCGGCGGGATTGATCGCCGCCAGCCCCGAATATTTACGGCCTGTCGTCGGCACCAAGCCGGCCGGCGGCCACTTCCTGCATTTCTGCGCCTTCGAGCTCGGCCGTGGACCTGACGGCCAGTGGTGGGTGCTTGGCGATCGCACGCAGGCGCCGTCCGGCGCCGGCTTCGCACTGGAAAACCGCGTCGCCACCACACGCGCGCTGTCCGACATCTATGGCGAGATGCATGTGCACCGCCTTGCCGGCTTTTTCCGCCGTTTTCGCGACGCGCTGATCGGCATGGCCAAGGAGACCGACGGCCGCGTCGCCATCCTCACGCCGGGGCCGCTCAACGAAACCTATTACGAACACGCCTACATCGCCCGCTACCTTGGCATCATGCTGCTCGAAGGCGAGGATTTGACCGTTTCAGGCGGCCGGCTCATGGTGCGCACGGTTTCCGGCCTGATGCCGATCAGCGTGTTGTGGCGGCGGCTCGATGCCGCCTTCGCCGACCCGCTCGAACTGCGCCCGGATTCGCAGATCGGCACGCCGGGCCTGGTCGAGGCGATCCGCCAGGGCGCGGTTGCTACCGTCAATGCGCTTGGCTCCGGCCTGATGGAGACGCGTGCGCTGCTCGCCTTCCTGCCCAAGATTTCACGGGCCTTGCGGGGCGAGGAATTGCTGCTGCCAAGCGTCGCGACATGGTGGTGCGGGCAAGCAACCGAACGCGCGCATGTGCTGGCCAACATCGATCGCATGGTGATCGGCCCGGCGCTATCGACGAGACTTGCCTTCGAGGATGACGATTCAACGAAGCTCGGTTCGGCGCTGTCGGCCGGAGAGCGGGCGGAGCTGGTGGCGCGCATCGAACGCGATGGCGGCGATTTTGTCGGCCAGGAAGCGGTGACGCTTTCGACGACGCCCGTCTATGTCGGCGGGTGGCTGGAGCCGCGGCCAGCGAGCCTGCGCGTCTACCTGGCGCGAACGCCGGAGGGCTGGACGGTGATGCCGGGCGGTTTTGCCCGCATCGGCCTGTCGCTCGACCCGACGGCGATCGCCATGCAGCGTGGCGGCCAGGCGGCGGATGTCTGGGTTGTCAGCGACAAACCGGTGGAGCGCGAGACGCTGCTGCCGCAGGAAGGCGACAGTTTCAGCCGCACCAGGCCCGGCAGCCTGCCCAGTCGTGCGGCGGAGAACCTGACCTGGCTCGGCCGCTATATCGAGCGCTCGGAAGACACGGTGCGCATCCTGCGCGCCTACCATGTGCGGCTCGCCGAAACGTCCGACCCGGACATGCCGCTGCTCGCCGACATCAGGGATTATCTCGAACCTTTCGGCATCGACGTCGAGACGGCGATCCCGTCAGGGCTGATCGGCACGCTGGATAGCGCGGTCTACAGCGCCGGGCAGATTCGCGACCGCTTCTCGCCCGATGGCTGGCTGGCGCTGAAGGACCTGTCGAAAACCATCCATCAGTTCGCAACGACGGTCGCGCCCGGCGACGACGCGACCCGGGCGATGACAGTCATCCTGCGTAAGCTCGCCGGCTTTTCCGGCCTGCTGCACGAAAACATGTACCGCTTCGCCGGTTGGCGCTTCCTCGAGATCGGCCGCCGGCTGGAGCGCGGCATCCAGATCTCCCGCACGCTGTCGCGGCTGACCAGCGCCAAGGCGCCGGACGGCGCGCTCGACATGATGCTGGAGATCGGCGACAGCGTGATGACCCATCGCCGCCAATATCCGGTGCAGGCCGGCCGGCGCACGGTGATCGACCTGCTGGCGCTCGATCCGCTTAACCCGCGCTCCATCCTGTTCCAGCTCGAAAGGCTGAAGGCCGAAATCGGCCTGTTGCCGTCGCTCGGCGGGGAGGGGCAAATGTCGCCGGCGGCGAAGGAAATCCTGCAGCTCAACACCCAGATCGCCATCAAGGAGCCTTCGGATATGACGGCAAAGGCGCTGGACGAGCTCGCCCACGAAATCGGCGGCCTCTACAACAGCCTCGCCAAAGCCTATTTCGGATAAATCATGCTCTACGATATCAGGCTTCATCTCCACTATGATTACGCTTCCGCTGCCGGCGGCGGTCGTCATCAGGTGCGCGTGCTGCCGTCGACGATATCAGGCGCGCAGCGCGTCATCGCCGCATCACTGTCCTTTGCGCCGGCGCCCAACGAGCGTTCCGACTTTTCCGATTTCTTCGGCAACAACGTCACCTCGATCGCCTTTCGCGACGCGCATGATGCGCTCGACATCAGGATGAGCGCCCGCGTATCGGTGTCTCGGCCCGAGCCCGGGCTCGACGTGTCGCCCGATATCGCCCGGCTCAGGCAGGAGCTCGCCGCGGTGCGGTCTCTGGCACCCGATGCACCGCACCATTTCCTGACGGCCAGCACCCATGCCGGCATCGACGATGCGATCACTGCCTACGCACGCAGCAGCATCGCCGGTTCCGCCGCCAGCACGGCCATGAATCTGTGCCATCGCATTCATCGTGATTTCACCTATGACGGCGAGGCGACGACGGTGCGGACCCGGGCCAGCGATGCCTTCAGGCTGAAGCGCGGTGTCTGCCAGGACTTTTCGCATATCATGATCGCCGGCCTGCGCGGGCTCGGCATTCCCGCTGGCTATGTCAGCGGCTTCCTGCGCACCATCCCGCCGAAGGGCAAGCCCCGGCTGGAAGGCGCCGATGCCATGCATGCCTGGGTCAAGGCCTGGTGCGGGCGCGACGCAGGCTGGCAGGAATTCGATCCGACCAACGGCATGCGGGCCAGCAACGACCATATCACCGTCGGCTACGGCCGCGACTATTCGGACGTGGCGCCGATCGTCGGCGTGCTCAAGACCACGGGGGGACAGGTCGGCGAGCAGGCTGTCGACGTCATTCCGGTTGTGCTCGAGAAAGCCTGAAGGCAGGCTCGACACCGTTTTCGGACGGCGCGTGGAACCAGCGGTCGGCCAGTGGCTTATCTACGGAATTCGCGTGGAGCCGACATGTTGCAGAAATCCGGAATGTCGCCCGGCCGACCGGCTGGCGAGGACGCTGTATCGCCAGATGGCGTGTTCAAAAACGGGGCACAAAGCTCGGCCGATCATGCGTCGCTTAGTTATGTCAGCGATGCCGAGCCTGGTATCCGGCGGCTGAAGACAGGCAAGGGGTTTTCCTACAAGGGACCGGACGGACGGACGGTTTCGGACGCCACCAAGGCCCGCATCGAGGCGATCGTCATTCCGCCGGCCTGGACGGATGTGTGGATTTCGCCCGACGCGGACGGCCATATCCAGGCAACCGGCAGGGACCAGCGGGGACGCAAGCAATATCGTTATCATCCGCAATGGGCCGAAGAGCGCGATGGTGCCAAATATTCGAGCCTTGTCGCATTCGCCGAGAGCCTGCCGGACCTGCGGCACAGGGTCGATAGCGATCTGCGCCGTCGTGGCTTGCCGTTCGAGCGGGTCGTCGCCGCGGTTGTCTGGCTGCTCGACAACACGATGATCCGCGTCGGCAATGCCGCCTACGCCCGCGACAACAAGAGTTTCGGGCTGACCACGTTGCGCGACCGGCATGTCGATATTGTCGGTTCAAGCCTGCGCTTTGCCTTCAAGGGCAAGTCGGGCAAGGAGTGGAAGCTGAAGCTGGCCGACCGCCGCATCGCCAGGATTGTGCGTGGCGCGCAGGACCTGCCAGGCCAGAAGCTGTTCCAGTATCTCGATGAGGACGGCGACAGGCGGCCGGTCCGCTCCGAGGACGTCAACCGCTATATCCGTGAGGCGGTCGGTGACGCCTTCAGTTCGAAGCATTTCCGCACCTGGGGCGGCACCATTCACGCCGCGTCGTTGTTTGCGCAAACGGAACTGCCGCAAAGCCAGGCGCAGCGAAACAGGGCGATGAACAGCGTCATCGACAAGGTTGCCGAACGGCTGGGCAATACGCGTGCCGTCTGCCGCAAATGCTATATCCATCCGCGGGTCTTCGAAGCGTGGTCCGAGGGACGGTTGCTGGATGAAATGGCGCAGGCCAACAAGCGCAAACGGGCGATTGCCGGTCTCGATGACGAGGAAGCTCTCGTGCTGCGATGGCTGAAACTGGGAGAAAGCTGACCGACGCGGCCGACGGTGGCCAAATCCGTCACATCTGGATTTTTTTATCGACGTCATGTCGGGATCGGTCTTACTGTTTCGTCCTTTGACAGAGAAAAGGACCAGCCATGCTCTACGCAATCCTCTGCTATGCCTCCGAAGATGTCGTCTGCTCCTGGAGCAAGGCACAGGACGACGAGGTCATGGCCAATCTCCTCGACGTTCAGGACAAGTACGCCAAGGCTGGTCGGCTCGGCCCGGTGGCACGGCTTCTGCCGACCACGGCCGCGACGACGTTGAGGAAGGTCAAAGGCGAATCGGTCGTCATCGACGGGCCGTTCGCCGAGACCAAGGAACAGTTTCTCGGCTTCTACACGCTCGAATGCGCCGATCTGGACGAGGCGGTGGAGTTCGCCCGCGAACTTTCCGAGGTCAACCCGAGCGGCGGCTCCTATGAAATCCGGCCGGTTTCGGTCTTCAACCCAACAACGGTTTCCGCATGACCGAAATGGCCTGGATCAGCTCCGCGATCAGCGCCGCCCGCCCGCAGGCGATGGGCGCGCTGCTGCGTTATTTCCGCGATCTCGATACGGCGGAGGAAGCTTTCCAGGACGCGTGCCTCAGGGCGTTGAAGAACTGGCCGCAGAACGGGCCGCCGCGCGACCCGGCGGCCTGGCTGATCTTCGTCGGCCGCAACAGCGGCATCGATGCGGTGCGCAAGCGCGCCAAGCAGGCGCCGATGCCGGAGGAAGACCAGGTTTCCGATCTGGAAGACGCCGAGAGCGATATCGCCGAGCGGCTGGACGGGGCACACTACCGTGACGACATATTGCGGCTGCTGTTCATCTGCTGCCATCCCGATCTGCCGGCAACGCAGCAGATCGCGGTGGCGCTGCGCATCGTCTCCGGTCTCACCGTCAAGCAGATCGCGCGCGCCTTCCTGGTTGGCGAAAGCGCCATGGAGCAGCGCATCACTCGCGCCAAGGCGCGCATTGCGGACGCCGGCGTGCCGTTCGAGACGCTTGGCGCGGTCGAGCGCTCGGAACGGCTCGCCGCCGTCGCAGCCATGGTCTACCTGGTCTTCAACGAGGGCTATTCGACCAACAGCGGCGAGGCGCCGGCGCGCGCGCCGCTGTGCGAGGAGGCGATCCGACTGGCACGGCTGTTGCTGCGGCTGTTCCAGACCGAGCCGGAGATCATGGGGCTGACGGCGCTGTTGCTTCTGCAGCATGCGCGCGCACCGGCCCGTTTCGACGAGAGCGGCGAGATCGTGCTGCTCGAAGACCAGGATCGCAGCCTGTGGAGCCGCAAGATGATCGATGAGGGGCTGGCACTGGTCGACAAGGCGCTGCGCCATCGCAAGCCCGGCCCTTACCAGGTGCAGGCGGCGATTGCCGCGCTGCATGCGCGGGCCGAAAAGGCCGAGGATACCGACTGGAACGAGATCGACCTGCTCTACCGCTTGCTGGAGCAGATGCAGCCGTCGCCGGTGGTCACGCTCAACCGGGCCGTCGCGGTCTCGAAGGTGCGTGGACCGGGGGAGGCGCTGGCCATGATCGAGCCGCTGGAAGAACGGCTTTCCGGCTATTTCCACTTTTTCGGGCTCAAGGGGGGCCTCTTGATGCAGCTCGACCGGGGCGACGAGGCGCGCGTCGCCTTCGACCGCGCCATAGCACTTGCGAACACGGCGGCAGAGGCTGCCCATATCCGCATGCATATCGACCGGTTGATCAAGGACGGTGCGGTGCGCCCGCCGGCGAAAAAGGCAAACTGAGCGTCACCTCCCCATCTGGCTCAATCGTGTAGTTTGGGCTTGGACCATGCCGGGGTGGCGATTTTCCCCTGAAACGAGTAATGCCACGCCATGACTGCGCCTGAAGTGCCTTTCGGCACACGGGCGACACGGCGAAGGCTTAACCCAGCGCCATATGATGGCGACGGGATCTGAAAGGGACAAGAATGACGATAGGCAAGGAAACGACCGAACTGCTGGCGAAACTGGGCGTGGCCAAGGAAGCGCTCGTCGGCGGCGACCTGATCGTGCGCAGCCCGGTGACGGGCGAGCAGATCGCGGCGCTGAAGACGATCTCACCGGCTGACGCGGCCAAGGTGATCGATGCCGCGCACAAGGCCTTCCAGGCCTGGCGCATGGTGCCGGGCCCGCGGCGTGGCGAACTGGTGCGGCTGCTCGGCGAGGAACTGCGCGCGCACAAGGCCGAGCTTGGCCGGCTGGTTTCGATCGAGGTCGGCAAGATCCCGTCCGAGGGGCTCGGCGAAGTGCAGGAGATGATCGACATCTGCGATTTCGCCGTAGGCCTGTCCCGGCAATTGTACGGCCTGACCATCGCCACCGAGCGCCCGGGCCATCGGATGATGGAAACCTGGCATCCGCTCGGCGTCGTCGGCGTCATTTCCGCCTTCAATTTCCCGGTCGCTGTGTGGTCCTGGAATGCCGCCCTGGCGCTTGTTTGCGGCGACGCGGTGGTGTGGAAGCCGTCGGAAAAGACGCCGCTGACCGCACTTGCCTGCGAGGCCATCTTCAAGCGTGCGGTCAAGCGCTTCGGCGCGGACGCACCTGATGGCCTGGCGCCGGTGCTGATCGGTGACCGCGCCGTCGGCGAGATCCTGGTGGATCACCCCAAAGTGCCGTTGGTTTCGGCGACCGGCTCGACCCGCATGGGCCGCGACGTCGGCCCGCGGCTGGCCAAGCGCTTTGCCCGCGCAGTGCTCGAACTCGGCGGCAACAATGCCGGCATCGTCTGCCCGAGCGCCGATCTCGACATGGCGCTGCGCGCGATTGCCTTTGGAGCAATGGGCACGGCGGGCCAGCGCTGCACGACGCTGCGGCGCCTGTTCGTGCATGACAGCGTCTACGACGCCCTGGTTCCGCGCCTCAAGAAGGCTTACGAGAGTGTGTCTGTCGGCAATCCGCTGGAGACCTCCTCGCTGGTCGGGCCACTGATCGACAAGGCGGCATACGAGGCCATGCAGAAGGCGCTGAAGGAAGCCGCCGCCCATGGCGGCAAGGTGACCGGCGGCACGCGGGTCGAGAACGGGCACCCGGATGCCTATTACGTGCACCCGGCGCTGGTCGAGATGCCCAAGCAGGTGGCCCCTGTCACGGAAGAGACCTTCGCGCCGATCCTCTATGTGATGAAATATTCGGATTTCGACGCCGTGCTCGACGAGCACAATGCCGTGGGCGCAGGCCTGTCGTCGTCGATCTTCACCCGCGACCTGCAGGAATCCGAGCGTTTCCTGGGTGTCGACGGATCGGATTGCGGCATTGCCAATGTCAACATCGGTACGTCGGGCGCCGAGATCGGCGGTGCCTTTGGCGGCGAAAAGGAAACCGGCGGCGGCCGCGAGAGCGGCTCCGACGCATGGAAGGCCTATATGCGGCGCGCCACCAACACGGTGAACTATTCCAAGGCGCTACCGCTCGCCCAGGGCGTGTCGTTCGACATCGACTGAGAACTTCGGGATTTTGATCGCCCGCATTGAAAGGCATCCCCGTTACGGGCCGCACCGATCAGCTTCCAGCCGGCGGAAAACAGGCATTGAAAGCGGTGTCAACGATGGCCAGTTTGGCCGCCTGGACTGTCATGTATTCCTGGTAGAATGTATTCGACACCCACATCACCGAATGGCCGCGCTGGCCGAGCCAGCCGATGCTGCCGAGATTCTCGGCAGCGCGCAGCTTGCGGGCCAGATGGGTCCGCGAGAGCTTGAGCCATTTGGCGAAATCTCCGATCGAAACCACGCTGGTCGGAATCTGGTCCAAGCCGGCGTGATCGGGGTCGATGCCTGACATCAGCCAGTCCATGACGATGCCGCCATTGTTGAGCCAGATGAACAGCGAAAAGGTCTGGTTGGGTTCGCGCACCGGCTTGGAGGCAAGCAGGCCGTCCGCCACCAGAGGCTGCAGCCCGGCAACCATCTCGGGGTGTTCGAGGAACCTGGTCAAGCGGTCAGCGCCGTCGAGGCGATCCAGCGTCCGCAGATGGGCAAGGACCCAGCCGGTAAAGGTCTGCACGGTTGCCGCCGTCGGCTGCAAAGGGTGCGTACGGCCGTCGCCACCCGACACATACTCGGCGATGTGGTAGTGCAGCATCTCCTTGATGAAAGCGTCCGCCGTGTTGCGGCTGGCGACCGCATGCTGGTGCACGAACTCGATGAACCGCGATACCGTCAGTTCCTTGCGGCGGTCGTGCGGATCGCGCCTGAAATGCATGGCGAGGCCGACATGACCCATTAGCCAACGCTGCTGCGTGGCGAAAATGGAAGCCAGGCGAGGGCTCTCCTCATAGATTCGGATCAGCGCCAGGGACTGTTCCTGAACGTAGCGATGCAACGCCGGATGGCCGGCAATATCTTCCAATTTCAGCGCCATCCTCCTGGTGTTCCGGTTCAACTCCAAAAGCCGAGTTGCGCTCCACATTTTTCAGCCTTCCACGGCTGTGTCCAGAGGCACCAAATGCGAAGAGCAAGCCCAACCCGAACACGGGTCGGGCAACGACCGGTCCATGGTGGGATCGGCTAGCCGATTGCCATGCCCTGGGAAGCGCGCCGGTGATCTGCGGCTTGACGAGGATGGTGGAGAGTGAGTTACCGGGCCAAGCGCAATCGCGACAAGATCAGCCAGGTAATCCAGCTGCGCGAACCGCGCCGCGCGTCAGTCGTCTGCAGTAGCGTTTCCAACTGGTCGATGGCGGCATCTCTCGCCACCATACGCGACCAAACCGACCGGCTTTGGCCGGCCGGTTGGTTCGATCAGGATCAGCCGCAGACGCGGACCTCTTCGATCACCCTGTGGTGGTGGCGCCAGTGCTTGACCAGTTCGATATGGCAGCGATGATGCCGGTGGTGGCGGCGATATTCGCCGTACCGGTATTCGCCATCGTCATACTGAACGTTCCGGTCGCCATCATACTGATTGTCGGAATAGCGATCGCGGTGATGACGGCGAATAACGATCCCACTGTCGGAATCGTCATCCGGCAGATATCTGTCGTCGTCGGACTGGATGGTCACGCTTGCCGCTCGCGTCGGCGCAGTGATCGCCGCTGTCGCGGCCAATGCCAACAGGGAAGCCAGAATCAACTTCTTCATCTCGTCCTCCTACACGTTCAAGACATGGTAACTCGCGGAAGAACTGGGCGTTCCGACTAATTTTACACTCTTTGCGACGCGGGAGACATCAAGGCGTTATCGTCCACCCGCTCCAGGCGCACGAAAGCCGTCAGCGGCAGGTGGTCGGAGGCAACGCGTGAAAGCGGCGTGTCATGCGCGTCGATGGCGGCAATCATGCCATGCCGGTTGGCCATGATCCGGTCGAGCGCCAGCAGCGGCAGGTTCGACGGGAAGGTGGGGACCGCCGGCGGCTGCGGGCCGAACGTCGCATGCAGCGTGTTGAGAGCGGAGCGGTTGCCAAGCCGCCATTCGTTGAGGTCGCCGAGCAGCAGGGTCGGTCTTTCGTCCGGGCTGTTCATCAGGTCGAGCACGACGCGCGCCTGCTGGGAGCGGGAGCGGCGCAGCAGGCCAAGATGGGCGGCGATGATGCGCAGCGTCCGGCTTCCATCGAGGTCGATCTCCGCCACCACCGCGCCGCGCGGCTCCAGCCCCGGAAGCTTGATCTGGTGCACGTCGCGAACGACGCCCTTCTTGAACAGCAAGACGTTGCCATGCCAGCCATGGCCCTTGCCGGTAGCGGAAATCGGCACCGGAACCAGTCCGGTTTCCCGTTCGAGCCGCGGCAGGTCGAGAAGACCATCACGGTCGCCGAAGCGGTTGTCGGCTTCCTGCAGGGCAATGACATCCGGATCGATTTCGCGGATGACGCGGATGGTCCGGTCCGGATCGAACTTCCTGTCGACGCCGATGCATTTATGGACATTGTAGGAGGCAACCAGCGTGCCGGTGGTGGCTGTCGTCTTGAGTGCGGCGGCGTTAGCTTTCTGCATCCGGCGGTCACGAAGGGACAGAAGCATGCTTGCCGGGAGGCTGCGTCCAATTCTGTGCATCTGTGCTGCTCGTTCTCGCTGGCTTCAATTCAGAAGCCGGATTCAGTCAAAATAGGCAATTTCGGCGTATGTTCCATGACAGACGAGTTCCTCAAGCGCACCTCCGCCTTAGAGATAGGGTGAACCGAGCCACAATGCCCGGTCGAACAGCCTGATTAGGAACGGCCGGGCTCGCAAGGCTTCCAGCGTTACCGGCACGGCGGAGGCGATCGCCGACCCGATCCGCGCCTCGATCTCGCTGGCAAAGCCGGCATCGAGCACCTCCAAGTCGATCTCGAAATTGAGCCGCAGCGATCGGGCGTCAAGATTGGAAGATCCGACATAGGCCCACACGCCGTCGATCGAAAGCAGCTTCGAATGGTCGAATGGTCCCTCGGTTCGCCAGACACGGCAATAGTGTTTGAGCACCTGATCGAACTGCGCCATCATCGCGCGGTCGACGAGGAAGAGATTGTTCACCGCCGGCACCACGATGTCTATCTCGACCCCGCGCCTGCCGGCGGTGATCAGGGCGCTGATCAGTTCCCGATCCGGCAGGAAATAGGGCGACATCACGCGTATGGACTTGCGGGCGACCGAGAACGCACCGATCAGCAGCTTGTGGTTGGTCTCGTTGCTGGCATCCGGGCCGGAAGCGACTGCCCGCACCATCATCGGTGCGCCTGGCGATGGCGACAGCGGGGCAATGCGCCAGGCGTCGCCCTTCAGCGCCTCGTTGGTGGCGAAGCGCCAGTCTTCGGCGGCGACCGAAAAGAGGTCGGCGACGATCGGGCCGGTCACCCGGAAATGTGTGTCCCTGGCGCTGTTGGAGCCGGCGAATTCGGCGGAGAAGCCTTTTCGGATGTTCATGCCGCCGGTGAAGGCGGCGATGCCGTCGACCACCAGGATCTTCCGGTGGGTCCTCAGATTGGCGTAGGGCAGGCGCAGGCCCATGACGATGTTGCCGTTGAAGACATCGGCGGGGATGTTGGCCTCGCGCAAATGCCCCAGGATGCTCGGCACCGAGTAGCGGGCGCCGACGGCATCGATCAGCACGCGGACGGTGACGCCGCGCCGGACGGCGCCGGCCAGCGCCTCGACGAAGAGCAGGCCGACGGCGTCATTGTCGAAAATATAGGTCTCGAGCAGGACGCTGCGCTCGGCGCCGTCGATCGCCGCGCACATGGCGGCATAGGCCTCGTCGCCGGTCTCCAGCACATCGATTGCGTTTCCAGGGTTGAGCGCGCGCCGCGCCACCCTGTCGCCGAGTGTCCGCAAGCCCGTGAACCGTTGCCCGTATCGCTCGACGATCAGGGCCTCTTCGACAGCGACGTCGCGCTCATGCTTGGCGGACACCACGCCGTCGGCAAACGGGCGCTGGGCGGTGATCGTGGCACGGCGGATGCGATTGATGCCGGCGACGGCGTAGATCAGCACGCCGAGGATCGGGGACAGCACCATCACGCCGACCCAGCCGGTGGCGGCGCGCACATCTTCCTTGGTCATGACGGCATGGACGATGCCGACCGTCGCCATCGCCACGGAGATGATCGCCAGAATTTGCGGCCAGTGAGTCGCCAGGGTCGCCAACATGCCGAGACTATCCAGCGAGCGGTTGCAGAAGGCAATGCGGCCGGTCCTGCCGCGCATTCGCCGGATGGTGGCATGCGGCCCTGGCCGAAGGTTTCGACCAGCCGCAGAGATTGATGGGTAGAAGCTTCCCGACGGACCCTGTTCAGAAGGACAAACCTGACCTAGCGGAAGCATAGAGCCTGGCATCATCCTGTTCTGCTCAGAGCCTCCGAAGCCTCTTATGCTTTGGTGCGACCTCTATTGTATATCAGGATGAATGAACTTAATGATATGAACACTTTGATTGATGGCGAGGGGGGCGCCTAACGATGAAATTCAACTTCGATGAACCTCCCGGCGATGACGTAGTTGCCGACACGTCGGCAGAATGCCAACGCCAATTGCTGCCTCTCGTCCGCGAGATCGTCCAGGCGGCCGTCGCTGCCGGATGGAGCGAGGAGGACGTTCTTCTGGGGTTTGTCGAACTTGCATGGGATTTGTATGAGAATCGTCGCGACGATCTGCAATGACCGGTAGCCAATCTCGTAGCTCTGCATTGCTGGCGGTGTCGCGGCTTTTGCGTCGGCAGCTTTTCGCGATAGGAATTTTTTCTTGACACGGTGATCTCAGCTAAGGTATATATTCGTGCATGGTGCTGATTTGCGCCAGTGACCCGCCGAGCAGGCGGGTTTTTCGTTTGATGCTCCGTCAGCCAATGCGCCGAAGGGTCCAGAGGGACCTGTTGACCCGTAGTCGCGACCTAAAGGCCTGGGTTCCTCGCCCCGAGGGCTTTTATCCCGAACAAAATTTTTTGTTTGCGTACGGATGTTATTCACTATCCGCAGCATGTGCGTTACGTTGGATCCGGGTCGGGCTAAGGGGGATTTCAGGCGGCAGACAAGCGGCTGAGGCCAGGCAATGGAAAATACGGACGATGCTCGGGAAGGCGGCAATTCCCAGGGCGTCAATCGAGAACGGACAGCTCGATATGTCCTGGACATAATCCCTGAAAGCGCAGGCCCCTGGAGGGCCACCGCGGCGCGGAGTGTCATAGACTCCGCCCGCGATCTCGTCTCGCAGACATTCCCGGCCAAAGAGCATTCCACTGGAATTGCGCTGCGGCCCGCACGCCGATCGAGAGCCTTGCTCGGCAGCGACCGGATCACGCGGTACGATACGCCGACCGGATGTCGCGTCGTCAATCCGGCGGGTGTGGATAGCAAGCCGGCCTGGTCCCTGACCCGGGAGAACGCCGTCGTTTCCATCGCTCCCGAAGCGCTGGCGCAATTGGCCGTGCATGAATTCGATCTCGCCGAACTCGATCCGCCTGCTTTCGGCACGGTCGACCCGGCCGATCTGCTGCGCACCCACCCAGGCCGCAACAGGCGCCTTGCGGCGTTTTCCAGAATACATCTTGCTGCAAATCCGCCCCAAGCTCCGCAGGAATCGTCTGGAATGTCATGCAGTCCGCGCGTTGTACGCCGTCCGGCCGGAACGTTCTCATGAATGGGGTTGGCGATGCCGGTCGGCTTCGATCAATCACGAATTGTTTTTCAGGGGAACGCGGAAGGAAGCCTAGGGTTGAACCTCATCTGGGACGAATCAGGAGGGCGAAAAATGCCGGGTGATGATGGTGTCCCCGGAGCGGTTTCCGGAACCAATCCGCGACAACCGACGCTCAACGCAAAAGGCGGGCTTTCCGTGCGCAGCACGCGCCGCGTGCAGGAATTCCTGAACGAGAACTTCACGCGCAAGCTTGCGCTTGCCGAGATGGCCGCGGTTTGCGGTCTTTCACCCTATCACTTCATGCGGGCTTTCTCGAAGACGTTCGGGGTGCCGCCGCATCAATACGTCCTCGACTTGCGGCTGGACCTCGCCGAAAGGCTGCTTGCCGACAGCCGCATGACCATCACGGATATCGCTCATTCCTGCGGATTTTCGAGCCAGAGCCATTTTACCACCGCCATGAAGAAATACCGGCAGGTAACGCCGCTGCAGCTACGGGTCGGCAAGCTTAAACGCCAAGGTTAGATGAGACGGAGCTTATGGACTTGCTCGTTTACTTGGTTCTAAAGCGTTGGCAGAGGTAACGAGCCGTTAACCTATGCCGGTTTGCTCCGATCTTTTCTCACAAGACAGCAATATCGTGAAATACCGCGGGCAGGAATCATGTCTTCCTGCGATCGAGCGGAATTGTCAGACATTTCGTGCCGGCCAGCGGAGAGGGACCATGACCGACAATCAGATTTCGAACGGCTCGCTTCTTGTTCAGCGTCGCGCGGCGCATTTCGCCAAGCACTGGATCGCGAATGCCGATGCTCGCTCCCGCTCGGTTCGCCGCCGCCTGATGGCGGTGTTGCGGATGGCGCATCGTGCGCTCGGCATGGGGCGCAAGCGCCTGGGGCTGGGAACGCTGGGCGTCGGCGGGATGTCGGCGGCGGCCGCAACCCTGGGCGCCTTCGCGATCGGCATGGCCGCGACGCCGGCTCTGGCACAATATCAAGCCGGTGGTGGGTCCGCGACCGCGCCTGAGGCCGTAGCGATCGGAAATGGCTCAACCGCCAGCCTTAACTGGGCGGTAGCGCTCGGCTTCCAAGCCCAATCAACGGCTCAATACTCGATCGCAATCGGCCGGACTGCGTCGGCCATGGGCACTGGCGGCGCGGTGGCGATCGGGTCCGGCACGATCTCGAACAACATCAATACGGTAGCGATCGGTGTTGCCGCCAGTGCCACTGGAGCCGGGGCTAGCGCGCTGGGCACCAACGCCAACGCTTCGGGCGGGAATTCCACCGCAGTCGGCGTCTCGGCTACAGCCAACAACAACTATGCGTTTGCCGCCGGCTACGGATCCGTAGCCAGCGGGCTGCGCAGCACTGCGATTGGACAGTTCGCAGCGGCGTCCGGGCTGGATACTGTTGCACAAGGCACCAGCACTGTTGCTAGCCAGCAGAACGCCGTCGCCGTCGGCTTCCAGGCGACCGCAACCGCGATAAACGCCGTCTATCTCGGCTCGCGCACCGCCGCCGGAACGGGAGCGCTGGCCCAGAGCGCCATCGGCATCGGCACCGATGTTACAGCTTCTCAGGTTGATGCCACTGCGATCGGACGCCAAAGTAAGGCAACGGGGACGGGCGCCACGGCGATGGGTCGGAACGCCAGCGCCTGGGGCAACCAGTCCATCGCATTCGGCCTGGGTGCGCAGGCGGGCGTGCAAGCCAATACGGCCCTGCCCAACAGCATCGCCATCGGCACCAATTCGCTCTCTTCCGGCGCTTTCGCCACTGCCGTGGGCGCTACCACGGTTGCGAGTGGCGACGCCAGCACGGCGGTTGGCAATACGGCCGTTGCCAGCGGCGCAAACGCCTCCTCGCTCGGATCCGGGGCGAATGCGGCAGGAGACAATTCTCTCGCTGCTGGTGTCAATGCCAGTTCCGGCGGTGTCGGCAGCACCGCACTCGGCATTGGCACCTCGGCTGGCGGCGCCAGCTCGGCCGCCGTCGGCTTCCAGGCCCAAGCCACAGCGGCTAATGCAGTCGCCATTGGTCCCCAGGCAAATGCAACGGCGCAAAACTCGGCAGCACTCGGCAACGTCGCCGTGGCTTCAGGCAATTTCGCGCTGGCCATGGGTAATTCGGCCACGTCGAGCGGCGTAGGCTCGGTCGCTGCCGGTTCGGGAGCCAAGGCCACTGACGTCTCGGCCACGGCGCTCGGCAACAACGCCGCCGCGACCGCCGCGAGCGCGAGCGCGCTGGGCCTGGGCGCCACGGCAAGCGGCATAAACAGCACCGCGGTTGGTAAGTCGGCCAATGCGAGCGCGCAGGACGCCATCGCCATGGGCACGAGCGCCAAGGCCGATTCCGCCGAGGCGGTGGCCATGGGCACCAATGCGGTGGCGACCGGCGGCAAGGCGGTCTCGATCGGGTCCGGCAACACCGCCTTTGGCGACGGCGCCGTCTCTATCGGCGATCCGAGCTACGCCAGCGGTACCGGCGCCTTCACCGGCGGCGCCAACAACATCGCCAACAGCGATGGCACGGCAACCGCCACCGCGGCCAATATGGCCAACGGCGCTGTCGCCATCGGCAACAGCAACAAGGCGATCGGGCAAGGCTCGGTGGCGCTGGGCAACGGCTCGACGGCGGGCGCGGCCGGCCTCGCCGGGAACGTCGCACTGGGCGATGGCGCGACGGCGGCGGCAAGCTCCGGCGATGTCGCGCTTGGTTCGGGCTCGGTCACCACTACGGCGGTCGGCACGGCCAGCGGTGTGGTCAACGGAACGACCTACGCCTTCCAGGGCACCAATCCGACCTCGACGGTCAGCATCGGTGCACCCGGCGCCGAACGCACCATCACCAACGTCGCTGCTGGGCGGATCAGTTCAACATCGACCGACGCGATCAATGGCTCGCAGCTCGCCGCCACCAACCAGGCGGTGGACGCCATCGGCGCCGTCGTCAACAATCTCAACGTCGGCGGCGGCATCAAATATTTCCACGCCAACTCGACGGCGGCGGACTCCTCGGCCACTGGTACGGACTCGGTCGCCATCGGACCCGTCGCGACCGCGACGGGGACGAACGCCATCGCGGCCGGCGTCAATTCGAGCGCCTCCGACGCCAACGCCTCGGCCATCGGCAGTGGCGCCGTCGCGTCGGCGCTCGACGCAACGGCACTGGGGTACATCTCCAAGGCCTCGGGCCAATACAGCACCGCCATTGGCGCCAACGCCACCGCCACAGCCACGTCCAGCACGGCGATCGGCCAGAACTCGCTTGCGGCTGGCGTTCAGGCGACTGCTGTTGGTGTAGGCGCCAATGCCGTCGCCCAGAACGCGCTCGCGCTGGGCGCCGGCTCTGCTGCTGGCAATGCGGGCGACGTGGCGCTCGGCTCAGGCAGTGTCACCGACGTCGCCGTCGGCACGCCCAGCACCGTGATCAATGGCACCACCTACGCCTTCCAGGGCACCAACCCGACCTCGACGGTCAGCGTCGGCGCGGTCGGCGCCGAACGCACCATCACCAACGTCGCCGCCGGACGGATCAGTTCGACGTCGACCGATGCCATCAACGGTTCGCAGCTCGCCGCCACCAACCAGGCCGTCGACGCCATCGGCACCACGCTCAGCACCATCGGCGGTTCCGTCACCAATCTCGGCAACACGTTCAACAACATCGCCGGCGACACCTCGACGGCCTATACCGATGCCAACGGCATAGGCATCCGCTACGCCCGCACCAACGAGGCCGGGCTGGCGCAGACCGATTCCTTCGCCCAAGGCGTCGGGTCCACAGCGGTCGGTTACAATGCGACCGCGACCGGCATCAGCGCGCTGTCGCTCGGCCGCGACAGCAAGGCCAGCACCGACGGCAGCGTGGCGCTGGGCTCGGGTTCGATCTCCGATCGCGCGATCGCTCCGGCCACCGGCCAGATCGCGGCCGGTCCGTCCAACTTCATCCAGTACAACACGAGCGACAAGACGCTGCTCGGCGCCGTTTCGGTCGGCGATGTCAACTCCTACCGGCAGATCACCAACGTGGCCGACGGCACGCAGGACCAAGACGCAGTGACGGTGCGCCAGCTCGCCGGCGCCATCGCTGCCGTATCGGTTACCTCGACGAAATACTTCCACGCCAATTCGGCGGCGGGCGACTCGCTCGCGGTCGGCGCGGAATCGGTCGCGGTCGGCCCGACGACTGTCGTCAACGGCGACAATGGCATCGGCATCGGCAATGGCGCCATCGTCGACCTGACAGCGCCCGGCGGAACGGCCATCGGCCAGAACGCCCATGTGTTGCTGGCCGACGGCCTGGCGCTCGGCACCAATTCGCTGGCGTCCGGTGTCCAGTCGGTGGCGCTCGGCGCCGGCGCCCAGAGCACCTTCATCAACAGCGTGGCGCTCGGTGCGCAATCCATCACCACGGTCGGCGCGCAGGCCGGCTACACGGCCTTCGCGCTCGCCGGTCCGCAGACCTCGGTCGGCGAGGTGTCGATCGGCGCCGCCGGGGCCGAACGCAAGCTGACCAATGTCGCGGCGGGCTCGGCCGACACCGACGGCGTCAACGTCTCGCAGTTGCGCGGCGTGACGAAAAACGTCACCGACCTGTTCGGCGGCGTTACCACGATCAATCCCGACGGCTCGATCACCGGCCCGACCTACACTATCCAGGGCAACAACTACTCGACCGTCTATGACGGCCTGACGGCCGTCGACAATGCCCTGACCACCATCAGCAATGGCGGCGGCATCAAATACTTCCACGCCAATTCGACGCTGGCCGACAGCATCGCCGGCGGCACCAACGCGGTGGCGATCGGGCCGGAAAGCGTGGCGAGCGGCGCCGAGAGCGTGGCTGCGGGCCATGGCTCGACGGCTACCGGGGCGGGCGCCGTCGCGCTCGGCCAGGGTGCGCATGCCAACAACGCCAACGATGTGGCGCTCGGCTCCGGCTCGGTGACGCAGACAGCCGTCGGCACCTCCAGCACCGTCATCGGCGGCAAGACCTACACCTTCGCCGGAACGACTCCGACCGGAACCGTCAGCGTCGGCGATGCCGGCGCCGAGCGGACGATCACCAACGTCGCCGCCGGGCGCGTCGATGCCGGCAGCACGGATGCGATCAACGGCTCGCAGCTCTACGCCACCAACACGGCGATCGAGGATTTGAAAGCCGGCGTCGGAAACCTCACCCAGAACGCGGTGACCTATGACGCCCCGGGCGGCGTCAAGTCGAACACCATCACGCTGCAGGGTGGCGACGTCAACGCGCCGGTCGTCATCTCCAATGTCGGCCCCGGCGTCAAAGGGACCGATGCGGTCAATGTCGACCAGATGAACCAGGGCCTGACCGCCGGCAAGAGCTATACGGACAACCGCGTGGCTTACGCTATCGATACGTCCAACGACTACACCGACAAGGTAGCCGCCACGACCCTGCAGCAGGCCAACGACTATACCGACCAGAAGCTCGGCCAGCTCAATTCGGACATCAACGGCATCCGCGACGAGGCCCGGCAGGCGGCCGCGATAGGTCTCGCCGCCGCCTCGCTGCGCTACGACGACCGGCCCGGAAAGCTGAGCGTCGCGGCGGGTGGCGGCCTCTGGCGCGACGCAGGCGCCTTCGCCTTCGGTGCGGGCTACACCAGCGAGGACGGCCGCATCCGCGGCAATCTGTCGGGCACGGCAGCGGGTGGGCATGTCGGCGTCGGCGCCGGCATCAGCTTCACCTTGAACTGAGGCAGGGATGAAAGGACTTGTTGCCCTGACCTGCCTGGCGCTTTGCGGCGGCCTCGTGCCGGCCGCCGGGCAGGTCGCGTCGACCTACAGGATCAAGCCTTCGGACGTGGTGCTCCCGCCCGAGGTGAAGCTCGGAGACTACCAGCGCACCATACGCCCATTCGACAACTGGACGCTGATCTGCGACGAGAACCTCAAAGCCCGCAAGAAGGTCTGCAACGTCTCGCAGATCATCGAGGACGCGTCCGGCAAGATGGCCTTCAGCTGGTCGCTTGCCGCCACCCAGGACGGCAAGCCGTACATGATCCTGCGCACCGCCCCGAACGCCAGGAGCGATGGCCTGGTGTCCGTGAAATTCGATGGACAGAAGCAGCCGATCGACGTGCAGCTGAACGGCTGCAACGAAATGGTCTGTGTCGGCATGTTGCCGGTCGGCCCCGTCATGCGCCGGCAGATATCGCAGAACGCGACGCCGGCGATCTCCTACTCGACGGTCGATGGGCAGACGATCACCGTTACCGCAACGCTCAAGGGGCTGTCAGACGCCCTTTCACCACTCAAATAACCGAGGCGCCACCATGAGCCAGCAGGACCAGTTCACGTCCGCCAAACGCACTCCGAGCGTCGAGGCGGATCGGCAGAGGCGGGCCGAGCCCCCAAGGCGGCGCTGGCCACGCCTGGCCGGATATTCATTGCTGGGATTGGTCGTGGCGGGGCTTGGCTTCGCCGCCGGGAATTACGCCGCGGTCGCCAATCTGGTCGGCGGCGCGACGGCCGCACCTGCAGCAACAGCGGCGGCCCCCGTGCTTCCGGACACGCCCTTCCTCGAGCATGTCAAGCAGGCCGGTGTGCAGGCCTGCTCGACCGTCTATCCAGTGCTCGGACAGATCCTGACGACCGGCACGAAATACAGCGTCAAATCCCTGTGGAACGACCAGGCCGCCGACAAGCACGCCATCCAGGCCTTTGTCGGCATGGACTATGCGTCGGAACGCTATAGCGGACCGGCCGCCGGCATCGTCTTCGCATCGCCCACCGCCACGGGTTGCGAAGGGGCGATGGTGCGGGTGGCGCCATTCGCCAGCCCGTGCGCCGACATCGCATCCATCCTGCCGCAGGGCAGCAAGATCACCGACCATCTCGGGCAGGTCGAGGTCTACGAGCTCGGCGGCAATGCCGGTGAAGCGCTTCTCCTGCCGACGGGCAAAAGCTGTGTGGTGATCTCCCTTGCTTCGGCGGCGAAGTAGGACGCGAAGCGAGTGAGGTCAAAGAAAGGATGCCGACCATGAGATTGCAGGCTTTGGCAGTTTTGGGCTTGACCTTGTTGTGGAGCGGACAAGTCGTCTCAGCCGACCTTGTGGCCCCATCGGAACCGCAACAGGAAGAAAAGGGCATATGGGCGGCCATTGCCTATTCGCAGGCCGATAGCAAATACGGCTTCTTCTGGGGCGCCGACAAGCGGCAGGAAGCGAAGGACATCGCACAGAAATATTGCGAGAACGCAGGCGGAAAGGCCTGCAACGTCGTCACCGTCTTCCGCAACCATCGCCATTGGAATGATGACGACGAGACCGGCTTTCCCTACAAGCACTGCGGTGCGCTTGCCGTGGCAGACAAAGTGGAGAACCGTTTCACGCCCTGGGGCGTGAACTCGGCCGAGACCCGTCGGGAAGCGGAGGATCTCGCTTTGCAGGCCTGCGAGGCGACGGGAGAGAAATGCAAGATCCGCGAATGGGTCTGCACATGAAGCTTGGCCCGAAGGCCGTCTCCGCATGTGGAGCAATTCTATTCTCATTGATGTCGCCGGCGTCTGCCCAGCAACAGGTGGCGGCTGTCCCGGATGGACCCTCATCGCTGCGTGAGGTCTATCAGGACTGGAGCGTGACCTGTTCGGTACGGGAAAAGGCGAGAGTGTGCTCGCTTGCGCAAGACCAGGTTCAGCAGAACGGGCAGAGGCTTCTTGCCATGGAGATCGCGGCACGCCCGGACGGTTCGACGACGGCTACCCTGCTTCTGCCCTTCGGCATCCTCCTTGATCCGGGCGTGACGCTGCAGATCGACGATCAACCGCCGCTGTCCCCGCAGCGCTTCAGGACCTGCCTGCCGACGGGTTGCGTCTCCGTCTTTACGATCGATCGGCCGACGCTTGGAAAGCTGAGGGGAGGCTCGGTGCTGAAGCTCAATGTCACGACGGACGCCGAGACCCCGCTGAGCTTCCCTGTGTCGCTTCGCGGCCTGACCGCGGCGCTCGACCGCATGGTGGCGTTGAGCGCAAATTAGGGTGCGCGCTGACCAGCTTTTGGCCGCAGTGAGCCACATGAAGCGTACGCCGGCCGCCGCGATGGAGTATTTTTGGGCGCGGCATCCAAAGGGACGCGCCCGAAAAAGGGCTCAACTTCAGGTTGGATCATCGACAGCCGCTATCCGAACCGGCCATGATTCTGGCCATACCGGCCCACTGGCCTGCCGTTTTTTGTGCTTTCCCACTGAATGCGGCGTCCGGATACAACCGCAGCGAGCCGACGTTATGTGCTATTTTTGCTACATCTCGCAGCCTTGTTGCCCAAAAAGGCTATTTAGCGATCTCTAAATCAATAATCGCTCACATATTTCGTGAATCTGTGAATAATCCACCGACGGGCAGGCCTTGGCTTGGTTAGCGCTCTGAAAAGGACGCTGGGGAAACGTTAGGGTGGGATTAATGAATACGACAAACATGTCGACCATAGGCAGGCGCCTTGGTCTTTTGATGGCGGCCACCATGCTGACCTGCGGCAGTGCTCACGCGCTCACGCTCAAGGAGGCGATGGCTGTCGCTGTGGAGTCCAATCCCGAGATTGGACAGGCGATCGAAAATCGCGAAGCCATCGAGTTCGAGTTGCGGCAGGCCAAGGGCCTTTATCTTCCCAGTGTCGATGTCGAGGCATCGGCTGGCGTTCGCCGGCTCGACAATCCGTCCCGGCGCTCTCTTTCCATCGAAGGCGATGCGCTCTATCCGGCTGAAACGGATCTTACCGTTTCGCAGACGCTTTATGACAGCGGCGGAAGGCGGGCCGAATTGAACCGTCAGGCATCGCGCGTCGACGGCGCTTCGTTCCGCGTTCTGGAACGGTCCGAATTCATCGGGTTGTCCGTTGTCCAGGACTATCTGGAATACATGCTGCAGGCCTCGATCGTTGCCGAAGCGAAGAAGAATCTCGGCTTCCACCAGGCAATTCTCGGCGACATCCGGCAAGGCATCTCGGGCGGCGCGCTGAACGAGGCCGACCGGCAACAGGCCGAGGAACGGCTGTTCGCCGCCAAGGCGCGCATGCAGGAGGCGACCGAGGAACTGGAAGCGGCCAAGATCCGCTTCTTCAAAACCGTCGGAAAGCCACTGACCAGCCCTTCGAGGCCCGGCGATGTTTCGGCCGCACTCCCGCGCTCGCTCGACGACGCGATAGGGTTGGCGCGGGAAAGCAATCCGCGCGTACACATGGCCAACAGCGACATCGACGCGGCGGCCTCCCTCGTGGACGCTGCGCGGGCAAAATTTGGCCCCTCCATCATCGCTGAAGGTCGGGCCCGGGCAGGAACCGACATTGACGGCGACGATGGCGACACCACCGACCTGCAGGCGCGCGTGGTCCTGCGCTGGAACCTCTACCGCGGTGGCATCGACAAGGCCAACGAGCAGGAACAGATCCGCCGCACCAGTGAACAGCGTCTCGCGCTGCATCAGGTCCAGCGCGAAATCGAGGAAGCCGTTCGCACCTCATGGGATCGCCGTTTCCGGCAAGCCGATCTGGCAAAGACTCTGAGGCAACAAGCCGCTGCCAATGAGAAGCTGGTTGCTTCCTATCGCGAGCAGTTCAAGGTCGGACAGCGCTCGCTGCTCGACGTGCTCGATGCGCAGAATACACGGTTCAACACGGCAACGCTGGCGGATACCGCGTCCTACGCATCGCTGTTTGCCCAGTACCGGCTCCTGGCCGCGACCGGACAGTTGCTGAAAACGATGAATCTCGAGCCGGCAAAGCAAGCGACGGCCTATGCACGCACCGAGTTCGCAGCACCGGAAACCGCGGACACAGAAACCTATGCGCGGACGCCATCGGAGCAGAAGAACGACCTGCCATTCGATATTCTCGCTCCGGTGAGGAAGAAATAGGACAGCACAAGGTCCAGCGAGCGTCCTGACGGGCAGATCGTGAACCAGCAACCCAACATCCTCTCCCCGAAGGAGGCGTTCAAGGCCTGCTTCTCGGCCGTTGCCGGATATCTCGGCAGGCCGAGCGCGGAGACCGTGCTGTTTGCCGGCGTGCCGCTCTCGGACACGCGAATTGCGGCCGACGACATCAGGCACCTTGCCGAACGCATCGGCCTGGAAGTCACCGAGTTCAATCATCGCGATTTTCTCAGGGGGCGTATCGACCTGCCGGCCATCGTCTTTCGCGTCAGCCAATTGCCCGTCGCCCTGCTGGCTCTAGGCGAAGGCGATGCGTATATCACCGCGCCCCAGGAAGACGGCCGCACCACGATCGGCCGGTCGGAACTGGCCGCCAGCTACATCAGCGGCGGCGCTTCCTTTTCGATCACCTATGCCAATGCCGCCGAGACCATGTCGGTCGGCTCGGCGGCCAGGATCGAGCGAAGACATTGGCTTACGGGGACGATGGGCGCTTTCTGGCGCACCTACTCGAAAGTCGTCCTGGCGGCGGTGTTCATCAATCTGCTGGCCATAGCCTCGCCGATCTTCACCATGAACGTCTACGACAGGATCCTGCCGAACAAGGCGATATCGACACTGTGGGTCCTGGCTCTCGGCATCGGTGCGGTCATCCTGTTCGACCTGCTTTTGAAGACGGCAAGGGCTTCCCTCATCGACTATGCCGGGCGCAAGGCGGATCTGCGGATATCCTATCTGCTGTTCGAAAAAGTGCTGAACTCGTCGCTTTCGGCGCGCCCCGGCTCGACCGGCGAATACGCAAACAGGGTCACGCAATATGAGTTCGTCAGGGAGTTCTTCACCTCCAACACCATAAGCGTGTTCATCGACACGGCATTCGTCTTCGTCTTTCTCCTTGTGATCTATGCAATAGGCGGCTGGCTGGTGATCATACCGGCGCTGGCCTTCGTGATGTCCGTCATCGTCGGCCTGGTCACCCAGCGCCGCATCGGCAAGCGCGTCGCCGCCTCGATGAACGAAGCATCGCAGCGCCAGGCCCTGCTGGTCGAATCGATCTCGACGCTGGAGACCATCAAGTCGCTGCGCGCCGAGGCGTATCTGCTGCGGAAATGGGGAGAGCACTCCAAGAACGCCGCCAACACGTCCGAGAAGATCAAGCAGCTTTCGGCGGCGGCGGGCAACATCACCCAGTCCATACAGCAGCTGGTGACCGTCGCCCTGGTCGTGGCCGGCGCCTATGCCTTCTCGGAAGGGCATGTTTCGACAGGAGCAATCATAGGAACGGTGATGCTGGCGAGCAGGGCCGTGGCGCCGCTCGGCCAGATCGCCATAACGTTGTCCCGGTTCCGCCAGGCCATGCTCTCGCTGAGGATGGTGAATTCGATCATGGCTCAACCGGAAGACCGGCCCGACACGGTGGGCTTCGTCAACCGCCCCATCCGCAAGGGGGCGATGGTGTTCAGGAATGTCGGGTTTGTCTATCCAGGCTCGGAAAACGAAGTTTTGACCGGCCTGAATTTCTCGGTCAAGCCGGGTGAGCGGATCGGCATCATCGGCCGCATAGGATCGGGAAAGACGACGATGGGTCGGCTGGTCGGCCGGCTCTTCCTGCCGACTTCCGGTGAGTTGCTGCTGGATGGGATCGACATTCGCCAGTATCACCCGTCCGAGGTTCGCGCCGCGGTCGGCATCGTTGCGCAGGCCGGCGACCTGTTCTCGGGCACCATCAAGGAAAACCTCCTGATGGCATGCCCCGAGGCTACAGACGAACAGATCATCGAAGCGGCAAAGGCGGCCGGCGTCGACGATTTCGTTTCACGCCACCCGCGCGGCTACGACATGAATGTCGGCGAGCGCGGCACCAATCTTTCCGGCGGCCAGAGGCAGACGGTGGCAATCGCGCGCCTGCTGCTGACCAAACCGAAAATCGTCTTTCTGGACGAGCCGTCGGGCTCGATGGATCTTGCTTCCGAACGCCAGTTGATCAAGCAGCTCAAAGTCGCCTTTGACCGCGACACCACGCTGATCGTCTCCACACATCGGTTCAGCATGCTTGAGCTGGCCGACCGCCTGATCGTTATCGAACAGGGCAAAATCGTTGCCGACGGACCGAAGGACCAAGTCATACAGGCGTTGCAGAAAACAAGCGCCTGACAAAACAATTATTGCTGCATCCAATGCGTTGGGGCGTGGGAAATGCTTGCCAGGGAAGATCGACCGCCGCTGTTTGCGTCGGCGTCCATATTCATCATCGGAGCGCTCTTCGTCGTTTTTGTCGCCTGGGCGTCCTTTGCCGAAGTCGATGAGATCGCACGGGGCGACGGCAAGGTCATACCTGCTTCCAAGACCCAGATCATCCAGGCGAGCGAGGCCGGTGTCGTTCAGGAAATCGCCGTGACGATCGGCCAGGTCGTCAAGAAGAACGATCTCATCATCCGCCTGGACAACACGCTCAACACGTCCAGCCTTGGCGAGCAGCAGGCCAAGGCGCGCGCGCTCGAAGTGCGCATAGCAAGGCTGAAATACGAACAGGCCGGCAATCTCTCGGGCCCATTTCCGTGCCCGCAGGACATCCAGTCGGTCGCTCCGCAAATCTGCGACAATGAACAGAAGCTGCTCATCGCCCGGCGCGGGAACTTCGACAACAAGCTGTCCGTGCTCAAGTCACGCCTCGATCAGCGCGAGAAGGAACTTGCCGAGGCGGAGGCCAATTCCGATCGTCTTACCAAGAACCTGGCGGTCAGCGACCAGGAGGCAAAACTGGTCGATGCGATGGTCAAGAAAGGCCTGATGGCAAGGACCGAGCAGCTCCGGGTAGAGCGCGAGCAGACCGAACTCAACGGCCAGCTGAACCTTGCCGGCGAAACGATAAAGAAGATCAAATCGTCGATCACGGAAGCCCAGCTTCAGGTCGAGGAACTCGGCCTGCAATTGCAGCAGGAGGCGTTGGACGACCTTACCCAGGCGCTGGCGGACCTTTCGGTGGTGGATGAGACCATAAGGGGAGCCACCGACAAGGTCGCGCGCACCGATATCCGGTCTCCCGTGGACGGCATCGTCAACACGCTGGAGCTGAACACGGTCGGCGCCTTCGTCCAGCCTGGCGCCGTCGTGGCCGGCATCGTGCCAACCTCCGAAACGTTGCTGGTGGAGGCACGGGTCTCGCCGCGGGATGTCGCCTTCATCCGGCCCGACCAGGAAGCCCTTATCAAGGTCACCGCCTATGATTTCTCGATCTTCGGCGGCATCGAGGGCAAGGTCTCCAACATCACAGCCGACAGCCTGGTCGATCAGAAAACGGGGGAGCCCTATTATCAGGTGCGCGTGGCGACGGACAAATCGACCCTTCAAAGAGACGGCAAGGCCTATTCGATCATCCCCGGAATGATCTGCTCGGTCGACATCAAGACCGGGCGCAAGACGATCCTGCACTACCTCCTGAAGCCGATCAACAAAGCGCGCGAGGAGGCGATGAGTGAGCGGTAGCGCCAGCCCTCATCATTCCGATCGCGAGCGGCTGCTTGCGCCAGTCGCCGCCGAGGATTTCGGGCTGGAGTTTCGGGTCGTGGCGCGCGGTGGCATACGGCGCGGCATTCGTCTGGAGCGGGCATTCTGGATGTCGCTGAAGCAGATGGCCGAAAGCAGGAAGTGCACGATCGGCATGCTCATCGACGAGATCGCCGAAAGCCAGGCCCAGACAGGCAATCTGACATCCGCGATCAGGGTGGCCTGCATGCGTGGGTTGGGCGACGAAAACCTGACCTTGCGAAGGCTTGCATCGATCAACACCATCAACGCCATACTGGTCGCGTGCCCGTCTCCGGCCTTTGCCCTGGCTTCTTCGAAGAAGATCCTGTCGTTCAACGCGCCGTTCCAGCAACTGGTCAAGCGCCAATTGCCGATCGCCCCAAGCGATGACGCACGGCACGACCTCAAGCTGGCGCTGGACCTCAATGTGGCCGATATCTTCACGCGGCTCGACGCCAATGGCGAATCGCCGGTGGCCACCGGTTTTGTCATCGGCGCGGGCGACCGTCGATACCGGGGGCAGTTGAATGCGGTGCGGGCCCCGGTGCTCGAGCCGGAACTGCTGATGGCGTTCGTCTTCGGCGGCTGAATGCCCGCCAGTCTTGGCGAGAACCTATGGCTTGGACTGGCCGAAACCCTATGGCTGAAAACCTTCGCCGGGTGCGACGGTTGCGAAACCGCCCTTGATGTCGGCCATCTGGGCGCCGCCCGGTCTTGAACCGTGGATCCAGGCCCGGTCGGTGCTGAACGAATAGAGCGGGACGTAATCCGGGAGATCGCTGTCACGCATAACGGTGTTGCTGAGGCTGTCGAGAATGAAGGTGCCGCTGCCTGTGCTCACCGACAGCACTGCGTGAAAGAAGCCTCTCTTGCGATCCTGGAGGACGACAAGCGCCATGCTTTGCGTCGGAATGCCGGCCCTCAGCAGGGCCGTCATCTTGAGGATGGCAAAATCCTCGCAATCGCCGGCTCGCCGCTCGAGAATCTCCGAAGGCTTCGCCCAATAGTCGAGCTTGCCGTAGACGAGGCTGTCTTTCCTGTAGGCGATCAGGCGATTGACGCTGCTGTTGACGAAGGACAGCTTCTCGCTGAATCCCTTGCCTTGAGCGGCAGCGATCATGCCGGCAAAAGCCGTGCTCTTGTGCTCGCAGGGGCTGCCTGCCGAACAAGCGGTGATTGCCCGGTAGACAGGCGCCCAGCGCGCCGCGACGGGAAAATTGCGCATGGACAAGGCAACCGATCCGAAGACCCCTGGAATAATCGACGCGGTCTGCACCGGATCTATCCCGGCGTCATCTCGCGCCGTTGACGAGCCGTCCCCGCGGTCGACATCCGGGCTATAGCTGCCGGTGACCATACCGATCCGGTAAGCGTCCGCAGGCTGCCAGGGCTGGGGCCTCGTCAGTGAAACACCGCCGAGACAGGGCGGCGTCTGGACCTTCTCCTGGGGCCTGCCGGGTGCGGCGATATCGCTCGCGAATGACGGCCCCGCCAGGCCGACAAGCCCGATTGCCAGCAGGAGCATCTGGAGCCCGGTTTTCCCCGGAACCGATTTTTGCTTTTTCATAACGCCCACCTTTGACTGTGGACGCTACCAATCTTGTCTCAAATTATTGGAAAGGAAGGTGGATAAATATCCAGCAACTGTCTTCATCTATTTTATTTAAAATTTTATTCAATTTTATACTTTGATTTACCAAAAAATCCCGGCCAGTCCTCCGTCAGGGAAGCCTCCGGAAGCCAGCATATATCAGGTTATATTGTCGCGGTTTACCACGTGTAAAAAATGCCGAGCAATGCATATCATAGTATATGAAATAGATTAGGGGGCAGTTGCAAAGTAGAAATGGCCGCTGTCTCTATCCGGTAAATATCGGAGGGGTTTCAGCCATGACGAACAATATCGAGTTGGACAGCTTTTCGGGTTCCTTGAACGAGCATTCCGCGTCCAGTGAACACGGCGATCAGGCATCGCCGGCGGAGATCCGGGTCGCACAGGCAAATTCGACGCAGCAGGCCGCACCGGCAGCGTCCGAACCGGTGCCGGTCGATGTCGGCGGCGGAGCGCCCGTCAAGCCGGAAGCCCCCGCGGAAGCGAAGACGCTGCCGGCAGCTGCGCAGCACGAATATGTAGCCGACGCCAGCCACGTGGTAAGGCTTCCGGCCAACGCCTCCATCGACAACATTAAGGTCGACGGCCAAAACCTTGTGCTCGAGCAGGCCGACGGCTCGGTGATCGTGATCAAGGATGGCGCCCTGAACGTGCCGACCTTCATCATCGGCGACGTCGAGGTGCCGCGCGTTGCGCTGCTGGCGGCGCTGGAAGCCAGCCATGTCGATGTCGCCTTCGGCGCCGACGGTTCCATCTCGGCCGGCCCCGGCGGTTCGAATTCAAGCGCAGGCGGTGATTTCTCGGTTCCCCCCGGCGGCATCGGCGACGGGTTCGACCTGTCGGCATTGCTGCCGCCGACCGCCTTGCAGTTTGGGCTTCTGGATCGCCGCGAACTGTTCCCGTCCATCGTCGACAGGCCGGTTTCAGTGGTGGCCACGTCACTGCTTGCCCCGACCGAAGCGGCCAGTGAAACCGGCCTCGATGGCAACCAGACACAATCGCCCGGCAGCGACGCGCCAAGCAATTCCGAAACCTCAGGCATCGGAACGATCAGCATCGACGCACCGGATGGAATCGGGTCGATCGTTATCAACGGTGTCGCCGTCACCGGCGTCGGCCAGCAGATTCCTGGCGATTTCGGCTTTCTGACGATTGTCTCCTACAATCCGAGCACCGGCGCCATCGAATATAACTACACGGTGACCGAATCGGTCACTCATCCCGAGCACACGAACGGATTCGATCCCAACGACACGGTTCCGGACAATTTCAGCATCACTGTCACGGACGTCGACGGCGATTCGGCCAGCACCACCTTTGCCGTCGCCATCGTCGACGACGTGCCGACCGCGGTTGCCGATACGGACAGCGTGACGGAAGACGGCGCGACGGTCGCGGACGGCAACGTGATCACGGCCAGCGGCGGCGCGGACGCGAATGTGACGGACGGCGTCGCCGACGTTAAGGGCGCGGACGGGGCGACGGTAACGGGCGTCGAGGCAGGCACGGTCACATCGGCCTCGGGCCATGTCGGGTCGGCCGTGGCGGGCAGTTACGGTTCGATCACGATCGATGCGGACGGCCACTACAGCTACACGCTGAACAACGGCGCTGCGGCGGTCCAGGCGCTGACCACCGGCCAGCATCTGACGGACACGTTCACCTACACGCTGACCGATGGCGACGGCGACACCTCGACGACAACGGTCGAGATCACCATCAACGGCACCAACGACGTCCCACAGGTCGTCGTTGACCAGGGCAACCCGGCCGGCGCGCATGACCAGGTCTATGAAGCAGGTCTGGCGGCGGGTTCGGCGGCCGGCGACGGCAGCACGGTTGCGACAGGCACCTTCACGGTGTCGGACACCGACGGGCTCGACGACGTGCAGAGCGTCACCATCGGCGGCGTCACGGTTGCCATTGGCAGCCTCAACGGTTCGGCCTTCCAGGGCGACCACGGCACGCTGCTGATCACCGGCTACAACCCGGCAACCGGCGTTGCGGCCTATCAGTACACACTGACCAGCCCGACGACGGACGTTCCGGCAGTCACCGAGACCGACAGCTTCTCGCTCACCGTTTCGGACGGCACCTCGTCGTCGGCCCCGGCAGCCATCGTCATCGACATCGTCGACGACGTGCCCAATGCGGTCAACGACACCAACAGCATCAGCGAGGACGCGCTTTCGCCGGTCAACGGCAATGTGCTGACCAACGACCTGCATGCCAACAACCAGCCGGGCGCCGACACGCCGACGAGCTTCGTCAGCTGGGATGGCTCGACGACGGGCGCGCACGGCACCTTCGTGGCCAATCCCGACGGCACCTACACCTATACGCTCAACAACGCCGATCCGGCGGTGCAGGCGCTGGACGCCGGCCAGACGCTGACCGAGACCTTCAACTACACGATGAAGGATGCCGACGGCGACACCGATGCGGCAACGCTGACCATCACCATCAACGGCACCAACGACGTGCCGCAGATCGTCGTCGACCAGGGCAACCCGGCCGGCGCGCATGACCAGGTCTATGAAGCAGGTCTGGCGGCGGGTTCTGCGGCCGGCGACGGCAGCACGGTTGCAACAGGCACCTTCACGGTGTCGGACGCCGACGGGCTCGACGACGTGCAGAGCGTCACCATCGGCGGCGTCACGGTTGCCATTGGCAGCCTCAACGGTTCGGCCTTCCAGGGCGACCACGGCACGCTGCTGATCACCGGCTACAACCCGGCAACCGGCGTTGCTGCCTATCAGTACACGCTGACCAGCCCGACCACGGACGTTCCGGCAGTCACCGAGACCGACAGCTTCTCGCTCACCGTCTCTGACGGCACCTCGTCGTCGGCCCCGGCAGCCATCGTCATCGACATCGTCGACGACGTGCCGACGGCGCACGCCGACACCAACAGCGTGTCGGAAGGCGCGTCGGTGGGGGGCAACGTGCTGACGGACGGGACGGCGGACGTCCTGGGCGCCGACGGCGCGGCACCTGGCGGCGCGGTGACGGGCGTGGCAACCGGTTCGAACGTGTCGAACCCGGTAAG